>DXIJ01000066.1 GCA_019112945.1 Candidatus Monoglobus merdigallinarum | reverse complement strand
CGAGGACAGAAGAGTTAATGCAAAGAGCTTACTCGGCGTTTTGTCGCTGGGAATAACAAAGGGGCTTACGATAACTATAATTGCTGACGGCCACGATGAAGAGGATGCGGTCAACAGCTTGGTTGAGTTAATCTCATCAAGCTTTGCATAAACCGTGTTTAACGTGATAATTTACAATCAGAGCGAGCTGTAACGGTTTGCTCTTTTTTTATATTTGTTTTAGGTTTGGTGATCAGATGAACGATGAAGTTATGAACAGAATAAAATCTAAACTCAAGAGCCTGCCGCTTGCGCCGGGTGTGTATCTGATGAAGAACCGCGACGGCAAAATAATATACGTCGGCAAGAGCAAGGCTCTGAAGAACCGTGTCAGCTCATACTTTATAAACTCAAAGGGGCATACCCTAAAGACCAGAAAGCTGGTCGAAAACGTGTATGATTTTGATTACATTCTGACAGACAGCGAGGTTGAGGCCTTGATACTGGAATGCAATCTTATAAAGAAGCATATGCCCAAATACAATATACTGCTGAAAGACGACAAGCAGTATCCTTATATAAAGATAACCGCAGCGGAGGCTTTCCCGCGGATATTTATAACCAGACGGCTGCTGCGGGACGGCTCAAAATATTTCGGCCCGTATATGAGCGCGATGAATACCAAAGAAACGCTTGAGCTGATAAAAAAGATATTCAAGATAAGAACCTGCTCAAAGCAGCTGCCGCAGGAGATAGGTAAAGGCCGTCCGTGCCTTTATTATCAGATAGGCCAGTGCAGCGCGCCCTGCGACGGCAGGATAACGCAGGAGGAGTACTCCGCCATGTTTGACAAGATAGCGGACGTGCTGAGCGGTAACTATGACGAGCTGGAGCAGGAGCTGAAAAATAAGATGCTGAAAGCCGCCGACAATCTGGAGTTTGAAAGAGCGGCCGGATACCGTGACAGTATACAGCATTTAAAGGCGCTCGGAGAAAAGCAGAAAATAGTATCCTCAAACTACGAAAACCGTGATATAGTAGGCATGTTTTGTGAGGACAAGGATTACTGCGTTCAGATATTTTACATGCGCTCCGGCAAGATAATAGGCTCTGAGAACTATGTTTTCGAAAACTCCGATGACAGCGCCGAGGAGCTGATATCGGGCTTTTTAAAGCAGTTTTATTTTTCTGTCACCGACCTGCCGCGCGAAGTGCTTTTGCCCGTAGAGATTGACGACAGAGAGGAGATAGGCGAGTGGCTCACACAAAAATCCGGCCGAAAGGTCAATGTCCATACTCCCAAGCGCGGTGAAAAGGCAAGGAGTGTTGAAATGGCAAACAAAAATGCCTCAGAATCGCTCAAGCTCCATAAATTTAAGCGCAACAGGGATAACACAAACCGGAATAAAATTCTCAAAAGCCTTATGGATACGCTGTCGCTTGAAAAGCTCCCGTCAAGGATAGAGAGCTATGATATCTCCAATATATCGGGGGCTCAAAGCGTCGGTGTGTGCGTTGTTTATAACAATGCGCTGCCCAGAAAATCGGCTTACAGAAAATTTACGGTAAAGACTGTCGAGGGCGCTGATGATTACGAGAGCACAAGGGAGGTAATCTTCCGCCGGATAAACCGCGCGTATAAGGAAATGGACGATATCGCGGCCGGTACTCTCACTGAGGACAAAGCTAAGTTTTTGCCGCTGCCGGATCTGATACTTCTCGACGGCGGCAAGGGTCACGTCAGCACTGTTAAAGAGCTGTTTGAGACCATGGGAGAGGATATACCGGTCTTTGGAATGGTAAAGGACGACAAGCACAGAACAAGAGGCCTGACCGATGAACATCATGAGATAGATGTAGGCAGCGACAGCGAGCTGTTCAGGTTCCTGTGCGCGGTTCAGGAGGAGGTTCACAGGTTTGCGGTAACCTCGTTCCGTAAAAAGTTCGAAAAGGCAGGGTTTCACAGTGTTCTTGATGAGATAAAGGGCGTCGGTGCAGCGCGCAGGAATAAGCTGCTGCTTAGTTTTTCGTCTATCAACAGGATAAAAAATGCTGAATTGTCAGAACTTGAGGAGGTGGTCGATAAGACTACCGCGAAAAATGTATATGACTATTTTCACAGCGGCGGAGATAAACAAAAATAAAAACAAAAACAAGTCCGAGTAATTATCGGCGGCTGATGGGCATATAAATTAAACAAGCATAAAGCTTGGAGGGCTTGATATGTCATTTGATTTAAAAAATATCGCCGTGTATTTATTCGGACTTTTTATTTTGCTTCTGGCTTTAAAATTATTCAAAAAGCCGCTTATCTGGGCGGGCAGGCTGCTGCTGAGCTGCGCTGCCGGAGCCCTGCTTATAGTTGTGTTTAATCTAATCATGGGTGCTGCCGGGGTCAAAATCGCCTTAAACCCGTTTAATATTCTGACGACCGGTGTGTTCGGCGTACCCGGCATAGCGGTACTATGGCTGCTGACGGTTGCTGTATGATATAATGCTGTCATAGCTGATTATATCTTTCATCTCAGCCGCACTGCTGCATTGATTTATTGCGCAGCGCAGCGCAGCACCGCCGCTTATGCCCTTAAAATACCAGGCCATGTGCTTTCGTCCCTCAAGAACGCCTGTGCGTTCACCCTTGAATTTTATCAAAAGCTCCAGGTGCCTTGAAGCGGTCTCGCAGCGCTCCCTGAGTGACGGCGCGGGCGCTTCTTCGGAGCCGCTGAGACAGCTCAGAATGCTTTTAAAAACCCAGGGGTTGCCCTGTGCCGCGCGGCCGACCATTATGCCGTCACAGTTTGTATAATCGAGCATATGCTGAGCCGACCTGCCGTCATGAATGTCCCCGTTGCCGATAACGGGTATAGATACGGCGGACTTGACGCTTTTGATTATCTCAAGGTCGGCGTTTCCGGAATAAAACTGCTGTCTGGTTCTGCCGTGGACGGTTACCGCGTCCGCTCCGCTCTGTTCGGCGGTTTGAGCCATCAGAACCGCGTTTACGCTGGCGTCGTCCCAGCCCTTTCTTATTTTAACCGTCACAGGACAGTTTACGGCGCGTTTGACTGCTTTTATTATTCTTCCGGCGAGCTCCGGGTATTTCATCAGTGCGCTGCCGTCTCCGTTATTCACTATCTTAGGGGCCGGACAGCCCATGTTTATGTCTATAATCTCCGCGCCGAAACGCAGTGCGTCCTCGGCGATTGCCGCCATAACATCGGGCTCATGTCCGAATATCTGTGCGGCGACGGGTTTTTCTTCCTCAAGCGTTTCAAGCAGGAGCCGTGTTTTTTTGTTCTTATATAAAAGCCCCTTTCCGGATACCATTTCGGTATACATAAGCGCGGGGCCAAACGGCTTGGCGATTATTCGAAACGCCTTATCGGTCACGCCCGCCATGGGAGCGAGTATTACATTGTTTTTAAGTTCTGTATTTCCTATTTTCATGATAGTTCTCCTTAACATGACAGTATACACCATAATTAAGGTTTTGCCAAGATAAATATTGACTTAAATATTAAGTTTTGCTATAATCATTATTTGTAAACCGCACAAATATTGTTAAGCTCAAAGCACATTATGCTGCGGTTTGCATCATAATAAAAACTGATAGACGGAGAGTAGCTAAAATGGATACAGCAGGTTTTCTGGAAATAATCGACGGTTTTGTCTGGGGCCCGGCTATGCTTGTTTTGCTTGTCGGAACGGGTATATTTTTGACGATACGGCTTAAATTCCTGCCCTGGAGAAACCTTGGATATGCTATAAAGTCAATATTCGATAAAGGCGGGGGGCGTTCCGGGAGCGGCGATATAACGCCCTTTCAATCGCTTATGACGGCGCTTGCGGCAACTATAGGAACCGGAAACATAGCGGGAGTTGCCACGGCATTGGCCGCCGGAGGCCCCGGGGCGCTTGTATGGATGTGGCTGAGTGCGCTTTTCGGGCTTTCGACCAAGTATGCAGAGAGCGTTCTGGCTGTGAAGTACAGAGAAAAGAACGAGGTCGGCGAGTATGTGGGAGGCCCCATGTACGCTTTAAAGAACGGCCTTAAAAATAAAAAGCTCGGCGCAGCCTTGGCGTTTTTGTTCTCTGTGTTCGCCGTGCTTGCCTCGTTCGGTATCGGAAATCTGACACAGGCGAACTCTATCGCCACAGCTGTCAGCGACTGCTTTAATGTCGCTCCCTGGATAACGGGCGCGGTCATCGTGATACTGTGTATCGTCATTTTAATAGGCGGTATAAAAAGCATAGGCCGGGTGTGCGGCGTAATCGTTCCGGTCATGGCGGTTTTTTACATAGTTTCGGCATTGGCGGTTATTATAATCAATATTGAAAACGTTCCCGAGGGACTGCATAATATCTTCAGCATGGCGTTTGGTATCAGGCCGCTCGCGGGCGGCGGCGCGGGTATTGCTGTCCAGACGATTATAAGCAAGGGCGTTGCCCGCGGTGTGTTCTCAAACGAGGCCGGCCTCGGCTCTGCTCCTATCGCAGCTGCGGCTGCTAAAACAGACAGCTGCTCAAAACAGGGATACATAAACATGACCGGAACGTTTTTTGATACTCTCGTTGTGTGCACTATGACCGGTCTTGCGGTTGCCTCATCGGGAGCACTGGGAAACACCACCGCGGGCGGAGAGATAGTTTCGGGCACGACCCTCACTATCCAGGCATTCAGCACCGCGCTTGGCTATGCGGGCAGTATAATAATCACAATAGGGATCTCATTGTTTGCGTTTTCAACTATTTTAGGCTGGGAGTATTACGGTGAAAAGAGCCTTGAATATTTGGTCAGCAACAGAGCGGTGATCATTGCGTACAGGCTTGTGTTCTGTCTTTTGACGTTTGTCGGAGCTACCACCAGCCTTGAGATCGCATGGAGCTTTGCGGATATCATGAACGCCCTTATGGCGGTACCGAACCTCATATGTCTGCTGCTGCTCAGCAACGTAGTTGCAAAGGAGTGCTTCAGCTATCAGAAAGAAGTTATTGAACCGCTCAGAAAGGGCGGGCGGCTCAGAAGAGTTGTTCTGCCGGTATGTATTTTGGCCGCCGCTTTGGCGGTTCTGGCTATTGCTGCGCTGACGGCTGAAAGCACCGGGCTTACAGAGAATATTTACAATATTCTTCCGTAAAATAGCCTTTATTTAATATATGTGATTAATTATTGATATATTGTTAAGGACTGATATATTTTGCAAAAATTGAGAATTGTGATCAAGGTGGGAACTTCAACTCTTACGCATTCAAGCGGCAAGCTGAATCTTGAAAGGGTTGAAAAGCTTGTCAGGGTCATATCCAATATAAGGAATATAGGCCATGAGGTGATTTTGGTCTCAAGCGGCGCAATTGGAGCAGGCGTCGGAAAGGTAGGGCTTGAAGAGAAGCCGGATTCCGTCAGGGAAAAGCAGGCGCTGGCCGCTATCGGACAGGCAACGCTTGTTTCCATATACGATAAGTTTTTTAAGGAATACGGTTATAATACCGGGCAGGTGCTGCTTACAAAGTTTATTCTTGACGAGGAGACGCGTTACAACAGCGCAAGAAGAGCCTTTGAGGCAATGCTCGGTTATGGAGTGGTTCCTATAGTCAACGAGAACGATGTTATTTCCACCTACGAGATTGAGTTCGGCGACAACGATACTTTATCGGCGTATGTTGCCGAGCTTGTAAAGGCGGATTTGCTTATAATCCTGTCGGATATTGACGGATTTTATGACGGCGATCCGCGTACTGATATAAACGCAAGCGTTATCCCGGTCGTTTCAAGCATTACCGATGAGATAAAGTCTTTTGCGGGCTCTGCGGGAAGCAGCCGGGGCACAGGCGGTATGAAAACCAAGCTCAAGGCCGCGAGTTTTGTAAATGATCATGGTATTGATATGATACTGATGAACGGCAGCTGCCCTGAGAATATTTACAGGGTGCTGGAGGGGCAGCGGATAGGTACCCTGTTTCTGCACAAGCAGCGATAGCGCGCGGATAATCAATTAAAATTTCCATACCCGGAACTTTTTCCGGAAAAAATCGTCACATAAGTATAAAGCTTTTTTAGGATGTGATTTTATGAATTACCGGCACGGCAGATTTATGCCTATCGTGCTTGTTTGCGCTGCGGTATTGATAGTTTCGATTCTCATGGTTGTAGGTATTTGCCGGGGCAATGATGATACCGGCAGCGGCTTTGCGGGCAGCTACAGTGTGTCATACATGCCAGTATATGTTGACGGTATTCCAATCCGGGGGTATTTCTGTGATGATACTGTTGTGATATCCTTAGAGGATTTGAGCAGATACGGCTTTGAAAAGAATTATGATTCCGAAAAAAACATCTATAATCTCAGGACAATGTCTGATATAACCGAGTATCCCGGCATGCAGCTGATACCCGCGTCAGGCTATAGCGCTGTCTTATCAGACGGTGATTACCGCATCAATGGGATAAAGATAGATGTATACATGCTTGATAACAATGCGTGTGTGAGCGTTGATGATTTGGTGGCGCTTACGGATGAATATAACGTATGGTGGGGCTGGTCTGATTACAATATGAACGGCGGCTACGACCCCGGGACACAGGCGTTTTATATAAATTGCTTCAGGCCGCGTGTTGACGATTGGACGGCGCTGCTTCATGAGATGGAGAGCAAGGTCAATGTAACAGAGCTTGATATATACACCGAGGGAGCGCCGGAGGAAGCGGTTTATTACGGTGCGCGGCTGGAGCCGAGAAGCGGTGTGTATGCGGGAATAGTCAGTGACGGAAACGGAGACCCGGAAACGGGACGCGAAGAAGTATTCCACCATGACTTTGGGGTGTATTCCTCATATATAGAATTTGATGATTTTCAGACGCAGCTGTTTAAGCCAAGCAGCTATATAGTACCCGAAAAGAATTGTATAAGTCAGGTTCCGTGGAACATATCGGACATCAATCTGGCGCTTGACAGTGATAATGACGGGTATATCCGTGAGACGCTTGATAATTTGGCGGAGTATAACAAGCCGACGATAATCCGTTTCGGCGGAGAGATGAATATCGGGTACTTAGGCGACTCCCCGAGCGCATATGTAAAGGCGTTCAGAAAAATTGCCGATATCGTTCACGAATATCCGAACTTTGCCGTTATGTGGTCGCCGAACGACAACGGCTCTCTTGACAGGCCGTTTTGGTTCTACTATCCGGGTGACGAGTATGTGGACTGGATAGGCGTATCATCATTTTCCAAAAAGGATTTTCATGACAGCCTTTTGCTGGAGGACGGTTCTGAGGTAAACACTTCAAGAGAGGCGCAGATATATTTTACTCTCGGTGAGTTTGGTTATACGACCAATTCGCTAAAATACATAACCGAGTTCATGGCCGAAAATAACATCAATAAGCCTCTTGCGATAAGCGAGGGCGGAGTTGTTTCAAATTTGGCATACACTGATGAAAACATCGATAGGTGGGGCGAGGTCCGTATAAGAAACATGTACTGGTATGCCGCCATGAGATATCCGCAGCTAAAGAGCATAGTATATTTTAACCGCGATATGGAAACCGAGATAATAGGTTTTGATCTAAAGCATAAGCCACAGTATTGCGCGATAATGGAGGAGGCGTTTAATTCAGGACAGTATCTTTTGTCCTACGGTTCAACGCCGGAATTTGTGTTTGTCAAGGCAGATGAGGGAAGAGTGTACGGTGCGGACAGCATGATTCCAATCTACACATATGCGTATCTGCCCGAACAATACACACAGACTGTTGAGTATTATATTGACGGAAGCCTGTTTGCGGCATTTACGGATATCCCGTACAGAACAGAGCTTGACGCAAGTGCGCTGCCGCACGGGACGCATACGCTGACTGTTTCGGTATTGGGCGAGGAATCGAATGCTTCAAGGGATTATACAATAACCAAATCCGGCGGCAGCGTTACGATTCGGTAATTTTGAGCTTAGATAAGGTATAAAAATGTGCCGGGCTTGGCCTTTACGGCCGTGCCCGGCGACAGCGTTAAACTTCCGACAGTTTGTATATCATATCGAATTGCAGTTCCCTGTCCCACAGCTTTGCGGCGGCAGGGTTGTTTTTTACTGCGTTTCTGTTCTTGGCAAGAGGAAGAGGGCAGGTCTTCTTTTTATGATTGAGCAGCATTTGTCCCTTGCTGCCAAACCCGAGTATTTTGATATACTGCGGGCGCACGGAAGCGTTGTCTGCGGTTATACCGAGCAGAAAATTAATCAAAATTCTTCTGATTCGGCTGTGTGCATATCTTTTCGACTTGATGTTATCACAGAGCTCAGAGAAGCTTTTTGAATCTCGGGCAGCTTTCTTTATCTTATTTTCAAGCCCCTCCGACACATCGGGGACTTTTCTGATAAGTTCTGCATCGGACAGTATTATTTTGGAAATGATGGCTGTACTCAGACGCTCAATGTCATGAATTTTTGACTGCTTGTAAAGTTTGCCGCAATTGTCCGGCACTGCACTGAGTGCAGACGGATTTTGATTTTTCAGTCCGCTTCTGACTGCGGTTGCGCTTGCGATACTCCCGTAAATTTCGCTGTCGTTATGGTGGGATGAATCACGTTTTATGGGATGAGGTATCATGGGACTGTCAAGCCTAAGAAGAGCCTTTAAATACTCGATAGCAAGAATGTTGTTAGGTTCTTTTAGGATGTCGCCGCACCCGCCGCCGAGTATTTTTGAGGCGGCCGATGAGCGCGCCAGATGATACGGCTTGCCCTGACGGAGCTCGGATTTGAGAGCCGATACAAATTCGGGGGACTCCTTTACAAAAAGCTGTGCCAGACGCTTCATTGAATCCAAATCTTCGCTTTCGGAGCCGAACGACAGTGCGTCAACTCCGAGTGCGTTTAAAATGAATACGGCATTTTCGGCAAATATTTCGGCCGATTGCAGCGCGTGGACTGTCGGCAGATCTACTACAAGATCCATGCCGTTCATTATTGCCGCGTTCGCTCTAACGCTTTTATCAAATACGGCCACATCGCCGCGCTGCGTGAAGTTGCCGCTCATAACACCGACGACAGTGTCATATCCGAGCCTGTTTTTTATGACATCGATTTGGTGCTTATGGCCGTTATGGAAAGGGTTATATTCACAGACTATACCGCATACTTTCAAGTTATCGCCTCCGGATGTCCGCCGCGCATATACGGCAGATTTATTTGACTATTATATAATATGCCGGGAGAGGTGTCAACATAATCGTTTAATATACATTAGGCCGAAGTCATTTGAGACAAAACGGTGCATCCGGCGTTTCAGGCGCGTTTTTCGGAGGCTGTTGAGCTGTTTTGCAAATTAGTCAAAAAATTGCAATTTGTAAGCAAAATACTTGTAGACAAATATGATAAAAAGTAGTATTATATAAACTGGTTAAAATGCTTATTGCATTTTATTAAATCGGAAAAATATAATAAATATAAATTTGTATTTGTACCGGGGGAGAAAGAAATGGATTATAAATATTTAATTGACCTGGCAATAATACTACTCAGCACAAAGGTGCTGGGACTTTTGACAAGACGGATACAGATGCCGCAGGTCGTAGGCGCGCTGCTTGCCGGATTGATTCTCGGTCCTGCATGCCTCGGCGTGTTGCATACCAGCGATTTTATAACAGCGGTTTCTGAGATCGGAGTTATTGTACTGATGTTCAGTGCCGGTATGGAGACAGATATAAAAGAACTGAGAAAATGCGGTATTGCTTCAACGGTAATTGCGGTAATGGGTGTTATTGTTCCGCTGCTCGGCGGCTGGCTGCTTGCACACTTCTTTAATAAGAGCGGCGACCCGAATACAATGCTGCAGAACATATTTGTTGGAGTTATACTTACCGCTACCTCTGTCAGTATCAGCGTAGAGACGCTCAAGGAGTTGGGAAAGCTGTCAACGCATTCAGGAAACGCAATTCTCGGAGCGGCGCTTATCGATGATGTACTGGGCATTATAGCGCTTACGATTATCACAAGCTTTGCCGATTCAAGCGTGAGCCTCGGTATGGTTCTGCTGAAGATAGGACTGTTTTTTGTATTCTGTATTGTCGTTGCCTTTGTATTTATAAAGCTGGTAAGGCCGTGGATGAACAATTACGGCAAGGATCTGAAGCGTTTCGGAATATGGGCTTTTGTTTTCTGCCTTGTGATGTCTTACTGTGCGGAGCATTTCTTCGGGGTGTCGGATATAACGGGTGCGTTTGTTGCGGGTCTTATTCTGTCTGGCACAAAGAGGACGTCATACATTATTTCAAAATTTGATACGCTGTCATTTATGCTGCTGTCGCCTGTTTTCTTTGCCAGCGTGGGCCTGAAAGTCACGATAGATTCTATGAGTACTTCGATAATAGTTTTTACGCTGCTGCTTACGCTTGTTGCAATCTTATCAAAGATCATAGGCTGCGGCGTTGGAGCCAAGATGTGCGGTTATACTAATTTGCAGTCCACAAAAATCGGTATCGGAATGATCTCCCGCGGCGAGGTCGCATTGATAGTTGCAAGCAAGGGAGCGGCGCTCGGACTTATGGTCCCTGAATTTTTTGCACCGATAATAATCGTGGTCGTGGCTACCACTATTATCACACCGATATTCTTAAAGCTGATCTATAAATACCAGGCTGCACACTATGAGGATCCGATCGTAAGTACGCCGCTTGTTGAGCGCATGGAAGAGAAAGCTCGCCTTGATTATCTGGCGCAAAAGGCTTCGTTTGATCAAGCCAAGAACCTTGCTAAGCGCGAGAGGGACGAGCGCATCAATGAATATAATAAAAAGTACGGCCTTGATCTAAAATCCGATGACTTTAAATAAAATAACAGCTGCCCGCGAACAGGGCAGCTGTTTTATATTACGGTTTAACATATTGCTTATCAACTTCGATTACGGCAAAATGATTTGGATTTTCATTTTGGATCCGCTCCGAGAGAAGCTTTACGATCTCATTATCCGGAATATGGAAGTTATAGGGCACGACGATATCAAATATAACGTTGGTGTGAGTCGGCCCCTTAACTATCCTGAAATCGTGCATTGTGATAGCGGGATCAATATCTTTGAGGTAGCCCTCAACTATTTTACTAAGACGTGATGTTTCCTCATCACCGATACATATCGGGTCCATATGGATCACTGCGCTGCAATGGAGGGTATCGTGCAGCCTGTGCTCGATCAAGTCGATCATATCATGTATTGCAAGAATATCACCGTCGGCGGGAACCTCGGCGTGAAGCGATATCAGAACCCTGCCGGGGCCGTAATTGTGGACTATCATATCATGAATGCCGATAATACCGTCATAGGACAGCACGATATCGTTTACCTGTTTTACAAACTCCGGATCCGGAGCCTGACCGAGCAGAGGGTTTATCGTATCTCTGGCCGCGTTTATTCCGGCATAGCATATAAACAGGCCTACAAGCACGCCGCAGTATGCATCAATTTTCAGCCCGGTGAAGTGTGCAACGAGCGTTGAAGCAAGCACCACAGTTGTTGCCAGTGAGTCACTCAAGCTGTCCACAGCCGTTGCCATCATAGCGGACGAGTTGATTTTTTTTGAAATCCTGCGGTTATAATACGCCATATAGAGCTTTACAAGTATCGATGCCAAAAGTATGGCCAAGATCACCGGACTGTAGGTCAGCTCCTCCGGGTTAAAAATTTTTTCTACAGAGCTTTTGATAAGCTCAAACGCCATTACAAGTATGATTATTGATACCAGCAGGCCGGAAATATATTCGATCCGTCCGTGCCCGAAAGGGTGATCCGGATCCGGGTTCTGTCCTGCCATACGGAAGCCTATCAGTGTGATTATTGAAGAACCGGCGTCTGACAGGTTGTTGAAAGCGTCTGCCGTAATGGCGATTGAATTGCTGAGTAACCCCGCAAAGATTTTTCCGGCGAATAGCAGGAGGTTGAGCGCGATCCCCGCCGCGCCGCACAGAACTCCGTATTTTTGCCTGACCTTTGGGTTTTTAAAGTCGTTTTGGTCTTTGATAAAAAGTCTCGATAAAAGATCAATCATAACAAACTCTCCCTCATGTCGATATTTATATTTTTTGTCTGAGCCTGATTACTGCCGGGATATATTGCAGATTTTTATTGATATTATATGAGCTTTTTTTAAAAGTATTTCTGAATATGTGTTTATTCTGAGCTTAAAATCAGAATAAACTGTTAATCTGCATCGGCCGCCTTTGCCTGTTTTTGAGCGTCAAGTTTTTTAAATATACCTCTGAGCACAAAAATGGATGCGGCAGCCAAAACCAGCTCGGCTGCGAACTGTGCGTATGCCAGACCGTACAGCGGGAACAGGCGGTTCAGCAGATACAGCGCCGGTATTTCCAGGACAATTTTTCTGAGTATTGCGAATACGAAAGATTTTTCACCCATTCCGCAGGCCTGAAAAACGCCGACGCCCAAAAAATCAATACACAGAAACGGCAGACCCAGGCAGAAGCCTCTTAAAAAGCTTGTTCCGTATGCTACAATGCTTTCATTTTCCATAAACATAGCCGTCAGCGGAGCGGCGGCTATGTAATATAAGACCGTCATCGCTGCTAAGAATGTTACGGAAATCTTCATAGAGAAAGTAAGAGTTTTTTTCATACGCTTAACATTAAGGCTGGCGTAGCTGTAGCTTATAAGCGGCATTATTCCCTGAGACAGTCCCATTGCGATATTCATCGGCACCATGTTTATCTTCTGAGTAATACCCATTGCCGCTACAGCGTCCGAGCCGAACACGGAGGTAAAGTTGTTCAGCACCGTCATTCCCGTTACATTGAGCAGGTTCTGGATAGAAGCCGGGATCCCGACGCCGCACACACCGGTTACGATATATTTTTTAAACCGGTACATTTTCGGATTAATACACACATACGTTCTGTTTCTCTTGCAAAAAAGCAGTATGAAGAAATATATGCAGGCCGCACAGTTTGAAATAAACGTAGCAAGGCCGGCGCCGCCGGCGCCCATATTAAATCCCCACGGCATAATAAAAATAGGGTCAAGTATGATGTTTAAAATACACCCGCTCATTGTGCCTATGCTTGCGTGAAGAGCCGAGCCCTCGGCACGGACAAGATACGCCATGACGACGTTTAAAATGGCCGGCGTCGCACCCAGCACAACAGTCCAGAACATATACTCGCTTGTTGCCTGCATTGTTTCGGAATTTGCGCCGAGCAGGTTGAGAAGAGGAGTGTTGAATATAAAGCACAGCAGCGAGAACAGTATACCGGCGATTATTGAGCTGTAAAAACCGAAAGCGGAGCTTAGAGAAACCGTTTTAAAATCCTTTGCTCCGAGAGCACGGCTCATCATGCTTGAGCTGCCAACGCCAAACAGGTTATTTACTGCATTGAAAGCCAGCAGGACAGGAGCCGCAAGCGTTACTGCTGCATTCTGCACGGCATTGTTAAGCATTCCGACAAAATATGTATCCGCAAGGTTATATATAACCATGACCAGTGAGCTCAGTATAGTCGGCACTGCCAGCTTTACCACGGCTTTTGGAACCGATGTGCGTTCAAACAATTCAACTGTACTTTTATCTAACATACTTTCTCCTTTCTTTGAGAGCATATTTTATGTGCCGCAAAACTGCCCTCGGTTTATGAATCTGCTAAAAATACATAACGGATAGGGTGAAGCCGTATCCGTTAAAGATAGTGTAATATAAATAAATTAAGACGTCCTGCGTCTTGGAAGCTGTGTCCTTTATTGAAATAGCTTTAGTGTTGTTTCGTTATTTAAGTATACACTTTTTTCATTAATAATTCAATAAATTATTATATGAGTAAGAAAATAAGGCCAATATATTGTACTATTTTCACAAAATATCTGTAATGCCCAAGATAGAAAAAAATAAGCCGATGAAGCGTGTCCATCGGCTTAAAGCTGCTGCGCCTTTACCAAATTTTTGCCCGGTTTTCCGGGGCAACATACATTCCGTCGCCGGGGGCGATATCATAGACCTCATAGAACTTGTCAATGCTTTGGAGCACTCTGTCGACCCTTATATTGTCAGGACTGTGAACATCGGAGGTTACCTTCATTTGCATGTATTCTCTCGTATTGACTGAAAGCCATAGGTTAGCATAGCTTTCAAACATCTTTTTAAAATCAAAGCCCTCGCGCCGTGAGCCTATTTCCGTAATGCACGACATTCCGCCCAGGTCGGCAATGTTTTCGGTCAGCGTCTGCTCGGGGTTTACAGTGATACCGGGGGCAGGTTCAAGTCCTCTGTAATATTCCACTACATTATCGCACAATGCGGCAAATGTCGCTGCATCCTCGTCTGTCCACCAGTTTACCGCGTTTCCGTTCTCGTCATACTGTGAACCGCTGCTGTCAAACGCGTGTGTTATCTCATGCCCGATCACCATACCGACCGCTCCGAGGTTTTCCTCATATGAGGCGTTGCTGTCATATATCGGAGCCTGCAAAAAGGCGATAGGGAAATTGATCGAGTTGAAGTTTGCGGAATAAAAGGCGTTTACTGTGTGAGGTGTGGTTATCCACTCCGTCTTATCAATCTTGGTTCCCGCTGATTTTGCCATATATGCAAGATTAGCCTTTCTTATCTCCATTATGTTGTCAAAAAAGCTTCCGCCGTCCTCGGCGCTTTTTAACACTGCGGTTTCAAGCGCAAAGTCATAATCTTCATAGTCCGGGGCGCCCACGTTTATCACCATTGTTTCAAGCTTCAGCAAGGCCTTTTCCTTGGTGGTTTCGCTCATCCAGTCAAGATTTGCGATCCTGTCTTTATATACGTCAATGACCTCGTGTATTATTTCGGTAACATCGTTTACGATTTCATCGGTGCAGTACTTTTCGGCGTAAGCCTGTCCTATATACTCAGACAGCAGATTTGATACAATGCTTACAGCCGTGTCTTCATCAGAGGCAGAGCCTGAGATACCGAGCACTTCATTATTGTACGTATTTTCGGCTTCAACGAAGTCCTCGCTGAGCGTTGAAGCACAGTTTAGAATCAGAGTGAGTTTAACATAATTCTGCACATTTTCAAAATTATCGTCCGTAAACATCTGTGCTGTACGTTCAAGTTTTTTAGCATCACTGACAAGTATTTCGCTGCTGTCTTTTAGACCGGCGGCTTCAAACATCTCATCCATATTAAACAGCGGGAACATAGCTTTAAGCTCGCTGAGGGTGTAGATGTTATAGGTGTTGCTGATATCATATTGCTCCGCAAGTGAAAGTGAGGCCTGAGATATTTCCTTTTCAAATTCAAAGAAAGCATTGGCTTCGGCCTCGGCGTCAGCTTCACCGCAGAGTGTAAGAAGCGTTTTTAAATATTTTATATACGCGGTTTTGCCGGCTTCATCCTCTCCGTTATATATCTGCTGACTGAGCAGAGGCGTGGCAGGGACAAATGTGCCGATGTATGAAGTGCTGTCCATCGGGTCGATAGACAGTGAAAACCGCGCCAGCAGCTCTGACGCATTGCTTGTGTCGTTAAATATCCTGATACTGCATAGGTCAGATATTGAACCGGCACTCGCGACCGCTTCAAGATCTTCTCTTATGGGTTCGTATCCCGCCGCGTTACGTGCATCCATATCCATAATGTTATTGTACAGGATTTTGATCTTCTCCTGTGCAGAGCCGGGCTCGGGAGAGCCGGTTGCCGCGTCTTGTATTATTTTCCTTGTCTGCTCCAGGGTGTTTTCGGAAACCTGACTAAGGACGCCGTTTGATGTCCGTCCCTCGGGTATTGTGAGAGAATCGAGCTGCGTCTTGTTGACGGTTGAATAATAGCTGTCTTTAAGATTGGAGCCGCAGAGAGCAAATACACGCCTTATGAACGTCTGCATCTGCTCAGTGGTAACATATTCATCGGGAGAGAATTTTCCGTCTCCGGTTCCGGCGGCAAGGCCGGCATTAAAGACAGGTTCAAGCTCCGCCTCTGCCCACGCGGGTATATCGGTAAAGTCCTCCTTGGGGATAGCTATACGCAGATTGTTTCCGGTAAGCTCCGGGAATCCGCCAAAGGCGCGTCCAAGCATGATAAGTGCCTCCGCTCTGGTAACGCTGTCGTTTTCGCGCAGTCCGTTTTCGTCTCCCTGCATTATATCGCTTTCTTTAACGCCGGGGTTATAATCGTCCGCTGCTGTCATAAGCATATCTAACACTTCGCCCCTTGTCGCATATCCGCTGCTTTCCGCTGCGGCTGCAAGCGGGATCGAGCACAATATCATCAGCACAGAAAGCGCTGCCGCGATAGATTTCTTCATTTTCATACAGATGGCCTCCTTACAAATTTTAATGCTGCTTGTAACTAAATTAAGACGTCCTGCGTCTCTTATTTGATTATACCTTTTCAGGCATGCAAAGTCAATAAATATAATATATACAAAAAATAAAAATATTATCATGTACATAGTAAAGATGGGAGGTTTGACGCGCTGTGATATAATTCTGAATGAGGATATATAAAATAAATTTTGGAAGTATGTCACAAAACGGCATTTAAAAACGTGTTATAAGTGAAAGGGGTTGATAGGCGATGAAAAAATTATCAGTGCGGCCGGCTGATAGTGAGATTGAAGATGTTGTGAACAAATATTCAGGAATGCTTTTTAAACTGTGTTTCACAGTGCTGTACAGCAATGCCGATGCTGAGGATGCTGTTTCAGACACCTTTTTGAGATATATTACACGTTCGCCGGAGTTTGCAGACGAGGAGCATAAAAAGGCGTGGCTTATCAGGGTCGCAGTCAACATATGCAAGGATATGTGCCGTTTTCGGAAAAAGCACGGCTGCGAGAGCCTGGATGAGGCTATTGGATACTGCGCGGACCAATCGGAGATCAATATACTTGAGGAGATAATGCGTCTGCCGGCGAAATACAAAACGGTTATACATTTATTCTACATAGAGGGTTATAAAACAGCGGAGATTGCAGAAATACTGTCAATTTCAAAGAGTGCGGTGCGGAAGCGTCTGCAATATGCGCGGGGCTTGCTCAAGATAGAATGTGAAAGGAGTTTTTAGCATGAAAGAAAAGGAGCTTAAAGCTGCATTGAACAGGATTGAGATTTCAGACGATGCACAAAAGCGTATTTTATCAAGGTGCATAAACAAGGAAAAGGAGAGATGTTATATGAGATCAAAAAAGAAGCTTATTGTAATAGCGGCAGCGGTTGTGCTTGTTCTCGGAACCACGGTGTTTGCCGCAAGCGGGATAATATCAAGCTGGAATGGATCATCGCACAGCCGGCCGGATTATACCAAGCTCCCGTCGTATGAGGAGTGCATGAGCGCAGCGGGATATGCTCCGGTGCTTATTGAGGAGTTTAGCAACGGCTATGCCTTTGAGGATGGAAATATCGTCAATAATGACCTAACGGACGATGCGGGAAATTCGGTCGAAAAATTCAAGTCGTTTACATTCAGATATCAAAAGGACGGAGACAAGGTTGTTTTCTCACAGGAAAAATTTAATTCGCAGATCGGCTTTAGCGGCGCTGTTGCGGCAGCAGAGAATGGTGTAGAGATATATTACAGCAGTTATACAAACAAGCTGGTTCCGCCGGATTATGAACTGACCGAGGAGGATAAAAGAGCGCAGGAGAGCGGCGAGCTTGTGTTCAGCTACGGTTCCGCAGAGGTGAAAATTCAGCAGGTACGGAGTGTTTCCTGGAAAGAGGACGGCATGCACAGCAGCCTTATGCAGATCGACGGTGAGCTGTCCCAAGAGGATCTGGTCTTAATGGCAAAGGAAGCTATTGCAGCGAGGTAAAATATTTTAAGGGGGTGTAAAAAAATCGCCCAGAGCGTTCAAGGGTAAAAAACCTGACGATATTTGCTTTTAATGTGCTCAAAAAATTAAAACATCCCATTAAATGCAGAAAATCCGCCCTTTTGAGCGGATTTTCTATGTTTATGCCCTTGAACTACGAACAAAAATCACCCTCGGAGTATACCTATACGCCGTCGGG
>DXIJ01000065.1 GCA_019112945.1 Candidatus Monoglobus merdigallinarum | reverse complement strand
TATACCTATACGCCGTCGGGCAAGGTTTACAGCGCCAAATGCGGCCACCGCTGTAAACTGATTTTTGTCCGTTCTGAACTATTTTTTGGACACCCCATACGCAATCATTTTATATGTCGAGTTTTTTTACACCCCCGGTTTTTTTAAACCGGCTTTAATAGTTCTCTGCCTTGATCTGGAAGTAGCTCTTCGGATGAGAGCATACCGGGCAGAGCTCGGGAGCTTTCCTGCCGACCACGATATGGCCGCAGTTTGAGCACTGCCAGATAACGTCTCCGTCTTTTGAGAATACGCAGTCTCCCTCAATGTTTGCCAGAAGTTTTCTGTATCTGTCCTCGTGCTCTTTCTCGATCTTTGCAACTCCCTCAAACAGAGCGGCGATCTCGTCAAAGCCCTCTTCCTTTGCGGTCTTGGCAAACCCCGCATACATGTCTGTCCACTCGTAATTTTCGCCCTGAGCCGCATCGAGCAGATTTGCTTCTGTGTCCGGTATCGCACCGCCCTTTAGGAGCTTGAACCAAATTTTAGCATGCTCCTTTTCGTTGTTTGCGGTTTCTTCAAAAAGCGCGGCTATCTGTACATAGCCGTCCTTTTTCGCCTTGCTTGCGTAATATGTATACTTGTTCCGAGCCTCCGATTCGCCGGCGAATGCTGCGCGCAGATTTGCTTCGGTTTTTGAGCCTTTTAAATCCTTCATTATTTTTCTCCTTTCGCATTTTAATTTAAAGATGATAAACATCCTCAGCCATATTTTACCATAAATATTGTATAAAAATCAATAGCGAACTTTTATATTCGGGATGATTTTTTCATTCATAATACAAAGAGCGTGCACATATAATCTATCAAAAACATATGTTCAAGGAAGGATGAAAAAAATGCCGGAGGTAAAGCTGAAAACCGAAAAGTATGATATATTAAAAACCGCAGCCATGAAGCTTGGCAAAACCGTGGTGGACGATTCGCTGATAGTGCCGGACACAAAGCCGGACGTTAAAAAGGTGCTTGATGTGTCCGCCAGGAGCTACTTAACAGACATTACGCCGGGACAGGACAAGGTTCATATTGAGGGAGTTGTGCGGGCAACGGTTCTGTACCTGCCCGACGGCGGCAATTCCGGGAAGATAAAGTCGCTGGAAATGAACCGAGAGTTCAGTACCGCTATCGACCAAAGAGGAGTAAATTCAGACTCAAAGGTGAGCGCGGAGGCTGAAATTGAGTCGCAGGACAGCACGGTCATAAATTCCAGAAAGGTCAATGTAAGAGTTGTCGTAAGTATCGGTGTGAAGGTGTGTCAGATGGAGGAACTGACTCTGATGACGGATATTGAAAGCGATGAGCTTCCCGCCGTATCGGCAGAGCTTCAGCCGTTTGCTCCGCGCACTGCGGCGCCGGACATACAGAGCAGCACAGAAAATATCCAGCTTAAGAAGACCTCGCTGAGGCTTGCCGACAAGCACTTTATGACCGACGGCAGTATTTTAGTCAGAGGCCAGCATGAGATATCTTCAAAACTGCCCCAAATCGGTGAAATTTTAAGGACTATTGCGCTGGTCGAGCCGGAAGAGGTATATTGTTCGGCAGGATGTATGAACCTCAAAGGAGGGGTCAAAATAACGGTCATGTACTCCGACAGCAGCGAGGCGGACGGTACGGGGGCGATAAGGACAGCAGAATTTACTCTGCCTTATGATGAAAAGTTCGAGTCGGGCGAGATATTAGAGGATATGGAGTGCGACGCCGAATATGTTGTGCGCGAGATCTACGCCGAGGTCATGGATAACATGGACGGAGAAGCGAGGACTATCGGCGCCGAGGTCGTTGTGGGTACGGCTCTGAGCGGTTATATGGTTTCGGAGGCCGGTGTTATGACCGATGCGTATGACGCCGGAGGCAGCAGGCTGAATGCAGAGTTTCAGGAAACATCACCCGAGCAGATACTTGGGGTATTCACCGCGCAGATAAGCAGAAAATGCACAGCATCGCGCAGACAGAGCGATTCCGACATAAACGGAGTATGCGGGGTGACGGTTGAAAAAACCGCGGTCGATGACGTCCGTGTGAACGGCTCAAGCGTGTTTATAAAGGGTGCGGTAACGCTGAAAGTCCTGTGCAGTTCCTCAAACGAAAATCAGCCGCTGTATCCGATAGAAACGCAGGCTCCGTTTGAGCACAATTTTGATATCGGCGAGGAGGCAGAGGGTAAGATAGACTGCGACGTCAAACTTTTTGTCAATCATATAGGCTATACGATCTCCGGCTCCGACAGTGTGGATATAAGGCTTATAATAGGCACGTCGGTAAAACTTGTAAAGAGCGGCAGGGTAAAAATGATCGTGTCTATGGAGATGGAAGATGAAGAGAAATCCGATAACGGCATGCGGGAATATATAATATATTTTGTGCAGCCGGGCGACACGCTTTGGAAAATTGCAAAGAGATATAAAACTACAGTTGATGAGATAGTAAAAAATAACGATATCAAGAACCCTGACGAGATAAACGCCGGGCAGAAGATAAAGATATTGTGATCAGGTTTTAAGACCTTAACAAAAAGATTTTATGTTAATCGGAAAACGAAAATCCTATCCTCAATAATCAACAGGAGCCGCGGCAGCGATGCCGCGGCTGTATTGCTGCATATATGCCGCATGGGCGCCTTTTATCCGCAGATAAAGCTGGCGGCAAAACCTACAATAATGTCTGCCCAAATGGCGGTGTTTTATGACTTTTGTTACAAGATAATAATATTTTTATATAAAGTTTGAAAATTTCTATTTACAAATTATAATTTCGTGGTATAATAAAGTTATTATTCTATGTAGATTGTTATGAGTTTATACATAAGCAGAGGAGGAAAAACAGTGTTTCAGTTTGATACAGAACCTACAAATCCTGCTAAAATAAAGGTAATAGGCGTCGGCGGCGGCGGAAACAATGCCGTAAACAGAATGATCGAGGCCGAGGTTAAATGCGTTGAGTTTGTAGCGGTAAACACGGATAAGCAAGACCTGGCTCTGTCCCAGGCTTCTCAGAAAATCCAGATTGGCGAGAAGATAACAAAGGGTCTCGGCGCCGGAGCAGTGCCTGAGGTCGGACAAAAGGCGGCAGAGGAGAGCGTTGAGGATATCAAAAAGGCCGTTCAGGGCGCCGATATGGTATTTGTTACCGCAGGCATGGGCGGAGGCACAGGTACAGGAGCTGCGCCTATCGTTGCCAGAATCGCCAAAGACGAGGGTATTTTAACAGTAGGTATTGTTACAAAGCCGTTTTGGTTTGAGGGAAAGACCAGACAAAAGAACAGCGATATGGGAATCACCAACCTTATGCAGTCGGTTGATACACTTGTTGTGATCCCGAACGATAAGCTGCTGGAGGTTGCCGAAAACCGCACTCCGCTGACAGAGTCGTTTAAAATGGCAGATGATATACTGAGACAGGGCGTGCAGGGAATATCAGACCTTATTTCAAGGCCGGGTCTTATCAGTCTTGACTTTGCCGATATCAAAACAATAATGAAAGACACGGGCTTTGCACACATGGGCATAGGCCGTGCGAGCGGTGAGAACAGAGCTGAGGAGGCCGCTAAGAAAGCTATTCACAGCCCGCTTCTTGAAACCACGATCGAGGGCGCAAAGGGCGTTATTCTGAACGTTACCGGAGGCCCGGATCTCGGAATACTCGAGGTCAAGACGGCTGCCGAGCTGGTCGAAGAGGCAGCTGACGCTGACGCTAATATCATAATCGGAGCTATCATAGACGAAAATCTCGGCGACGAGCTTGCTATAACCGTTATAGCTACCGGATTTAAGGGTAACGTTCCCGGACAGCAGGAAAAAGAGGAAGCCAATCCTTTCTCCAGCTTTTTAAGCGGTATGGGCGGAGGCTTTGGGACAGGTACCGGCGCTGCACAGCAGCAGGCTCCGCAGTACAATGCGCCTCAGCAGAACGCTGCTCCGCCGGCGTTTACGCAGAGCGTGCCCAATTTTGATTCTGCACCGTCAACCAACCTGTTCAGTAAGGTCGGCGAAGATGACGGTATAGATGTTCCGGTGTTCCTGCGCCGTAAGGATAAAAAATAATTGCCGATATCGGGGGTGTAAAAAATCGCCCGGAGCGTTCAAGGGCAAAAAACTTAACGATATTTACTTTTAATGTGCTCAAAAAATTAAAACATCCCATTAAATACAGAAAATCCGCCCTTTTGAGCGGATTTTCTATGTTTATGCCCTTGAACGTTCTGAACTATTTTTTTGACACCCCCTACGCAATCATTTTATATGTCGAGTTTTTTACAGCCCCCTGTTTTTGCATAAACACACTTAAGCTGCAATATTATATAATATCTTAAAGCAGCGGCGGTGAGTTGATGAAGCGGATCATATTTTTGGCAATTATTTTTATCTGCGCAGCGCTCAGCTCTAAGCCGCATGACGCGCGCGGCTCGGAGCTTGTCGGCTTTGCACGCCGGAACTGCCTCGGAAAGCCATATTCCGTGAGCGAACGGCTGGGGCCCGATTCGTTTGACTGCTCCGGCCTTTTGTGGTATGTCTGCAATAGTCTTAACATAGAGATGTCAAACGGTAACACCGACAGCCAAATGTCATACGGTACAGAAGTCGGTATTGACGCTCTCAAAGACCGCTGCGCCGGATTGGAGGTTGGAGATATATTATTCTTTGACTACGAGGCCGACGGCGTATCGGATCATACGGCAATATATGCAGGAGACGAAAAAATAATCCATGCCGTCTCCCGCGGCGTTTCGGAGGATACTCTGTCGGGCCGTACAGGATTATCCGGCGGTCAGGAATATTATGACGCTGTATGTTCGGTCAGACGGCTGAAATAACGCTAATCAACAGCGGTTATATCACCGCCGAGGCTTCTGAGCTTTTCCGGAAAATTTTCATAGCCCCTCTCAATATGTTCAATATCGTGTATAACGCTCATGCCGTCAGCCTTGAGCGCGGCCGCAACAAGAGCGGCGCCCGCACGCAGGTCGGTAGCCTTGACCTCCGCGCCCGTCAGACGCTTTACGCCCTCGATAAACGCGGCGTTTCCCTCGGTCTTTATCTCGGCTCCCATCCGGCATAGCTCCGGGATATGCGAAAACCGGTTTTCAAACAGCGTCTCAACCACCATGCCGTTGCCGTCGCAGGTGGTGAGCAGCGCCATTGTCTGCGCCTGCAGGTCTGTGGGGAAGCCCGGATACGGCAGCGTTTTTATGTCCACCGCAGCAGGTCTTGCGCAGGGCTTAAGCTCGATATAATCTCTGCCGGTCTCAAACTCCAGACCCATTTCCGTGAGCTTTGCCAGCAGCGGCTTTAAGCAGCCGACCTCCAGGTTCTCGGCTCTGAGCTGCGCTCCGAGCCCTGCGGCGCAGGTCAAAAACGTTCCGGCCTCTATCCTGTCGGACATTATGCGGTGGCTGCCTCCGTGCAGGCGCGGCACTCCGGTTATCACCAAGGTGTCGCTCCCGGCGCCCTCGATTTTGGCTCCCATACCGTTTAAAAATTCCGCCAGATCTTCAATCTCTGGCTCTCCGGCTGCGTTTTCAACTGTTGTAACTCCATCGGCAAGGCAGGCGGCGGTCATAATATTTTCTGTTGCACCCACACTTGGAAAATCAAGATAAATTTTTGCGCCCTTAAGGCCGTTTTTGGCCGCCGCTTCAACAAAACCATGCCCTTGCTTAATCTTAGCTCCCATAGCCGCAAAGCCTTTCAAATGGAGGTCTATCGGTCTTGCGCCGATCTTACAGCCGCCCGGCATGGGTATCCTTGTTCTTCCGAACCTTGCAAGGCACGGAGCCATTATCAGTATAGACGCCCTGAGCCTGGAAAACAGATAATAGTCAAGGCTCTTTTTAGGCCTGCGCACCGATGCTGAAATATGAACAGCACCTTTGCCGTCTCTGTATATTCCGCAGCCGAGAGATTCGATTATCTTTGCCATTGCCGCCGTATCGGAAAGCCTCGGCACATTATAGAGCACCGACTCATCTTCTGACAGAAGCGCCGCTGCCATAACCGGCAGCGCAGCATTTTTTGAGCCGCTGATATTGACTTTTCCGCCGAAGCTCCGGCACGGTCCGTTTATAATATATTTTGACATACATAGCCTTTCTGCCCGCTGAACTCTTCTGCCTATGAGCGGGCGGCCACAGGCTCCGATGTCTTATCTTTCCGCAGCAACACTGCTCATGCCGCTGTATTCGCTCTTGGCGAGCACAGGGACATAAGTCTTTGCGGTAAGATTGAATACCAATGCAATTATAAACGCTGTAACTATTGTCTTTTTCATTCGGGTTTCCTCTTTTATTGATTGTCTTGCTTTTTCAATGTGCAACACTGTTATTTTAGCCGTTTCCGAATATTTTATAACAAAAAGATGATAACAAATAATTATACAGTTTGAAATATAAGTAAATTTCAGCAGAATTTCTCATGTTTGCAAAGGCAGATTAGATAACAATTTAAAATAACTCTTGAAAAAAATGCTCTTTTATATTATAATCAATAAAGTATATTTAAAATCAAAATAATGTGATTGAGAGGTTGGTAAAGTTGCAGAATCAAGAGAAAACAATGGAAAAGATAGTCGCTCTGTGCAAAGGCAGAGGCTTCATATATCCGGGCTCGGACATATACGGCGGACTGGCGAACTCATGGGACTACGGCCCGCTCGGAGTTGAGTTTAAAAACAACATCAAAAATGCGTGGAGAAAGAAGTTCATACAGGAGAGCCCGTATAACGTTGGTCTTGACGCGGCGATACTGATGAACCCCAAGGTCTGGGTCGCTTCCGGACACGTGGGCGGCTTTTCCGACCCGCTGATGGACTGCAAGGACTGCAAGGCGCGCTTTCGGGCAGACAAGCTCATTGAGGACGCGACAGGCAGCACAGCCGACGGCTGGTCTGAGGAAAAGATGATAGAATTTATTAAAGAAAACAACATCCCCTGCCCGGAGTGCGGCGGACACAACTTCACCGATATCAGGAAGTTCAACCTTATGTTCAAGACGTTCCAGGGAGTTACCGAGGACAGCTCCAGCGAAATCTATTTAAGGCCGGAGACGGCACAGGGAATTTTTGTAAATTTCAAGGCTGTTCAGAGAACTTCAAGAAAGAAAATACCGTTCGGCATCTGCCAGGTCGGAAAATCTTTCAGAAACGAGATAACGCCCGGTAACTTTATTTTCAGAACACGCGAATTTGAACAGATGGAGCTTGAATTTTTCTGCAAGCCCGGCACTGACCTTGAATGGTTCAAATATTGGAAAGACTACTGCGAAAACTTCCTGCTGTCTCTCGGCATAAAGCCCGAGAATATGCGCCTGCGCGACCACGAACCCGAAGAGCTTTCGCATTACTCAAATGCCACGACCGATATAGAATACCTGTTCCCGTTCGGCTGGGGCGAGCTCTGGGGCATAGCCGACAGAACGGACTTTGACCTTAAGCAGCACAGCATTCACAGCGGCGAAAAGCTGGAATACACCGACCCGGAAACGAACGAAAAATACATTCCCTACTGCATAGAACCCTCTCTCGGTGCAGACCGTGTTGCGCTTGCGTTCCTGGTCGAAGCGTATGACGAGGAAGTTATCGACGCCGATAAGAACGACAGCAGAGTTGTAATGAGGTTCCACCCGGCGCTGGCTCCTATAAAGGCAGCCGTTCTGCCGCTCTCAAAGAAACTTTCACAGGAGGCGCGCGAGGTCTACACAACGCTGTGCTCCGAATTTATGTGCGAGTATGACGAAGCAGGCTCGATAGGCAAGAGATACCGCCGCCAGGACGAGATCGGCACGCCGTTTTGTATCACATACGACTTTGATTCGAAAGACGACGGCTGCGTAACGGTTCGTCACCGCGATTCAATGGAGCAGGAGCGCATAAAGATAGACGAACTTACCGAATATATCAGGGAGAAGATCAAATTTTAAAATCAATTGAGAAAAGAGTGACTGAATGCTTGACAAGACCCTGCTGAGCGAACTTATAAAGTTTTCAAAAAAGGATATGGTGCGTGCGCACATGCCCGGTCACAACGGAGGCCTGGGTCTCAGCCGGCGGTATAAGCGCGCTGCGTTTAAAATTGACGTTACCGAATTTGACGAGACCGACAATCTCGCAGACCCGCGCGGTATTCTTGAAAGAAGCATGAAAAATACCGCAAAGGTGTTTGGAGCGAAGCATACGTTCTATCTTGTAAACGGCTCGACTTCCGGCATTCAGGCCGCGATACTGTCGATAGCCGTACCCGGAGCCTCTTTGATAGTTGACAGGGCATGCCATAAATCTGTGATTGCGGCCATGATAATGGCACGGCTCAGGCCGGTTTTTATCGAGGGCGAATTTATTCAAAGTTTCGGCGCCTACGGCGCGGTGCAGCCTGAGACGGTTGCGGAAGCGCTCTCCGAAAATCCCGACGCATGCGGCGCGGTGCTTACCTGCCCGACATATTACGGCATTTGCTCCGATATAAGGCAGATTGCAGACAGGGTCCACTCGGCAGGGCTCCCTCTGATAGTCGACGAGGCGCACGGCGCGCACTTCGTATTCAGTGAAAAGCTGCCCCCGACCGCACTGAGCGGCGGTGCAGACGTCGTCATACAGAGCGCGCACAAAACGCTGCCATCTCCCGGTCAGACCGCGCTGCTGCACCTTGGTTCTTCCGGCAGGGTGTCTCCGGAGCGCGTCGGCAGGTTCCTAAACCTTATCCAAACGTCCAGCCCGTCTTATACGCTGCTGGCAGGGATAGACTGTGCCGTAAGGCAGATGAACGGCTGCGGCAGGCGGCGCCTTGATCTTATCATAGAGCGCATATTAAGGCTCAGAGCCAAAATAGGGACGCTTGACAGCATTGCCTGCGCCTCCGCGGGCAATCTTGACCGGCCGCACGACATCACCAAACTGCTTGTCGATTTCAGCAAGCTTGGAATCTCCGGCACCGGTGCGGCGGCAATGCTGAAAAAAGACTACGGAATTTATCCGGAGCTTGCGGACGAACACAACGTTCTGTTCTATCTGAGCTGCGGCAGCACGCTGCGGGATATTGCGCTTATCGACAGGGCTGTGACTGACATAGCGGGCTCTGATTTTAAAGAGCAAACAGTCATGGATTCCGAGCCTCTGCCCAAGATAAAATTTGCTGCGTCCATGCACCATGCGTTCTGGGGTGAAAGCGAAACTCTTCCCGCAGAAAGCTGCGAGGGCAGAATCTGTACAGAAACGCTCGTATGCTGCCCGCCGTGTGCGCCTATTACGGTCCCGGGACAAATACTTGAGCATGAAACCATAGAATATATCATAAAACACACGGATATAAAGCGAATAAACGTTTTAACTTCAAACGGTGAGGAGAGCATAAAATGACAAAGCCGTCTGAGTATTTTAAAGATTTGTGCGGACACGAGGCGGTAAAGCGTCAGCTTGAAGCCGCGGTTTCGTCCGGCAGAATTGGACACGCCTATATTTTCAGCGGTCCGTCCGGCGTCGGCAGATATACCGCAGCCCTTGCGTTCGCCGGGGCTGTCGTCGGGACGGACAAGGAAAACCATCCCGATATTATAACTGTGACTAATGAGCTGTACAGCGTCAAGAGCAAGTCGGATTCTATCCTGGTCGAGACTATCGGCGAAATGCGCAGGGATATATTTATAAAGCCGTACAGCGCAGCACATAAGGTGTACATCATTCCAAAGGCTGACACTATGAATGCCGCCTCTCAGAACAAGCTTTTAAAGGTGCTTGAAGAGCCTCCCTCATACTGCACTATGATTTTAATAGCCGAAAACAAAAGCAAGCTTTTGCCGACGGTTCTCTCAAGGACTTCGGAGATAAGTTTCAGCCCGCTCCCGGCCGGCGACGTGGCGGATTATCTGATGAGCAGGCTCGGAGCCGCAGCGGACAAGGCCGCCGCCTGCGCGGCAATAAGCGGCGGCAGCATCGGACAGGCTAAGCTCATTCTTAAAAACAGCAGCGTTATCTCTCTCAGGGATGAAGCCATTGAGAAAGTCATAGCGCTCAAGAGCAGCAAAAACCGTGTGATTTTTGAGCTGGCAAAATTTATCAAGGATAACAAGAATGATATCGATTATATTTTAACCATATTAAGAAGCATATTTGACGATGCAGTGCATTTAAAGCTCGGCCTTACCGAGAAGCTCGCCAACATTGACAAGCGCGGGGAGCTTTCGGAGTTCGCAGGCCGCATTACATCAAGGAGCGCGGTCAATCTTTTGGATATAACCGCCAAATATGAAAAAGTATTTAAGTCAAACGCTAACTTTCGCATTTCTGCTTTTTGCATTTCATGCGAATATTGGGAGGAATTACATGGAAGAAATTATAGGAGTACGATTTAACAGCGCAGGCAAGGCCTATTACTTTGACCCCTGCGGGCTGAGGCTTTCTATCGGAACCATGGTCGTGGTCGAGACCGTGCGCGGGATCGAGGTCGGCACGGTGTCTATACCAAACCGGGAGGTCGAAAGCGATGATATAAAAGTTCCGCTGAAAAAGATAATAAGGGTAGCGACCGAAAGCGATAAGAAACAGCTTGAGGAAAACGCTCAAAAAGAAAAGGAGGCTTTCGCAATAGCCTCGGAGCAGATCAAAAAACACGGGCTGGAGATGAAACTTATCGATGTTGAATACACCTTTGACCACAGCAAAATCCTGTTCTATTTCACAGCGGACGGACGCGTTGACTTCAGAGACCTCGTAAAATCTCTGGCCTCGATATTCAAGACCAGGATAGAACTGCGGCAGATAGGCGTAAGAGATGAAGCGCGCCAGCTGGGCAGTATCGGTATCTGCGGACGCTGCCTGTGCTGCAGCACATTCCTTGACGACTTCAGACCCGTTTCAATAAAAATGGCTAAGGAGCAGGGACTGTCGCTTAACCCCACTAAGATCTCCGGAGTGTGCGGAAGGCTCATGTGCTGCCTGCAATATGAACAGGCCGCCTATGAGGACGCCCTTAAAACCATGCCCCAAAAAGGCTCCGCTGTCGAGACTATCGACGGAACAGGCGTTATCGTCGAGACCAACACGCTGAAGCAGCAAGTCAAGGTAAAGATGGACGATGTCGAGGGACATAAGACCGAGGTCTACAAGGTCGGAGAGTTCAACATTATCGGCGAGGCTCCGACTGTCTCACTTGATGAAGTTCGGCTTAAAAAGGAGCAGGAGAGCGCACCCGTGTTTCCGGAGCCCAAGATTATCGAGGAAGAGCCTCCCGTACCGGAGGAGCCGGAAAACAGGCCAATGCGTATAAAGAAAAAGAGCCCGTCAAAGCGCAGACGCGGTCAGCAAAAAAGACGCAGCGGCGATAAGCCGGAGCCCGCCGGCAGCGGCCCGGACACAAAACCGCCGGTCAAAAAGCGTATAAAACGGGCGCCCAAAAAGCCGCAAAGCGGCGAATAGCAAACGGCAGGTGACCTATATACGTTATGAGAAGATTTTTTACCGAACCCGAAAATGTTGACAAAGAAAGCAATACCCTCGGCATTATCGAGGACGCAGCGCACATAACCAGGGTTCTCAGAATGAAGCCGGGAGACTGCATAACAGTCTTTGACGGCAGCGGTTTTGAATACACCGCCCGTATCTCGCGCATACTTGACGGACAGATATGCGCCGACATAATCGACGCTTCGTTTTCGGAGCTGGAGCCGCGCGTTAAGGTAACACTGTTTCAGGGTATTCCAAAGGCCGGAAAGCTGGACACTATCGTGCAAAAGGCTGTAGAGCTCGGCGTTTTCCGCATCGTTCCGTTTGCCGCGGAACGCTCTGTAGCTAAGATATCAAACGACAAAAAAGGGCTCCAAAAAATCGAGAGACTGAACAAAATTTCACGGGAGGCCGCAAAGCAGTGCGGCAGGGGCATAACTCCGCGTGTGGAGCAGCCGGTAACGGTCGGAGAAATGGCTGAAATGCTCGGCACGCTTGACATGAGCATTATGCTGTACGAAAAGCTCGGACACTCAGGCGAGCGCAGCCTCCGCAGTATTTTAAGACGCGATGCGGAAAGCATTGGCATTATAATCGGCCCCGAGGGCGGCTTTTCGGACAGCGAAGCCGCGCTGCTGCTTGATAAGGCTTCGGTTCATGCAGCCGGACTGGGTCCCAGAATACTCAGGACGGAGACTGCCGGAAGCGCTGCCTTAGCTATAGTAATGTACGAGAAGAATGAGATTTGATCATTATATAACTAAATAAAAAGGAGAAACTTATAAATGGCTACAAAATACAAAAAAAACAGGCGCGGCACAAAAGAAGCGCACCGGATAGAAAAAGAGGCAAAGCAGGAAAAACTGACTAACTGGTACATGATAACTCTGAGCTTCGGAGTGCTTGCAATCGCTGTACTGCTGATATTCAGGCAAATGTATCGCACAACGTCAATGCTCGAATATATGCCGGCCGTCACATGGACAATGTTCGGAATATTCGCTGCCGCCGCCGTCGCGGTGCTTGCCTTAGGCCTTAGCGGCATTATCAAAAACAAGCAGCGCGCGGTGAATTATACGGTTTTCCTCGGCGTGTGCGCCCTGGGCTCGCTGTGGCTGGCATTGTTCAACAGAATACGCCTGCTGGCCGAAAACATAATTATCGCAGTCAGCGGAAACCAGAACCTTACAATTAATTCACACTGGAACATCAACGCGCTGATAATCCTTACTGTTGCGTATCTTATCGCTGCATTTATATATTATATAATTAAGCTCTATAAAATCAAATAAAAATCACAACCTCTCCGGAACCGAAATCAATTGACGGTGCACGGAGAGGTTTTTTGATAATATTAATTATATAAATTTAAGATTTTCATAGACTTTTTATAAAAATATGATATAATTAAATTACTAAAAAACAAGGATTGGAGGTATGTTTAGCGAAAGACATGCGATATTCAAACAAAAGACTGCGGTTTACTGCCCTGATACTTTGCATAACAATACTTATAGGCTGTATGCCGGTACTCGGCTTTGCTTCAAGCGACAGCGGAGAACCGATTATGCTTGAGTACGTATATCCCGAGGACGGTGACAATATGTTCTCTATAGCCACTCAGAGCGCAGCGGTAAGCGAGAGCGGAAAGTATACGGTGGTAGTGGTGCGCAGCGGTCAGGCGGCGGACACCGCGTCCGTAGAGCTTAAAACGGTAGACATTTCGGCCGTGTACGGTGAGGACTATGTGATATCAGTTGGCAGCAGCCCAACGGACATAACCGAAACAGACGGGACTTTGCTCGAGCAGGCGGCGGATTATGAGGAGCAGAGTACGCGCTACGCCGAACTTGAGGAGCAGGTCGAGGAGATAGAAGAAACGGCTGCCGAAGCCGAAGCTGTAACCGCCGAGACCGAGACCGAATAGACGGCTGCCGAAGCCAAGCAGGAGACCGCTCCGGTGATTACAGCCGAAGATGACGCGGCGGCGGTGGATATAACGGAGCCGTTTGAGCGGGACGAGAGCGCAGCCGAGACGGAAGCTGCGGACAGCGGCGAAACAGCCGAGGATATGAGCATCGAGGCCGATGCGGCAGCGGCAGACGAGGGAGCAAATATCGGGCTTGAAAGCACCGAGACCGAGGACGCGGCAACAGATACGGCCGTAACCTTTGACGGAGCCGACACGGTTGTGCCCGAAAATACGGACGACGGAAAGAGCGAGCTTGCAAAGTTAAAAGAGGCGCAGACGGGCAAACCGACCAGAGAGACATCGCAGACCGAGTTTGAGCCTCTACAGGATTTATTGATTGAAAATACGATCGGCGGACTCGGCGACAGCATAGAGACGAGCAGTTCGACAACAATAGAGTTTCTGCCTGGCGAGACCGAAAAGTACGTAACGGTGGAGATATTGGAAGACGATATAGCCGAGGGTGACGAGGTCTTTGACCTTATGCTCTCGGGCGCGAGCGGGGGTTACTCGATAGGCGCGGGGCTGAACTGCGCGGTCACGATAACCGATGACGAGCCGACCGAGTATTCAAAGCTCAGCTTTTCGGCCGCCGAGTATACCGCGGACGGAAGCAAAGTAGCTGTCACGGTAAATCGCAGCGGTGCCGAATATTCGTTCTGCAGTGCTGTCGTAAAGACCGTGCAGATTGAAAACAGCGCGGCAGTGAGCAAGAACTTTTCAAAGGTGGAAGCGGAGATATCGTTTGCCCCGCATGAGACGGAGTATACGTTTGAGATACCGACCCGCGGCGGAGAAACCGAACTGTATTTTGAGTTGGAGCTCAGCGATTTAAAAGGAGCCGAGGCGGGCGATATATTGAACTCAACCGTTAAAATACCGCAGGCCGAGGCCGCATCACAGGCGGAGACGGAAGAATACGCTCAATCGGGCGAGAGTGCGGAGCTTGCGGCGGACAGCGGCGAAAAGAGCTTTGATATAATTTTGGATAAGACTTATAAAGTAAGATTTAATGACGGAGACAAGATAGGCCGCATTTACGATACAAGCTACAGCCCCGAGGTAAGGGTCGGCGATTATTACTTTACAGAGTCGTCAAGCTACAATCACTTTACGGGAGACGAGTATCACAGGGAGAGCTATTATGACAAGTCCCGAGGCGCGGCGTATCTGTATTGGTATGACTGGCGCACATGGAAGACGGGTTCGTCATTCTTTAATTTGATTAAAAACGGGGATATGATAAATACGCGCACTTATCAGTACATAGCCGCGGACTGGGAGCAGACCAGAACTTTCGGCGGCGGACAGCGCGCGGCGATGGAACTGTTTTCTCCGAGCGGCGCCTCTGTCAGCGTTGCTAATCGGAGAATAGACGGAACCGGCAGCTTTAACCGCCAAATGTCCTCGCATATCGTTTTTCTAAACAAAAGCAATTTGCCGACGGCGGATACCGTTAACGTTAAAATCTCGGCAATAGATCAGGAAAAGTACAGAACGCCTAAGGTAGAAGTGCACTGCTACGGCGTGGCGGCGATGTACAGAAAGTTCAACATAACGCTTGCACAGCCGGATAATCTGAGCTATAAAACGGCAAACGGCGGGACGGTATCTCTGCCGCCCGCAACGGTCAGTCTCGGCGAGGGGCATAAAACGCGCTAAATAGGTCAAAACATCCAGATAAAAGTTACGGAGCCTTCAAGCGGCGAGCCCATAAAGGGACGGATTAAAGAGTATCTGATAACCATCGGAGCTTCAAAGAACCTGCAAACCACTATCCGCTACACTCCAAGCGGCGACAACATACAAAACATAGAGATAAATGATAAATTTATTCAGGAGATCGACAAAAACACCAAGCAGGTTTACAGGGAAAACGGCGGATTTTCGACAGATATCCGCATTCAGCCCGTGTTTGAATATATCGATTCCAAGGTAGAGGTGCTTTCATCCGAGCAAGGTAAATTTACGGATGAAAATCTGACGGCGGGCGAGCATACTTATCACATAGGCGATGCGATCAGCGTTGCCGGAACGCCAAACGACGGCTACTACTACAGCGGTTATCATGAGAGTGCGTATAAAAACGCTTCGGATACCCAGCCTGTTGTCGACGGAGATATGAACGCGTCAATCACAGAACTCAATCTCACCGAGCGCAAATATACCATAAAGCCTCTGTTTACTCAGCTGCAAAATCATATAAGAGTAAAACTTAGCAAAAACGCCGAGGGTAAGGTTCAGATTTTAAACACCGTCCCCGATAGCAACCTCAGCGAGGAGCTTAAAAAACTTGACGGATATGTTCTGAATACGTCAGACAGCGGCTATGCAACAGAGCCGACCGTGGGCAAGGTTTACCAAATACAGGCGGTGATAACGGATGAGGCGGCAAGCAATGCGCCAAAAGGCAAGGTACTGCGTCCGGTGTTTACGCTGTCCTCAAGCTCCGAGAAGGTAAACGGCAATGCGTTTGATATGGTAGCCGGTATAAAAGCCGCGGACAACGAGGTGTATGTAGGCGTTGTCGAGGTAGACGCGTCAAGTATGAAATACTTCAACCTGAGCGGTCAGGTCACGATACCCGGCAACGCGATACGCACGTCGGCATTTGACGTAACGGAGGCCGGAGCGCGCGGCGTTACGATGATGGCGGGAGGCAATCAGATAAAGCTTGCAGACCAAAACATAAGCGTTATTGACAGGCAAAGCGCGGTCAGCGGAGAAAACGGAAAATTTGAGATAAACGGCATATATGCCTCAGACGGCGAGCGGATAAGCGTGAATATCTCAAACGGCGATGTTGAGAGGGTCGAGTATGTAACGCTCTCAAGCACGGGTCTGACGGCGGAAAAAATCGGATACTACGAGAATGTTTACGACAGTTCTCAAGGCAGTTTAAAACCTGTTTGGACAGAGCGCGATATGTACGCTATAGACGCGGGCTCTGTAAATATGCCTGTTCGTTCTCCGCTCGCTCCGTTTGTGACGAGCATAGATTATACGGTGGAGCAGACACGCGATGTCACAGTCGATACAAGAGATAACGCGATACCCATACTGTCGACCCGGATAAACATAAGCGCGAGTGTGGATATGCGCGGCAAGAGCGTTCAAAATGCGGTATTTACGTTAGTTTCAAAGAACGGGGCGACCAGTGATAAAACAGTTAAAGCAACAGCGGAGGATCCGAACCGATTTACGGTCACATACCAAATGGACGCAGAAATCAGCGACGGTGATATGCTGTATGTGAGCCTTGAAGAGGAAACAGGGACCGGAAATGATAAAAAGACGCATAGATACTTTGAGGTATTCACCGGACTGACATTTTATATCCCGGAGCTTGAGCTTGATCCTCAAGTGTTTGAGGTGTTGAGTACGTCAAGCCAAAATCTTCCGATATTGGGCGATTTGGCGCCGTCACTGTCTACAGGCGCCCTTACGTACACAAAAGAAAAGCTCGGTACTTCGGATACGGCTCCGTATTATATGCAGTTCCTGTTTACTCCGGGAGTTTCCAATATGCAGAAACCGACCGCCATGTCAACATTAAATAAGCTTAGAGACAAAAATGCGGCGTATACCGCCGAGCTCTCGGGCGCGACGACAGAAAGCGAAAAGAGTTCGGTAATATCTTCTTTGGGAAGCATTTTCGGTGCCAAAAGTGAGCTGCAGCAGCAGGCCTATGGTAAATCGCTTGCGGATATCAGCAAGGGCAGCCGGATGTTTGATATACGTCTGACCGTACTGTTTTCATTCTATTTTACATTTGTACAGGGGGAAGACGGCGCACCGGGCGAATATAAGATGGCTCTCGGTCAATACTGCGTGGGAGCTATGGCAAGCGCAACCGCTACGCAGTATTGGGTAGTGTACGGCGTCCCCGTATATATAAAGGTGATCGGAAACGTTGAGCTTGATTTTTCGGGCATCCTTAAGTACGGTGCCGCGTCGCAGATCAACGAAAACGATTTTAGATATGTCAAGAATTTAAAGGATATATTATTCGTAGAGCCAACTGCGAAACCGTCAGCATCGCCGGGGGCAAGTGCTCCGCCGACACTCGAGCCGGGAACTCCGACAGCAACGCCTGAGATCAAAGGAAATGAGTATTGGGGCGTTATAGCCGGGGAGGCTACCGGGATGCCCGGAGTGGGAATTTGCGGCGTACTGAGTGCCCGCGGCATAATTACGTTTGATATTGCATACAGGTTTAATCTTAAAAATTCAAGAGACGGATTCTTGATAGGGCTTTACGGCGGAGTCGGCGTTGACTTATTCCTGTTCAGCTTTGACTATACCATAGGCGGTATAGACCGCAGAACCGGAGTATACGCCGACACAGCCAATACGGCGAGCCTTGCGGAACTTGCAGACGAGGGTCAATATGAGATCCGTCCGCTTGAGCGCGGTAACTCGGACCTTAGCAAGTTCGGGCAAAACACAAATGCCGCTCTGGCAGACGGCGGTTACGGTGCCGCGAGCTACCGGATACTCAGCGAGAACACGGTCGAGAGAACCAATCCGCAGATAGCGACGCTCGATGACGGCAGAAAGATACTGTTCTTTATCGACAACGACCCGAGCCGCGAGGCTATGGACGCGATGTGCCTGTACTACAGCATATGCGATACAAACGGTAATTGGAGCGAGCCGCAAAAGGTGGACGACAACGGCACCGCGGACGCGGATCCGAAAATAGTGAGCGACGACGGATGCGTTTTCGTATTCTGGTCGGACGCTAACAGAACGTTCGGCGCGGAAGCCGAAGAGAAAGACGTACTCTCGAGCATGGAGATCGCGTGCCGCATGTTCGATCCGCTTACTGACGAGATGGGCGAGAAAGAAGTCCTCACAAACGACAACTTCCTCGACAGCGACGCAAGTATCGGATTTAACGATGATACGGACACCTTGTTCTGTTACTATTTAAAGCAGGATATAAATGACGCAAAAGAAGATATAGACCTGATAGATGTCAGTGCCACATACTCTACGATAGCGTGCAGAATGTTCAGGCTTGGAGTCGATACCGATTGGAGCGGGGAGTATTATCTCAACATTCCGCATGAAACACTGACCGACCCGCTGATACTCGACTTTGAGACCGCAGCGGCAGTATATAACGGCGAAAACTACAGCGTGTCGACTTATACGATAGACGAGGATAATAACTTAAATACGTCAAACGACAGAGAGGCGTATCTGTTGTTCACCAACCTCTCAAGCGGCAAGGCGTATTATCCGATCAGATTGACGAACGACGACCACGCCGATATCTCGCCGAAACTGACGCGTTTTGACGGTGATTTGCTGCTCACTTGGGTAAACGACAATACAAAGTTTACGACCGTTAATATATCGGATGCGATAACGGAGATTGAGAACGCGGGTCTTATGGAAACTATGTTAAACTCGGCGCCCGACGACCCCAACTGGTATAAGTTCGACCAAATGAGCGTCGGTGAGGAGAACTATGCAAACAGCATATTCGAAAGCCTTGCGAACTCAAACTTCGAAAGCAGCTCAATAGACTTCACGGAAGTGGACGGCGAGGACTATACAGAGCTCAATATTGGAAGCTACGAGCTCTGCAACAACAACGACAACGCGCTGTATCTGATTTGGAACGACGTTGACAGAAGCGAAGACGGCGGCGTTCAGCAGGAGATATTCGGAGCCGTGTATCAGAAGCCGTCTGAGACCGACGAAAATATGATGACGGATATGTCCGGTGATATAACCGATATAACCGATGGCATGACCGAAGATATGACCGAAACCGAGACCGATGCTTCGCTTGACGAATACAGCTCATGGAGCCGTGCGGTGAAGCTTACAGACTTTGACAAGATGCTTGACGAGTTCACGGTGACCTTTGACGAAAACGAGACCATGTATCTGTGCTCAAATATGTTTGAGCAGTGGATAAACGACGACGGCACGGTCGGGTACTCACCGAACAGCCTTGCAATGACAACATATGAGCGCGGCAATTCGCTTGAGCTTGACGGCGATGTGGAGTTTGATTCGCCGGTCACCGCGGGCGAAACGACAAACCTGATATTCAATTTAAAGAATAACGGAATGCTTGCGTCAAGCGGCGCGGCAGTCACGGTTATACAGGCTGCAGACGGCGAGGAGACGGTTATATACGAACAAAACGAAGAGAGCGAGATAATCTCGGGCGACAGCGCGGAGTTCGTCATACCTTGGGAAGTACCGGATAGCACGGAGGGTCTTGAGCTCATTATAGAGTATTCGGAGGTCGGCCGCCCCGAGACGGTTAAACGCGAAATCGTAACCCCCGACAACAAATCGGAGATAGTCGCAAACGACGCATCGGTCAGATATAATAACGGGGTTCCGGTATTTACCGCAGAACTTGAGAATATAGGAACAGCCGATTCGGCAGAGCTGAATTTAACGGCGCGCACGCCAAATTCGGAGAGCGGGGACTCCGTAATATTCGGAACCCTGACTTCCGAGCCCCTCGCTCCGGGTGAGACGAGGACAGTTGAGGTTGAGCTGAGCGATTTTGAATTTGCATATCTAAGCGACTATGGAGTTGCGGAGATAATGCTCAATATCAAAGACGGAGAAAATTCGTCGCTTGCGAGCGCGGTGTTGAACGTTCCCGATACGGTGGATATAGTATTTGACTGCGGGGAAGAGATAGCCATGACCGTGGGAGAACAGAGAAAGATTTCGGCGTCGGCTATGCCCGAGAGTGCAAGCGACCGTGAGATAGTCTATTCAAGCTCAAATGCGGCGGTTGCAAACGTATCCGAGGACGGAACAATAACTGCCGCCCAAAACGGCACGGCCGAGATAACGGCGTATAATCCGGCAACAGCCGTCAAGAACTCTGTAACCGTTACTGTGACCGGCGGCCCCGAACCGACTGAAGCACCGCAGACAGGCGGCGCAGCAGTAAACGCGGGCTCCGGCAACAGCTTCTCCACCGAGGCGCAGGCAGCATCGAGCCCGACAGTACCGCCCGAGGCGACACAATCGCCGGGAGACATTCCGGGCGATACGGGTCTTCCGTTTACGGACGTCGGCAGCGATGATTGGTTCTATGACGCTGTCAAGTACGTGTACGACAACGGACTGATGAACGGCACGAGCGACACACTGTTTGAGCCCGAGGCTGAGATGACAAGGGGAATGTTCGTAACCGTTCTGGGCCGCGCTCACGGCGTTGATACAAGCGCGGCATACGAAAACGTATTCAGTGACGTGAACGAATACGAGTACTACGCGCCCTACATCGCGTGGGCGGCGGAAAACGGAATAGCTGAGGGTAACGGTGACGGCACTTTCAGCCCGGACGAAAACGTAACACGTGAGCAGATGGCAAAAATATTCCTCGGCTACTTTAGCTACATCGGTCAAGGCCCGTCTGGAATGTGGGCTACAGCTCTTGAATACGGAGATATTGACCAAATGAGCGACTGGGCAATAGACGGCATAATGTTCTGTACCATGCGCGGACTGCTTGAGGGCAAGGAGAACAATATGTTTGACCCCAAGGGCAACGCGCTGAGGTCGGAGGCCGCAGCAGTGCTTATGCGGGCTGAGCTGTAAAAACCGAAGCAAAGAGCGGGACGGCGTCCGTCCCGCTTTTACTGTGCCCGCCAACGTAGAGATTAGCGAATAGAGAATAGCGAATAGGGCTGATATGAGTTTGTTCTCAGTAAAGTATTTCAGGCTACCTCAAGTTATGGGGTAGATCCAAACTGCGGTAGGTGAGCCCGCAGGGCGAAACGCTTCGGCGCGCAGGCGTGGGAGAGTTACTAAGCTTAACAGATTATGCAACTTGTAATTCCTGCCTTATTCCGCGACTCCGCACCTGCGTAGAGATTAGCGAATAGAGAATAGCGAATAGGGCTGATATGAGTTTGTTCTCAGTAAAGTATTTCAGGCTACCTCAAGTTATGGGGTAGCCTAAAATCTTTTGCCGAGGATAAGCCCGCCTAAGCCCTATTCTCTATTTGCTAATCGCTAATCTCTACGCAGGTGCGGAGTCCCGGAATAAGGCAGGAATTTTAAGTAATTTAACATATGCCCCATAGGAATACCCGAATAACAAACCGAAAGCCCAGCGGCAGCGGGTTTCGGTTTGAGAGGAGAGGCAGCGGCGTGAGTGAATTTCCACCGAACAGGTGGAAAAGAACGGTACAGAGCTTGCCTCGACGAGGCTACGCACCTCCGCGCTCACTCCGTTCGCCTACCGAAGTTTGCAGTACGCCTTAATTTTTAAAGCGTAGAAAAAACTTTACCGAGAACAAACCCGTCACAGTCCTAATCCCTATTCGCTAATCTCTAATCTCTACGTTGCTACGTTGCTGCAAACTGCGGCAAAGAAGTGAAATTAGACTGAAATTTAATTAACTGTTGAAAATATCTTGAAAATATTGTATAATTATCAATAAATTTATGTAGATTATTTTAAAATAAGATAAGGCGGCGGCAGGATATGAGGATAGCGATATGCGATGATAATCTTGACTATATCAAGACTTTTGAAAAATACTTAAGCGACATTGAAACACCTAATCTTGAGTATGAGATATTTCACGGCGGAGAAGAACTGCTGCGCGTTTACGAAAGCGGACGGGCGGACTATGACGCGCTGTTTCTTGATATGGAAATGGACGGGCTGAGCGGGATAGATGCAGCAAACAAAATACGCGAGACAGACAGGCACGTTATCATTGTGTTTGTCACAAATCACACAAAGTATATGCGCGAGAGCTTCAGGTGCGCTCCGTTTAGATTTCTTGTAAAGCCGCTGACAAAAGACGAATTAAATGAGACGCTCCGCGCCGTGTTTCAAAAAATCTCCGAGGAAAAGACTACATTTGTCTTTACCGAGAATAGGAACAGGATTCGTATATACAGCGAGGA
>DXIJ01000064.1 GCA_019112945.1 Candidatus Monoglobus merdigallinarum | reverse complement strand
GTACAAGGACTTTCTTAAAGTAAACATAGCCTCCAAGCTTCAGAATCTTATAAATGAAGGCGAGATCGGAGTTAAAGAGGCAAACCGCATGTTTAACAGAATAAACGAAGCATAGTGCGGTTGATTGAATTGAAATAATTTTTTATAATATACAAAACGGAGAAGCAATGAACAAGATAAACTATCAGCGAGAGCTTGATAAAATCATAAACGAGATCACAGAAAGCGGTGATAGACCGAAGTTGTTACTGCATAGCTGCTGCGCCCCTTGCAGCAGCTATGTTTTAAGTTATCTCTGTAATTTTTTTGATATAACGGTGCTTTACTATAATCCCAATATCACGGAGCCTGCGGAATATCAAAAGCGCAAGGCTGAGCAGCTCAGACTGATCCGGGAGCTGCCGTTTGATATCGGCGTTATGGACTGCGAGCACGAGAGCGAAAAATTTTTTGAGACGGCACGCGGGCTTGAAGCCTGCCCGGAGGGCGGTGAGCGGTGCTTTAAGTGCTATCGGCTGCGGCTTGAAAAGACGGCGGCCTGTGCGGGCAGCTTTGACTATTTCTGCACAACGCTAAGCATAAGCCCGCTTAAAAATGCCCGGAAGATAAACGAGATAGGCTCTGAAATAGGCGAAAAGTACGGCGTTAAATTCCTGCCGTCCGACTTTAAAAAGAAAGACGGTTTTAAGAAATCCATCCTCCTTTCACATGAATATAACCTCTACCGCCAGAATTACTGCGGCTGTGTGTATTCAAAGAAAAGAACCGAGGATTAGCAATATATATCTTTGTTAAATCCGTCGGTTGTTTCATATGAAACAATTGTTAAATTATGCTGATAATATAAATTAGGCGTGGGCATTTAAGTCCACGCCTATGTTTTAGTTATTGCTTAAATACAACAATGCTGTAGCCTTGCTGTTTATTTCGCTGCATTATTTTGTACTCGGGCGCGGCATCTTTGCTGTTTATACGTAAAATGTCACGTTATTATATTCCATATACCAATCGGCGTATCTTGTATAATTAATATTTACAACAATATAGCCGTTCCCTAAAGATATTGTTCCCGTGCCTCTGTTGCCGCGCGAATCGATATAATCAAAACTTCCGCTCCTACCGCTCAATCTTGCCGTGATCAGATCTGTATCCGCTGTTCTCATACCGTCCGAGCGAGTTGCGGACAGCGAAAAAGTTATAGAGCTCTCAGTTACCGAACCTACGTCTATCGCATAGTTTATTTCGACGTAATGAGTCCCCAAATATCTGTTTAGTTCTGCTGAGCTGCGGGCACCCCATTTTTCTATACCCGCATTGGCATCCGCTTTTTTGGCGCTCCAGACGCCCCATTGAGCTTGTGTCAGAGAATACGTAGCGGCGATGTTATCAAGAACCGCAGATGCCTCGTAGTACAGCCCCTGATCACAGTAACTCTGCGCCCTGCCAAACTCTGTGTATATGGCGTTAACGTTGGAAGCGCAGTATACTCCGATTTCTTCCCACTGGTCAAGTATCCCTATGTCCTCGGGCGACAGATCCATCTGACGAGCCCATGAGATCTCGTCAAGCATTTCATAAAAATAACCGTTGTTATAATAGTCGATGATGTGCTGAAGGTTAGCACTCATATCATCATAAGCGTATACGTTTAATGTGCATGCAGATAGTATGCCAGTGCTTATTATTGCGCATAAGGCGCTTTTAATTTTCATAATATATACCTTCTTTCTCATATTTATTTTAATTATCCTATACCGATTATATCATATATTATTTTAAATTGCAACTATAAATTAACTTAAATTTTAATTTAATTTCTGCTTGTATCTTTACCCCATAAAATGAATTAAAATTATATTGACGAAGACAATAAATACAGCATGAGGAGGCAGAAATATGGACTTTATAATAAAAAAACCAAAGAGCTCAAATCGGACAATAAGAATGCCGGATGAGTTAATTGAGCGGATAGCAAAGCTTGCCGCAGACCGGGGAATATCCTTTAATCAGCTTGTCATTCAGTGCTGCGAGTTTGCGCTTGAGCATCTTAAAGGGCCGGAATCTGATGAGAAAAAGCAGAGCGGCTAATGTACATTGTTTGTCAATGCAGATGCTTGGTGAAAATACACTCTATGTATTTTCAATTTAAGCGCGAGAATTGTTTCATATGAAACAATTAAATTTTAGGCAAAATAAAAGCGTAAGCTCCCGAAAACACGGGAATTTACGCTTTTGATTTTATTTTATGACCTCAAGGCCGCCCATGTATGGGCGGAGAATTTCGGGAACCGTTACGCTGCCGTCGGCGTTCTGGTAATTTTCCAAAATAGCTGCTGTGGTGCGTCCGATTGCAACGCCGCTGCCGTTTAGTGTGTGTACGTGCTGCGCCTTTTCCTTGGGGCTGTTCTTAAATTTGATATTTGCTCTGCGCGCCTGGAAGCTCTCGAAGTTCGAGCATGAAGATATCTCGACATATCTGTTGTAGCTGGGCATCCATACCTCTATATCATACTTTTTGGCGGCTGTGAAGCCGAGGTCGCCTATACATATCTGAACCACGCGGTAGGGGAGCTTCAGACCCTTTAACACAAATTCCGCCTCGGCGGTGAGGTTTTCAAGCTCTGTATATGAATCCTCAGGCTTTGTGAATTCCACGAGTTCGACCTTGTTGAACTGATGCTGCCTTATGAGCCCGCGTGTATCACGTCCCGCACTTCCGGCCTCCGCTCTGAAGCAGGCGGTGTATGCGCAGTATTTGAGCGGCAGATCGTCACCGCTCAGGATCTCATCACGGTGCATATTTGTGACCGGGACTTCGGCGGTCGGAACCAAAAAGTACTCTGTGCCCGCAACCTTGAATGCGTCCTCCTCAAACTTGGGCAGCTGCCCAGTGCCTATCATGCTGTTTCTGTGAACCATAAACGGCGGGAACACCTCGCTGTAGCCGCGGCTTGTGTGGGTATCCAGAAAGTAGTTCATAATTGCGCGCTCAAGGCGTGCGCCCGCGTTTTTGTAAACATGGAAGCGTGCGCCGGTTATCTTTGCCGCAGTCTCGGGGTCGAGTATGCCGAGCTGCTTTCCTATCTCCCAGTGAGCCTTAGGCTCAAACTCAAATGCCGTAGGCTCCATAAAGCGTCTTATCTCTATATTATCTTCGTCTGTATCGCCGTTTGGCACGGAAGCATCAGGTATGTTTGGAATAGTATACATCAGTGCCTGAATCTTCTCGTCAAGCTCACGCAGCTTTTCATCTCCTGCCTTTATACTCTCGGACAGCTCCTTCATCTGCGCAAAGATTTCTGTTGTGTCGCGTCCCTCTTTTTTGTATTTAGGAATCTGCTTTGAAACTGCGTTCTGCTCCGCTTTCTTTTGCTCGATCTCAAAGAGCAGTGCGCGGCGGTCGTTGTCAAGTTTCAAAAGTCCGTCTATATCAACTTCTTCTTTGCGGCGTGAAAGTGCCTCTTTTACCTTTTCTGTCTCGTTTCTTAAAAGTTTGATGTCAAGCATGTTTTTTCCTCCTAAGTTTTACTGACCTGTTGTCATTTGTTTGGTAAGCGGGTCAACACCCGCAAGTTTGCACAGTGCGTTATAGTAACCCTGCTGGTTTTCATCATATGCGGAATTATCCGCCGCGATCAATGCGTTTGCCGCACCGGTCAGATCACCGGCATTTATCATATTCCAGATCCCCGTCAGCTCTGACAGTGCGGTGCTGTACGAGGTCTGCGCATCAAGTTCTGACTTTATCTTGTCGCGCTCTGATTTCAGCTCATAGTTCTCTTCGCGCAGACTGACGATCTCGTTTTGTATCGCCTCGTTTGCACGCTTGGTCTCGATTATGCGGTTGTCTATCTCGTTTTCGCGGTTGTCAGCCATTGCGGCGATCAATATAATAATGATAACACAGATTATCATTATCACAGCGTAGTTGAATATATTACCCCTGCCTTTTTGGGGTTTGCTGCTGTTTTTCTCGCTCAAATTACCACCTCTTTTCACTAATGCGCTCTACAGCCGAAAATTTAGCTTAAAATACACTTTTGAATTTAGGCATATAATACCATTAAAGATATTGTTTTTACTTAAATCAGCATAAAAATTTTGGGTCTGTAATTTTTAAAATATTCGATATTTAGAATAATTTATCTTTTTAACTCAAATAATATACGCTCTAAATCATCCTTGGAATAGTATTCAATTTCTATCTTTCCCTTGTTTGCGCCCTCGCTTATCTTTACCTTTGTGCCCAGACGTGAACCGAGGTCGTTCTCGATCTCTGAGTAGTATTTTTTCATCATGCCGGAAACCTGCTTGGGTTGCTTGGGAGGCTTGCTTTCAGGATTTGCGACCAGTTTTTCGGTCTGGCGCACACTCAGCCCGTTTTTGATGATCAACTCGGCGGCCTTAAGCTGCATATCGCTATCGGCAATGCCAAGCAGTGTGCGTGCGTGGCCTGCGCTGAGTTTTCCCTCTGCCACAAGAGCTTTTACGCCATCTGTGAGATTGTTTAGTCTGAGCGAGTTTGCAATAGCGCTGCGGCTCTTGCCCACGCGCTCTGCCACATCCTCCTGCGTGATAGCGCAAGTCTCCATCAGCGCCTTATAGCCCTCCGCCTCTTCTATGGGATTGAGGTCTTCTCTCTGGAGATTTTCGATAAGCGCAAGCTCCATGACAGAGCCGCTGTCGATTTCTTTTATCACGCACGGTATCTCCTTTAGACCTGCAAGTTTGGCCGCTCTCCAGCGTCTCTCACCGGCGACTATACTGTATGTACCGTATTCAGTGGGCTTTACCAGTATCGGCTGCATGAGCCCGTGCCGTGATATTGAACTGCTGAGCAGCTCCAGCTTCTCTTGGTCAAATGTCTTTCTCGGCTGATTTTTGTTTGGTTCGATGTCTATTATTTTAACCAGCGTTACATTTTCGCCATGTTCCGCGCTGCTGTCCGGCGTTTCGGAAACGATTGCTTCCTCCTCGGCTGTGCCGCCGTCATCGTCAAACAACAAATCGAGACCTTTTCCGAGTGCTTTTTTTCTTTTTGCTGCCATTTATTCACATCCTTTATGTTTCACGTGAAACAATTATTTATTATTTTTGATTATCTCCGCTGCAAGTTTTTTATAGCAGGCTGCGCCCTTTGAGTTTTTATCGTAATAGATAACGGGCATTCCGTAGCTGGGAGCCTCTGAAAGACGGACGTTGCGGGGTATTACCGTTTTAAATGCGTCCGAGGAAAAGTATTTTTGAACCTCGTCCACTACCTGAACCGAAAGGTTTGTGCGCTTGTCAAACATTGTAAGCAGCACTCCCTCTATAGTCAGGCTCTTGTTAAGGCTCTTTTTGATTCTCCTGATAGTCTTGGTGAGCTGTGAGAGACCCTCGAGTGCATAATATTCGCACTGAATAGGCATTATTACGCTGTCGCTGGCGCAGAATGCGTTGATCGTGATAAGACCGAGCGACGGCGGACAGTCGATTATAACAAAATCAAACTCGTCCTTTACGGCGTCAATTGCTGTTTTCAATTTAAATTCGCGGTTATCAGAGCCTGCGAGTTCAATATCGGCCGCAGCCAAATTCATATCGCCGGGACAGATACAGAGGTTTTTAAACTCAGTCTTTACAATTGCATCCCTCATCGGGGCGTCGTCTATCAAAACATCATAGCATGTTAAGCCGTCCTCTGAGATACTGACGCCAACGCCGCTTGTCGCGTTTGCCTGCGGGTCGGTATCGATAAGCAAAACCTTTTTGTTTCTGAGCCCGAGACTTGCGCTCAGGTTTACAGCTGTTGTTGTCTTTCCCACGCCGCCCTTTTGATTGGCTATAGCTATTATTTTTCCCATTACTTTACCGTCCTATATACTTATTATCGGCCGGGGCGGAATGCTCAGCGCACCGCAGCTGCCGAATTAATCTTATTATACCACATAGTGGATTTTTTTCAATAGTTTATTAAATAATATTTTGTTTCACGTGAAACAAAATATGTCAATGTTTGACAAACAAAAAGAGCAGAACTTATATTGCCTGCTCTTTTTATATCAAACTGATTTTGCTTTTTTAAATTCACAGAGTGCACGATAGCGGTGACTGAGCCGGTTTTTTTGTTCGGGCGGGAGCTCTGCCAGCGTTTTATTATATTCCGGCAAAAAGAATACCGGGTCATAGCCAAAGCCTGAGCGTCCGCTTTCGCTTTCGGCAATAAAGCCGGGACATTCTCCGCGGTAGAGCCGAGGAGCGCCGCCGTCCTCTATGCACGCAATGACACAGACAAATTTTGCACCGCGCTGCTCCGGAGCAGCGCCGCTGAGTGCACGGAGCAGCTTTTTGATATTTTCGCTGTCGCTTGCATTTTCACCCGCGTACCTTGCGGTATAGACGCCCGGGGCTCCGTCGAGATAATCAACACATAAACCGCTGTCATCTGCTATAGTCGGCAGCTTGCACCTTTCATATACCGCAGCAGCCTTTTTAACTGCATTCTCCTCAAATGTGAGGCCGTCCTCAATGATTTCGATGTTTTTAATTCCGGCCTCACCTATCGTTATTATTTCATAATCGCTTCCGAGGATTTGTTTTATCTCCTCAGCTTTATGCTTATTCTGACTTGCCAGTACGTACTTTTTCATAAGTATTCTCCTTTGTATTTTTTATAGAATCGAAAGCCTGTCGGACAGCTCAATAAACTGCCGTATATCAAGTTTTTCACCCCTTATTCTCTCGTCAAGCTGCATTTCATTCAGAGCGGTGATGATTTGCTGCTTGTCCGCTTTAAGGTACGGGCTGCCGAGCAGTGAATTGACAAGCGTTTTGCGCCGCTGAGAAAATACGGATTTAACTATTTTTAAAAGCTTGTCCATGTCGTTGACGCTGTACGGCGGATCCTCATAGATGCTGAGCTTTATGACCGTAGAGGTCACCTTGGGCTGCGGCACAAAGCAATGCGGCGGGACAGTGCAGATTATCTTAGGCTCTGCACGCAGCCTGACCGCAACCGATAATGCGCCGTAGTCTTTGCTTCCGGGAGCCGCCGTCATGCGTGCGGCAACCTCCTTTTGAACCATCAGCGTCATTGAGCGTACAGCACAGCCGCTTTCCAAAAACTTCATGACTATGGGAGTTGTTATATAATAAGGAAGATTTGCAATTACCGAAAACGGCGCGCCTTTAAAAATCTCCTGTGTCAGTGTTTCAATGTCGACTTCCATTATATCGCGGTTAATGAGTGTGAAATTATCAAAGCTGCTCAGCGCGGCCTCAAGTATCGGGATAAGACTGTTGTCAATTTCAACCGCCGCGACCTTGCCGGCGGATGCGCAGAGCTCCTTTGTCAGCGTGCCTGCGCCGGGGCCTATCTCCAGAACATTGGACTTTCTGCTGATATCTGCGGCGGCGATTATTTTTTTCAATATTTTATCGTCAATCAAAAAATTCTGACCTAAGGTTTTGGAAAACGAAAATCCATAGCTTTTGAGCATAGCGGTCAGTTCGGATTTTTTAGTCAGCTTCATATATTACCTCTTTAATTAGTTAAATATCACAAATATAGCGCATATTAAACGATATAAAACTTATGATGCTTTTTGCCGTTTGCATGGCGTTTACACAATAATTATATCATATCTTAAACGGCAATACAACCGGGAATATATTTTATGCCTCGGAAATTCAAAAAAATTGATAAAAACTATTGACAAGGCTATTTAAATGTGGTAATATAGTAAAGTCGTCAGCGCAGAACGCAAGCGGCTACAACTAAATCTATACGGAGGGGTTCCCGAGTGGCCAAAGGGGGCAGACTGTAAATCTGTTGCGTCTCGCTTCGATGGTTCGAATCCATCTCCCTCCACCAGAAGCATCGACACTGTCGGTGCTTTTTTAGCTTAAAGGAGAAGCCGATGAACATAAACGAAATCGATTTTTGGGTTCTCAACTTAATACAGGAAAACTTAAAATGCGGCTTTTTGGATTTTGTGTTTAAATATCTGACGCATCTGGGTGACGGCGGAATATTTTGGACGCTTTGCGGAGCGGCCATGGCAATGAGCAAAAGATACCGCAGATGCGGAATGACGGTATTGTTCGGCCTGCTGCTGTGTCTTATATTCGGAAATCTGCTTTTAAAGCCGCTTATTGCGCGGCCGCGCCCGTGTCATATAAACCCGGATGTGCAGCTGCTGATCGATATGCCGCAGGACGGCTCGTTTCCGTCAGGACATACGTACTCGTCGTTTACGGCGGCGTTTATTGTGCTGCTTAACAGGAGCCGCGGAAAGTTTTACGGACGGCTGGGAGCGGTGTTCCTGCCGCTTGCGTCTTTGGTCGCGTTTTCAAGGCTGTATCTTTATGTGCATTTTCCGAGTGACATACTCGGCGGTATAGTGCTTGCGGCGGCGGCGTCATATTTAAGTATTGTATGGGAGAGGCGTGCATTCAGGCACGAGACGCCTTAACAAACTTTTTAGATAAAGTTTAAAATTTTGACATAGTTATTCGTTGTATTTTAAAACACTGTATAATATAATTAATATAGTTAATATTACTTAGGAGTGATTTTTTGGAAAAGTCAAAGAACGGAGGATTCGTCAAGGGCGCGCTTATACTCGGAGCCGCGAGCCTTATCGTTAAGGTTATAGGCGCGGTGTTTAAGATACCGCTTATCAATCTGATAGACGATGACGGACAGGGTCTGTTCAACGTCGCATATCAGATATATACATTTATGTTTATAATCGCTACTGCAGGTTTTCCTATTGCGATATCTAAAATGGTGGCAGAAAGTCTCGCCAAGGGTGATGAGGCTGATGCTAAGCGTGTGTTTCAGACGGCGTTTTCGCTGCTTGCGGTAATCGGCCTGATTGGCAGCATTGTGCTCTATGTGTTTGCAGAAAGTTTAGCAAACCTTGTGGCTATCCCTGACGCTGCGCTCAGCATAAAGGCGATCTCACCGGCGGTGTTCTTTGTGGCGATGGCTTCCGCACTGAGGGGGTATTTCCAAGGCAGGCAGAACATGGTTCCGACTGCGGTGTCGGAAGTTATAGAGTCTACCGGAAAGATGGCGGTAGGACTGGCTCTGGCTGCGTTCTTTATGGGAATGACCGTAAACGACAATCTCGGCCGTGCGGTCGATATAGCGCAGGGCGCGGTCGAATCGCTGCACACGCGTAAGGTATACGCTTCGGCGGGAGCTATCTCGGGTGTTACGACCGGTACTCTGATGTCCGCCGTTTTGCTTATCGTTATATACATCTTTCACGCCGCAAGAGGCAAAAACAGGCTTCGGCGCCCGAGGTCGCTAACGGATACGCTGCGTTCACGGAGCGAGATATTAAAGGGGCTGGTCTTGATCGCCATACCGATAACTATAGGTGCATCGGTATCCAGCCTGACAACGCTTATCGATATGACAACAATAAGCCGCCGGCTGGTAGTCAACCCTGAGGTGTTTGACAAGTACGCGTTCATGTTTGAAGAGGGAACTGATTTCGCAAAGAATGTGATAAGCGAGGGCTGGACGCAGGCGCAGATCAATACCCAGAAGGCTTCTACGCTCTATGGAATGTATACGGGAAAGGCGCTTACAATGTTCAATCTGCCTCTGACGCTTGTAGTCGCTCTCGGCATGAGCATTGTTCCGGCAATTTCCGCATCGCTTGCGGTTAAGGACCGCAGCGGCGCAAAGAGGATAACGGGAAGTGCGATAAGGATAGCCATGCTGTTCGGCGCACCCTGCGCGATCGGAATGTCGGTTCTCTCAAGCGGAGTTTTGGGATTGCTGTTCGGAACGGACAACGCTAAAACGGTCCTCAGCATTCTGGCTATAGCTATAATCCCGGTGTCTGTGGTTCAGGTCACAAACTCTATACTTCAGGCGTACGGAAAGGTTTATTATCCGGTCATCAACATGCTGATAGGCGGAGCCGCAAAGGTGCTGTTTAACTACTTTGCTATACCGTACCTTGGTATAGACGGAGCGCCGGTAGGAACGTTTATATGTTATGCTATAATAGCCGTACTCAACACGGTGCAGATTGTAAGGCTCACCGGTATGAGATTCAGTGTCGGAGATATTATATTAAAGCCGGTCGGCGCAGCCCTGGTCATGGGTGCGCTGGCGTATCTGCTGAGCCTGGTATTGGGAACATCACGGCTTATGACTATCTTGGAGATACTTATATGCATTGCGGCATACTTTGTTCTGGTGTTTGCGTTCAGGGCGGTAAAGCGCGAGGATATCATGGCTATGCCGGGCGGAGACAGGATCGCCGCAAAACTTGAGAGATTTAAGCTGATAAAGTAAAGCAGAGAGGATAAAAATGGAATTTAAAAACAATGGCGAAAAATACAGCTTTGATGAGCTGGTAGAGATTGTAAGGCTCCTGCGTGCGCCCGGAGGCTGTCCGTGGGACAGGGAACAGACCCACCGCAGCATTAAGAATAATCTGATAGAGGAGGGCTATGAGCTGATCGAGGCCATAGACGGCGGAGACCCTCATAAGATAGCCGATGAGAGCGGCGACATGCTCCTGCAGGTGGTGTTTCACGCGGTGATCGCCGATGAAAACGGCGAGTATGATATAAACGATGTTACAGATGCGATATCGCGGAAGCTCATACACAGGCATCCGCATGTGTTCGGAGATGTTACTGCCGATACAAGCAGCGAGGTCTTAAAGAACTGGGATGCGATCAAGCGTGCGGACAGGAGCCAAAACAGCGTTGCGGATGAGCTGCGCGGAGTATCAAAATATCTGCCGTCGCTTATGAGAGCGGCAAAGATACAGAAGAAAGCCGAAAAGGCCGGATTTGAAATGCAGTCCGGCAGCCTGCCGGAGAGGGCACCAGGCGAATGCGGCAGAATGCTGTTTGAGGCAGCGGTTATGTGCCGCAAAAGCGGCGTTGAGCCCGAAGTTGCTCTGTCTGAGTATATTGATGAATTTATAAACGATTTTGAAAAATTTGAAAGGGATAAAAATGAGACTCGATAAGTTCCTAAAGGTATCAAGAATTATAAAGCGGCGTACCGTGGCGAATGAAGCCTGCGACGGCGGACGCGTATCGGTAGGCGGGCGCACCGTCAAGGCTTCCTATGATGTAAAAGCCGGTGACGAGATAACCATACTGTTCGGTGAAAAGCCTCTCAGGATACGCGTACTAAATGTTAAGGAAAACGTGCGCAAGGATGAGGCGGCAAGCCTTTATGAGGTGATAACAAATTAGTGCGGCATATAAAAAACGCACAGAACAGTATAACTTTATTTTGTCAGGCTTATTTAGATTTATATATTTTGACAAAAATTTTTAGATTATGGAAAAATAGCTTGACAAAAATAAAGCAGTATAGTATAATTCAGCTATAGACAGCAAAGGCGCTGTGAGTATCTTGCTCGCAGCGCCTATTTTGATATTGTGACCCGGGTTAGTATATCAAATTTCAATTAAGAAAGGAATGTTTTTTAATGGATCGCATGAATGAACTATTTGGAAGCGCTGTGTTTGAAGACTCGGTGCAAAAGGTTAGGCTTCCCGACAACATCTACAAGCAGCTGAGAAAGACAAAAGAAGAGGGCACACCGCTGACGCGCGAGGTGGCCGATGTTGTTGCAAACGCTATGAAGGATTGGGCAGTCGAGAACGGCGTCACACACTTCACACACTGGTTCCAGCCTATGACCGGAGTCACTGCTGAGAAGCATGACAGCTTTATCCAGCCGGACGGTATCGATAACGTTATTATGGAGTTCAGCGGCAAAGAGCTTATCAAGGGAGAGCCTGATGCGTCAAGTTTTCCGTCCGGAGGACTTCGTTCAACGTTTGAGGCGAGAGGTTACACTGCATGGGATCCTACGTCCAACGCATTTATCAAGGATGGTATTTTATGTATCCCTACTGTCTTTTGCTCATACACCGGTGAGGCTCTTGATAAAAAGACCCCGCTTATGCGCTCAATGGAGGCGCTCAGCAAGTCGGCCGTTAATGTGCTGCGTATCATGGGAGATAATGAGGTTACCCGCGTAATCACCACGGTCGGTCCCGAGCAGGAATATTTCCTGATCGACAGAAAGGTAGCTCTTAAAAGAAAGGATATCACTTACACGGGCAGAACGCTCTTCGGCGCTCCCTCACCTAAAGGTCAGGAGCTTGACGACCACTATTTCGGCGTCGTAAAGAGAAGAGTTTCGGAATACATGAAAGACGTTGATGAGGAACTGTGGAAGCTCGGTATCCTGGCAAAGACGAAGCATAACGAGGTGGCTCCGGCGCAGCATGAGCTGGCTCCTATCTTCACACAGGCAAATATTGCTACCGATCACAATCAGCTGACCATGGAGATAATGAAGAAAGTTGCAGAGAAGCATGGCATGAAGTGCCTGCTCCACGAGAAGCCGTTTGAGGGCATTAACGGAAGCGGAAAGCATAACAACTGGTCTATCTCTACCGATAAGGGCGATAACCTGCTCAAGCCCGGAAAGACGCCTCATGACAATCCCCGCTTCCTGCTGTTCCTGAGCGCGGTCATCACCGCGGTCGATGAGCATCAGGGTCTGCTCAGAAGCTCTGTTGCAAGCGCAGGAAACGATCACAGGCTCGGAGCCAACGAGGCGCCTCCGGCAATCATTTCTATATTCCTCGGAGATGATATCAAGGAGGTTCTTGACTCGATCGAAAAGGGAAGCTATTTTGAGAATAAATCAAAAGAGGTCATGAACTCAGGTATAGATGCGGTTCCGGACTTTGCCAAGGATACGACCGACAGAAACAGAACTTCGCCGTTTGCATTTACCGGAAACAAGTTTGAGTTCAGAATGCCGGGTTCGGCGCTGTCTATCTCAGGCCCGAACTTTATACTTAACACAGCGGTTGCCGACGTCCTTGATGGGTTTGCTGAGAGACTTGAAAAGGCTGATGATATTACAGCGGAGATCTATGAGATAGTCAAGGATACAATGAAAGAACATAAGCGTATAATCTTCAACGGCAATAACTATTCGGACGAGTGGGTAGCTGAGGCTGAGAAGAGAGGCCTGTGCAACTTAAAGAGCGCGCCCGAGGCTTTCCCGGAGTTTGTTTCCGAAAAGAGCATTGCGCTGTTTGAGAGACATGGAATATTAACGCGCGACGAGATGCTTTCGCGTTATGAGATCAACCTCGAAAATTACAGCAAGGCAATCAATATTGAGGCAAAGACGACGGTTGAAATGGCAAGACGCGACATTGCACCGGCTGTTGCTAAGTATGTAAGAGATTTGGCAGACACCGTGATCGCCAAGAAGCAGATAGGCAACGTTTGCTGCGGCTTCGAGGAGAGCGTTATTCCTAAGCTGTCAGAGCTTGAGGCAAAGCTCTATGACGCAGTTGAAAAGCTCGACAGCAGTATTTCGGAAGCGCTCGCTATGCCGGAGGGTCATGATCAGGCAATGTTCTACCATGATGTTGTGCTTGAAAACATGAACGGCGTCAGAGAAATCGCTGACGAGATGGAAAAGCACACTGCGGAGGAATACTGGCCGTTCCCGACATACGGCGACCTGCTGTTTTCGATTCAGGACTAATATAAATTCAAGAGCCCGGACGTACCGCTCCGGGCTCATTTTATGTATTCATGACTGTTCACGCCCGCAGACGGAGCTGTAGTCGCAGAATTCACATGCGTTAAATGTGCGGGAAATATATGGATTTATCGCAATAGTGCCTGAAAATATCCCCTCGGCGGATTCTGCGATTTTTTTCTGTGCAGCCTCAAGCTTTTCCGTCATTTCCTCAGAGCTCATAAGGTTTTTGGGGCTTATGTAGCACTCCTTTGTTCCGTTGTTTTTGTCAAATGCGTTTAGAGCGTCGTCATCGTTTATGACCCAGCCATCGGCTTTGGTATTCTTTTTAAGCTCCTTTTCAAGTGATTCTTCAGTCTTAGCCTTGTCTGCCGGGATTATAGGGTCGTTCATCTGCTGATAGAGCAGGGCTGCCGCGCGGTTTTCGTCTGAGGAAGCGCAAATCGCTCCGGCGTATACAAGCGGCTGAAATCTGACGCCTGCCTCGGCCAGGGCGGGATCAAGGCTTTTAGCGGAGGATTTATAGTCAACAATGCTGAAATAGCGTTTCCCGTTCAGCACTGCACTGTCCGCCCTGTCAATAAAGCCCTCTATCTCAGCCTCACCGAGGCTTGTGTGTACGCGAACGGGCGGTATCGTCCCGTCATTGCCTATCTTTATTTCAAAGCCGAACGGCCTGAATTCCGATATCCTGAAGAACTTGACCGTCTCCCATGCAGTAGCCGAGGAGATACCTATCATTCGCTTTACCAAATACCTGTAATACGAGGAGCTTTGGTACATGATCTCATCGCTGCCTCCGGCAATATCCTCTACAATACGCGTCATATCACGGCGCACGTCCGACTTGGTGACTGTGCTGAAGTCGGTATTGTTTGACTTTTCCGAAAAATACCGCTCAAGCGCAAGGTGGAGTACGCTTCCAAGCTGAAGCGGGTCAAATGCCGCCTCTGCGCGCGGCTGTGCCGCAAGGCCGTACCTCATGAAATACGCAAACGCACAGGCGTTGAATTTTTCAAGCCTTGAAGCGCTCAGCATAAGTTTTTTGCCGTACAGCCTGCGCACGGCTTCCTTTGAAAGCTGCTCATAGCCGCTGAGCGCCGTTTTAAGGCGTGAAGAAAATTCGCTGAGGCGGGAGCTGCCCGAAAAAATATCGTAAAGCGCCGCGCCCTTGGGGCTGAGTTTTTCGGCGTCTGCGCCGCAGGCCGCAAGCTCCGCCATAAGCTCTCTTAATATGTCATTTTCACACGCAGCCTCGGGAGCATCCTCCTCTGCCGCCCCGCTAAACAGCTCGCCGCGTATCCTTGTGACTATTCTTGAGGGCTTGAGTGCAGAGCCGTCGTCATCAGTGAGCGGTGACATTAGATACATCTCGTCCTGTGCGGCGGCGAGAACATTGTAGACGGTGACATTTTCGTCAAGCGTCTTTTCAGCGGCGGTCTGAGCAAGCTCAAGTCCGCGCGAGCGCAGCAGTTCTCTTTCGCTGTCCGATATCAGCCCCTCTGTGCCATAGGCCTTTGGAAAGACCCCGTCGGTAACGCCGAGAACTATAACTACCTTTGTATCGCTGCTTCTGAACAGGTCAACGCTGCTGAACATAACGCCGTCGATCGTCTGCGGCGAAACTCCGGTCTTTATCTCAGCGCAGACAGAGCCGAACAGTTCGCCGAAACGTTCGTAGCTTAAATACGTATCGCTCATGAGCTCGCCGAGACGCGCAAGCGTACCCGTAACAGTGTTCCAGGCCATACGGTATTCCTCTGCGAGATAGACCATGCCGCTGTCCGCAAATTCACGGCACAGGCTGCGCATAGTGTCCTCGCAGTGCATATCGGCTATAAGCCCAAACAGTGCCGCGGTTATGTCCGCAGCCGTTTTTCTGCCGCTTATACTGCTTTTAAGCTTAAACACGGGCGATGTGATAAGGTTTTTGATGCGGTTTATCCTGTCCATATCAAATGTTCTTTTATCCGGATTGTACCTCCAGTCTGCACTCTTGCTTAAAACTGCGTGACCGGGAGCGGCAGCCAGAATATAATTGTCGAGAAAGTCCGCATCCTCATCGTCTATGCCCTGTACAAATCCGCTCCGCGCCATGTTCATAATGCGCTCGTATGTAAATCCAAAGGCCAGTATCTCCAGTACGGCGCTCAGCAGGCGCACAAACGGGTTTCCGGCGACAGAGCGGCGTTTGTCAAGAAACAGGCTAAGCCCTGCACTTTCGAATATTTCGGGCAGTATCCCGGAATATTTTTCCGTGTCCTTTGCAAGCAGCAGAAAATCGCTCTGCGTGTAGTTCTTTTCACGGGTCAGGCGGTTAATTATGCGCGCTGCCTGCTCTGCCTCGTCAAAGCTGCCGGCGGGCGACAGAAAATGTATACTGCGCGGACTTGAGGGAGAGGCCGAGGCGCGCAGATCAAAATAATTTTTAAGTACAAATGAAAGATCGCTTGAACGCTCCTTGGCTACAGTCAGAGGCCGTGGCTTTGCAGCGGGTACCCCAAGGCTCAGCGCAAGCTGCTTCAGCCTGCGGTATGTCTCGGCTGCACCGGCAAAAGGCGCGGACGGATTGTTTAGGCTGTCGCAGCTGAGTATCATGCAGACCTCGCCCAGCTTTTCCGTCAGCGTGCCGATCACCTCGGTTTCGAGAGGCGTAAAGCTCTTAAATTCGCTTATATAGAGGCGCGCCTCTGTATCCTGCGGAAGCAGTTTGAGCTTTGGCAGACAGAGCGACAGGTTGTCCTCTGCGTCCGAGCCGATTTTTTCTATCAAAGTATTGTATGTCTCGTAAAAGAGGTGCAGGTCGTGTAGCTTGCGCGAGAGCTCATCGTCTTCTATCTCCCCGGCCATGCTCTTAATAGTCTCGGGAGGGTGTCCGTAACGCTTAAACTCCGATACCAGCCGGGCGAGCAGGCTTGGAAAGCCGTGCTGTGCTGTGTTTGACGAAAAGTACAGCAGCTTTTTTTCAATGAGCTGCAGGGCTCTGGCTGCTACGATTTCGCGTTCGGCGCCGTCCACATAGTTGAGCCGCAGCGGTCCGAAGCGTTCAAGAATAAGCCCCGCAAGCCGTGAAAATGTCAGAACCTCGATGCATCTCTGCGCTCTCGCTCCGAGACGCTTTATGACCTTGCGCTCGGTAAAGACTGAGAACTGCTCGGGCACCAGTACATAGGCTCTGATGTTTTTGTCGAGGCATAGGCGCAATTCCTCAAACAAAAATACATCTTGGTCAAACTCCGCGCTTCCGTATACTGCGCTCAGCATGATTTCACCTCGGGCAGCTCAAGGATTTCTATGATATCGTCTACTATATAGTCGGGATTTTCGGCTTTGAGCTCCGGTCTTGAAAACGAGGTCGTCACTGCCGCGCACAGCATGCCTGCGCTCTTTGCGGATCTTATACCGCTTAAAGCGTCCTCGATTACCAGACAGCTGCCGGGGGCGGCTCCAAGCCTTCCGGCGCCCAGCAGATACGGCGCCGGAGACGGCTTTTTCTCCGTTACATCCGAGCCGGATAATATGACGTCAAAGTCTGCCGGGTCGATATCCGCAGCCTTGAGCGAGGCATAGAGCTTTCGCCCGGCTGCACTGCTTACAAGCGCAAGTTTAAAGCCGCGTTTTTTCAGCGCGCCGATAAGCGGCTTTGCAGACGGAAACACTTTCATTTCAGAGATAGAATTTTCAAAATTCACAAACATCTTTTCAAGCAGTTCGTCTATCAGATCCTCACGGCCCTGCCTTGTGCACGGGGAAATTATAAAGTTCTCCTCACCCGCGCCGATAAATTCCATAAAATCAGCCTTTTCCGCAGCTATCCCGGCCTCGTGCAGAGCATTCAGCGCTGCCGATATTATTACGGGCTCGGAGTTTACAATGACCCCGTCCATATCAAATATAACATATTTTATATCCGCCATTCTCAGCAATACCTCCAAAATTCTATAATTAACCCTTGTTATTTTAGCTCAATTATAGCATATTTTAATAATACTTGCAATTGTTATGTAATTGTATTTGAAATTTATTAAGTTATGATGTATAATATATTATACTAAGAGTATTGCGATTGATTTTGGCAATATAAGCAATTATTTCTTGGGGGGACTGTATATGCAGCTTTTTCATAATTCACACGATACAGTGTACAGAATGCCGTTTGGCGCTGTGCCGACCGGGAGTACATTACGGCTGGGCCTTAAAGTAATTTCAAAGGAGAAGCCGGAAAGTGTTCGTGTGAGGCTCTGGATGGGGGATCAAGAGATTTTTTATGATATGGAGACTGAGCGCGAAGAGATGCGCGGGGAGATGCGGCAGCCGGACGTCAGTATATCCAGGTTCCGCGATATCGGAACTATGTACACGGCGGAAATACCTATGCCGGACAGCGGCCAGCTGCTTTGGTACTATTTTGTAGTCGAGGCTGAGGGAACAAAGGCATATTATATAAATAACAACGAAAAGCTCGGCGGCGTGGGTCAGACTGTATCTTCGCACTCAGATAACAGTTATCAGATAACGGTCTTTGATAAGGATTTTAAAACGCCCGATTGGTTCAAGGGCAGGATAATGTATCAGATATTTACCGACAGATTTTACGGAGACCACAGCGAGACCGGCGGGGCGATATATAAAAAGCGCAATGAGTATGTTATCCATCACGACTGGTATGAACCAATCTCGTTCAATTCACATCCGTATGAATTCGGCCCTGCCTGCAACGATTTTTACGGCGGCAACCTTGCCGGTATCATACAAAAACTGAAGTATCTGAAAAGCCTGGGCGTTGGGGTGATATATCTAAATCCGATATTTGACGCGTATTCCAACCATAAGTACGATACGGCCGATTATATGAATGTCGACCCGATGTTCGGCAGCAACGAAACGTTTTCAAGGCTGTGCGAGGAGGCCGAAAAGCTGGACATACGGGTAATTCTGGACGGCGTTTTCAGCCATACAGGCGCGGACAGCATATATTTTAATAAATACGGCAGCTACGGTGACGGAAACGGTGCATACAGAAATCCGCAGAGCCCGTATGTCAAATGGTATCAGTTCACAAATTATCCGGACTACAACAGCTGGTGGGGCTGCAGCAATCTGCCGAATGTAAACGAGATGGAACCGTCATATCTTGACTATATTCTGCGGAATGACGATTCTGTGGTCAAAACATGGATAAAGCGCGGTGCGAGCGGCTGGAGGCTGGACGTTGCAGACGAGCTGCCCGATGAGTTTATCAGAATTTTGAGGCATGAGGTCAAGAGTGAGGATCCGGACGCGGTAATAATCGGCGAGGTATGGGAGGATGCGTCAAACAAAGTAGCTTACGATGTTCAAAGGGAGTATCTTTTGGGCGGGGAGCTGGACAGTGTTATGAACTATCCGTTTAAGGATAACCTGATATCATTTGTGCTTGGAAGCATAAATGCTGAGGCGCTGAACGCCCGGCTGATGTCAATATTTGAAAACTATCCCTCAGAGACGCTGTATGCCCTGATGAATGTTATAGGGACGCACGACACAATGCGTATAAAGACGCTTATGGGCGGACTGTCACAGGACTGCGGAACACAGAGGCTGACCTCGGGTAACGAAGAGCTTGCGACCTACAGGGTAAAAATATTGTCATTTGTACAGATGACCTTTGTGGGAGTGCCATGTATATATTACGGAGATGAAGTTGGCATGCAGGGCGGCGGAGACCCGTTCAACAGGGGAACTTATCCCTGGCGGGGGGTTGACCCGGAGCTGAGAGAGTGGTATACTACACTGGGAGAGCTCAGGAACAGCACGGACTGTCTAAAGACCGGTTTTTACAAAACGCTGTATGCGTCCGGCGATATTTATGTTTATGCCAGATATATCAGCGGCGGCTGTGATGCGTTTTCGAATAAATCCGAAAATATGCTGGCAGTTTGTGCGGTAAACCGCAGCTTTGAAAAAAAGCATATCGACATAGATTTGTCGGAGCTGGGGGATTTCCCGTATTTTTCCAGGGGGCTTAAAGACAAAGAGCTTCTTCCTGTTAAAAATAATGTGCTTGAGATTAATATAGCTCCCGTAGGCTGTGAATTTTATTTGAGCGCCTACAAGTTTTAAATGGGCCGAAATTTAAAACTAATCGGAAAGTTAAAAATAAATAAATCTCTTATCGCTCTCTGCTGCGCCGATAAGAGAATATTATATCTATTTGTGCCGTGCGCAGCGGCGGAATGGAGAAGAATATGAGCAGTATAGCTTTTGATTCCATAGCGGATTCGAAAAGGTATAGAATGTCATATACAAGAGTTATCGCTCTCGGATTTTTGATAATAATAGTATGCGGGGCAGCCATATTGTCTCTGCCTGTTTCGTCAAAGAGCGGAGAGTGGACATCCTACTTTGACTGTTTGTTCACAGCGACAAGCGCGACCTGTGTCACAGGTCTTATCGTATACGATACATACAGTCAGTGGTCTGTATTCGGGCAGATTGTAATTCTGCTGATGATACAGACGGGTGGTATAGGTTTTATGACTATAATAACGGTTGTATCCATATTTATGGGAAGACGTATATCGCTTCATGAACGCAAGCTGATTATGCAGTCTGCGGGCAACACAAAGCTCAGCGGAATGATACAGTTGGTAAAGAGGATTGTTCTGGGAACGATGCTGTTTGAAATTGCCGGAGCGGTGCTCCTTGCAACCAGCTTCTGCCCGAGGTTTGGACTTTTGCGGGGAATTTATTATTCGGTCTTTCACTCTGTCTCGGCATTTTGCAATGCGGGCTTTGACCTTATGGGAGTTATTGAGCCGTATTCATCGCTGACGCACTTTCAGAGCGACCCGGTTGTCAACATAACTATCAGCAGCCTTATACTTATAGGCGGACTCGGCTTCATGGTTTGGAACAATCTTCTGACCGCAAGGCTGAACTATAAGAAATATCTGCTGCACACAAAGATTGTGCTTGTGGGAACGCTGGTAATGGTAGTGGTTCCTACTGTTTTGTTTTACATATTTGAGAGAAACGGTGTGCTGAGCGGTCTTGCGCAGGGCGACAGATGGCTGAGTGCCTACTTTCAGGCGATTACACCGAGAACGGCGGGCTTTAACACTATTGACCTGAGTAAGCTTTCGGAAAGCGGCTCGCTGCTTACGACCGTTCTTATGCTCATCGGCGGAAATTCAGGCTCTACTGCAGGAGGTATGAAAATCACCACAGTGGTGGTATTGATATTTACGGCGTTTGCGTCCGCAAGGCACAGCGGTCAGGTTACTGTCTTTAAGCGCAGGCTCAGCGAGAACACCCTCCGTCAGGCGAGTGCGATCGCCACAGTGTATATTACGGCGGCTGTTTTATCGACAATGCTGATTTGTGCGATAGAACCGTTTGATTTTGGAACCGTGCTGTTTGAAGTCAGCTCCGCAATAGGCACTGTGGGTCTGACACAAGGAATAACATCACTGCTGACGGTACCTTCGCAGGCTGTCTTGATACTGCTTATGTACGGCGGAAGGGTCGGCGGCCTTACGCTTATGCTGGCTCTTGCCGAGAAGCGCGAGCAGGCACCCGTCTTGCGTCCGAGAGAAGATATTCTGATCGGCTGATATTTGAACAGATGAATTATTGTATAAATTTTCATTATTAGGAGGATTATATATGAAGTCCATATTGGTTATAGGAATGGGAAGGCTCGGCAGACATTTTGCGGGAAAAATGCTCGCTCTTGGCAACGATGTTATGATAGTAGATAAAGATGACGATGTTATCGAGGAGTTATCAAGCGTTTTTACCGACTGTCAGATAGGCGACTGCCGTCAGGAAGCGGTGCTGCGCTCTATCGGTGTGAATAATTTCGATTTGTGTTTTGTAGCGATCGGCGAGGATTTTCAGGCTTCACTGGAGATAACGTCAATGCTGAGCGAGCTTGGCGCATCGTTCATACTGTCAAAGGCAAGCGAGGACAGACAAGCAAAGTTCTTGAAGCTGGTCGGTGCGAACGAGGTGGTCTATCCCGAAAGAGATGCCGCTGAGAAGCTTGCAATGCGCTACAATGCGGATAATATCTTTGACTATGTCAAGCTGACAAGCGAGTATTCGATCTATGAGATTCCGGTCGTGCCTGTATGGGTCGGAAAGAGTATTAATTCATTGGATATCCGCAGGAAGTATAAGATAAATATCATCGCGACCAAGCGGAATAATGTCTTAAACCCCATGCCGGATCCGGATTATGTATTCTCCCCGGGCGAGCATATTGTTGTGATGGGCAAGTCCAGAGACGTATATCATCTGGCAAACCAAAGCAAGACACATAAATAACAAAATGAGCTGTACCTGATTTTTCAGATACAGCTCCGATTTTTAATATCTTGTTACAACAACCGTCAAATTATATTTTTCATTCCAGACCACAGTGCCCATGTGCCACAGCTCATCGATCGAGATAGCGCCGCTGCCGTTGATATCAAACGTCTGCTCAGCGTATACGCCGGGATCGTCAACGCCGTTCTTTAAAAGTATCTTTGCCGGCTCCCAGTCGCTCAGCTGAAGCTTGGTCATGTCGTCATACCATGTCTGTTCACCGTAGTTGGGTCCCGCCGTCAGATCCTTATCAGTGTTGTTTACTATCGTTACCGTGTCGCTTGCCTCGTCATACGATACATCAAAGCCGTAGTCGGGCAGGTCGTTTATCATAACAACAGCGCAGTCCTGGTAGCCGTTGTCAGCGTTTCCGTAGTGTATGTAGGTAGGGATCTCCCAGTCGTTTATAAAGCATCTCAGATCCGTCGCCACAATATAATCCTTTTCCGTATTGTCGGTATATGCCGGTTCTACTGTGCGCTGCGACAGCAGATCCCAGCTGTAATCCATGATCTTTATCGTGTCAACATATCTCATGTTGGTCGAACTCTCTCCCATGACTACCGAGATAAGACGCTTTCCGTTCCGCACAGCCGTGCCTGTGAAGCAGCAGCCGGCCGCGGAGGTCGTACCGGTCTTTAGTCCGTCAGTGCCGTCATATTCATACGCACCGCCGGGGAGCATCTTATTGGTCGGATAGTACGTCTGGCCTCTGAAATTAAGAAAGGTCAGAGAGGTGTAGTTCAAAACATCGGGGTAATCGGTTATAAGTCTGTTTGCAACAGTCGCCATGCCCCGCGGCGATATCCTGTTGCTGCTTGAAACTCCGGTGCAGTCGACAAAATATCCGTTAACGCCCCAGCCCGATATAAGGCTGTTCATCTCGGCAACAAATCCGGCTTCACTGCCGCAGAGGTAATCTCCGATAGCCATTACCGCCGCGTTGGCCGATACCACGCAGATCGCGCCCAGCAGCTCGTCCACGCTGTAGGTCTGTCCGGCCGTGAGGTAAACGTTCGAATACCCCGGGTCTCTTGAATAAGCCGCCAGCGCACGTCCGACAGGTATCTGTGTGTCCTTGGTAAGGCTGCCGTCAGCTAAGTGCGAATATATAACATAAAGCGACACTATCTTTGTCATGCTTGCGGGCGGGATCGCCGTGTCAGCGTTGTGCACAAACAGTGCCTCACCCGTGCCGGAATCCAGAACAAACGCACCGCGCGCCGAAATGCTCACCGCATATCCCGACAGTGATGAGAACGCTATCGTCAGACATGCCAGCATACATACTGCCGCTTTAAACATTCTGCTTTTTTTGAAACTCAATACGAAAATCACTCCTCAAAATCAATTTGTAATCCTTGTGTAACATTTCTGTAACACAACCGTATTAGAGTATACAATATTTACCGGAATTTGTCAAGGCGGATTTTTTTAACGTTTTGTAAAGTCGTATAGGCAGCCCTAAATGCTGCCCTCTATGAACTTAACATGCGGCTTGTGCGTCTTTGCCTCTTCGTAGTCCATAGACGCATACGCTATTATGATAACGGTGTCCCCGACGCTTGCCTTGTGAGCTGCCGCGCCGTTTAAGCATACTACTCCGCTGCCGCGCTCTCCGGGTATCGCATAGGTTATCAGACGCTCTCCGTTTGTGACGTTGACGATATGAACCTGCTGGTTGGTGAGGATGCCGACCTCATCCATCCAGTCCTCATCTATCGTGACAGAGCCTATATAGTTGAGGTTGGCGTCCGTCACTGTGGCACGGTGTATTTTGGAATTCATTACTTCTATCAGCATAAATATTCCCCCTCAAATTTAAATATTAACAATAATATTGTCTATCAGCCGTGTTTTTCCGAATCTGACTGCAAGCGCGATCAGAACTTTTCCCGAGATACGGCCGCCGCATTCGTCAAGCGACGGAAAGCTGCGGAATTCGATATATTCGGCGTCCGCATCAGGTGCGCATGAGATAATGCGGGAGATTTCGTCCCTGAGCGTTTTAACATCTCTCTCGCCCGCGTCGATAAGTTTTTTTGCTGCGGACAGCGATCTGCTCAGTACCGGAGCCTGAGTGCGTTCGCCGGGCGACAGGTAGGTGTTGCGCGAGCTCATCGCCAGTCCGTCCGGTTCTCTGACTATCGGACAGGGTATTATCTCTATGCCCATGTTAAGGTCGCTGACCATGCGCATTATGACGGCAAGCTGCTGCGCGTCCTTTTGTCCGAAATACGCCCTGTCGGCTGCTGATATATTAAAAAGTTTTGCAACGACCGTGGTAACGCCGCGGAAGTGTGTAGGGCGGCTCCGGCCGCACAAAACCTTGGTCATGTCGCTGTCAACACTGACGTATGTGCCGTACCCGGCGGGATACATATCGCCCGGCTCCGGGTGGAAAACAACATTGGCGCCGGCAGCCTCAGCCGCTGTGCAGTCGTGCTCTATATCTCTGGGGTATGAGTCAAGATCCTCGCCCGCGCCGAACTGTGTCGGGTTCACGAATACGCTGACTATTGTGACGTCGTTTTCAGATGCGCTCTTTTTGATGAGCGAGGCGTGCCCGTCGTGAAGATATCCCATGGTGGGCACAAGCCCTATGCTTTTTCCCGCGTCCTTTTGAGCCTTAGCGTATGCGGAAAGCTCCTTGGGAGTATTTATAATTTTCATAATGCTGATCCCCCTTATTTGGCAGCGGGAAATTCGCCGCTCTTTATCTCTTTTATATAATCCCTGACACCTGCGTCTATTGCCTTTCCGACCTCGGCAAAACGTTTTACGAACGATGGGACATAGTCGTCAAACATTCCCAGCATGTCGTGCAGTACAAGAACCTGACCGTCGCAGTGTGGGCCGGCTCCGATGCCTATCGTGGGAATGCCGAGCGCCTCCGTAACCTTTTGCGCAAGAGCGTGCGGTATGCACTCAAGTACGACGGCAAACGCTCCGGCGGCTTCAACGGCTTTGGCGTCGGATATCAGCTTTTCGGCTGCCGCGTCCGTCTTTGCCTGAACGCCGTAGCCGCCGAGCTGGTTGACGCTCTGCGGCGTCAGGCCGAGGTGTCCCATTACGGGTATGCCGGCGTCAGTGATTGCCTTGATCGTCTCACATACCTCAGTACCGCCCTCGATCTTTACGGCCGCCGCGCCGCCCTCAGCTACGAGTGCGCCTGCGTTCTTTACTGCCTCATATTTTCCGAGGTGACAGGACAAAAACGGCATATCCGCAACCACAAGACAGCGTTTAGCCGCGCGCGCGACAGATTTTGTGTGATGGATCATATCTTCCATAGTCACATGTGTGGTCGCCTCATAGCCCAGCATCACGTTGCCCAGCGAATCGCCTACCAGAATCATATCGATCCCCGCATTGTCAACAAGCTTTGCCATTGAATAGTCGTAGGCCGTAAGCATGGAGAGCTTTTCCGTGCCTTTCATTTGCCGTACGGTTTTGGTTGTAACCTTTTTTCCTCCGCTGATTTGTTTTGACATGTATATTCTCCTTTACATTTTATTTTGACTGAGTTTCTACATTATATATAGTATATATTCTCAATCAGAAACACATACTGTTGTGTATAAAAAAATCGGATACGCAATATGCGGTATCCAATCAGAGAACATAAGGCCGTCCGGGAGTGCAGAACCGACCCCGGCAGGCGCTGTTTTTAAAAATTTTTTAAAATTTTTAGTCTCTGTTGGGAACCCAATCAAAGCTATTGTCGTCATAAAGAGTGAAAGCTGTAACAGCTTTCGGCTATGACACCAAAAGTATATCACATCTTTTTTATAAATGCAAATACTTTTTTGTTACACAAAGTTACAAACGGCTAAAATTTTAGGACAAATTCGCCCTCGGTACTTGACATACGTGTGTTTAGGTATTAAAATACAAGAGTTAGCGTATGTTTTGGAAATATGCGGACAGTGGTAAATTCATATTGATATCAAGGGGGAATTGTGATGGCCGTAAAATATATTTTTGTGACAGGCGGTGTTGTATCGGGAATCGGCAAGGGAATTACAGCTGCATCCTTAGGCCGGCTGCTCAAGGCGCGGGGGCTTAGGGTTACGATGCAGAAGTTCGACCCCTATATCAATATAGATCCGGGAACAATGAGTCCGTACCAGCACGGTGAGGTTTATGTTACCGATGACGGCGCGGAGACGGATCTTGACCTTGGCCACTACGAGAGGTTCATTGACGAAAACCTTACAAAAAACAGTAACATTACGACCGGCAAGGTCTATAATGCTGTTATTACAAAGGAGAGACAGGGCGCGTACCTCGGCAGGACTGTTCAGGTAATACCGCATATAACCAATGAGATAAAGAAAAAGGTTTATGAGGTGGGCGAGGACGGCAATTCCGACGTTGTTATCACCGAGATAGGCGGTACGGTCGGCGATATTGAGAGCCAGCCGTTTCTTGAAGCGATAAGGCAGGTAGCCGGTGACAAGGGACGTGCAAATGTAATGTACATACACGTCACATTGCTGCCGTATCTCAGCACCTCGGGCGAGCTCAAGTCAAAGCCGACGCAGCACAGTGTCAAGGAGCTTAGGAGCATTGGTATCCAGCCGGATATGCTGATATGCCGGAGTGAGGTTCCGCTTGAGGAATCGCACAGAAAGAAGATAGCTCTGTTCTGCAATGTTTCGGATGACTGCGTATTCCAGAACCTTAACTGTGATACGATATATGACGTTCCGATAATGCTGGAGAACCAGAACCTTTCCGGCAAGGTCTGCGAAAGGCTTGGTATCAGCGCAGCGGAGCCGAACCTCAGTGAATGGAACGATATTATCAGGAGGATAGGAAGTCTTGATAAAAAGGTCAAGATCGCACTGGTCGGAAAATATGTGGCGCTCCACGATGCGTATTTAAGCGTTGCTGAGGCGCTGAGGCACGGCGGATACGCCGCAGGCGCCGAGATAGATATCGACTGGATAGATGCCGAGAACCTGACGGAAGATAATGCAGATGCACTGCTCGGCGGTGCCGGAGGCATTTTAGTACCCGGCGGATTCGGCGACAGAGGCATAGAGGGAAAGATCACAGCTATAAAGTATGCCAGGGAAAATAAGGTTCCGTTCTTCGGGATATGTCTGGGAATGCAGCTGTCGGTCGTGGAATACGCAAGGAATGTGGTGGGTCTCAGCGGAGCGCACAGCTCAGAACTTGATCCCAACACCCCGTACCCGGTGATAGATATCATGCCGGAGCAGAAGAATATTTCGGATATGGGAGGAACAATGCGTCTCGGCGCCTATCCCTGCATAATCAGGGACGAGAGCACGTATGCAAAAGAGGCATACGAGGGTCGCGAGATAAGCGAGAGGCACAGACACAGGTTTGAGCTTAACAATTCATACAGGGAAGTGCTCAAAGAAAATGGTCTGGTAATTGCCGGGACATCACCGGATAACCGCTTGGCGGAGATCATTGAGATCAAGGATCATCCATGGTTTGTGGGTGTGCAGTTCCATCCGGAATTTAAATCAAGGCCAAACAGGCCGCACCCGCTGTTTAAACAGTTTATATATAATTCGCTACTTTGTTCACAAAAATAGAAGTTTGAATTTGGTTAAATTGTTACAAAACTATGAAAAGGCAAAATATCTGTTGACAATTTGCCCTATTTGGTGTTATAATCTGTAGTAAGCTAAAGGAAATTATGATACAATAATAATCGAATGTCAATTTTCCTTTTGCCTTATATCATTA
>DXIJ01000063.1 GCA_019112945.1 Candidatus Monoglobus merdigallinarum | reverse complement strand
GCCTGCAAAATGGCAGCCGGGAAGGTAATGTCGTTCTGCTGCGGGCTGTAGCAGGCGTTAACGGTAAAAGGATACATCAGCCACTGGGATTTATCCACCGGCTGACCCTGCAACGTAATATTTTCAGCCTTCTGCGCCGCTGTAATCGCCAGCATATTGGTGAAGTAGCTGCCGCCCTCCTCGGCGGATAATATCTCTGCATTATCAATAGCGGATTCAAATTTATCCGGGTATCCAATTTTAACGCCCATCGTGTCGAGCTTTTTGAGTGCCCGTTCCTTGGTCGTATCGCTCATCCAGTCAAGGTTTTGGATACGCGTCCTGTACACCTCGATAATGTCACGCACCATTTTTTCTACATCCTGCTTTGCTTGCTCGGAGAAATACCGTTCGGCATACAGCTCGCCGATATAATCGGGCATAGTACTTTGCAGTGTGAGCGCTGCCCGTTCTTCCGGCGAGTAGCTGCCGGACACACCCATGAATTCCTGGTTAAAGGTATCGCTTGCGTCAATGAATTCCTGATTGAACGCGCCGCCCCAGCCAAGCAGGACTGTCAGTTTTGCCCAAGCCTTTAATGTTTCAACATTCTCATCTGTAAAGTAATCCGCAAACGCTTCTGTCAGGCCCGCGTCAGCAATGATGATTTCATCCGCCGGTTGCAGACCTGAATCGGCAAATACTGCATCCATATCCACATTCGGGAACATGTCACGGATCTCCTGCATGGTAAATACATTATAGATTTTGTCCACATTGCCGGAATCCTCCGTATTCATCATAGATGCGGACAATTCCTTTTCCATCTCGAAACAAGCATTTGCCATTGCCTCGGCATCAGCCTCCGTTTCGCCGCCTAAAACGAACAGTGTCTTCATATACTTCAGATAGCTCTCTATCTGCTGCTCCGTTCCGTTCTGGTATGTATCTTTCGGCAAATTGATGGCAATCGGTGAAAAGACAAGCGTGTATTTTGTGCTGTCCTTCATGTCGATCGTAAGCCCAAAGCCCATATATTGATAGATATACAATTCATCGACTAATTTGCTCTGGATTTCAATGAGATCATCTATGGTCTCGGCAGTATCTATTAGCTCCAGATAGGGTGTGAGCGGTGCGACCCCGATTTCATTTCTCGAGTCCATATCGGCCACGTTTTTATAAAAATCGGCAATCTTCTGCTCTTTTGTACCCTTTTCATAGGTCCCGCTGATAATCTCCTGGATAATAGCGTCAACCGCTTCGGTGCTCTTGTCCTGCAGGTCATATAAGGAACCGCTGATGACACGCCCGGGCTGAATCTGCAAATTGTTGAGCGTGTCCTTGTTCACAGTGGCATAAAAATCGTCCTTCAGATTGGTTCCAAAAAGTGAATACACGCGCTCAATGAAAAGTTCCATCTGCCCGGTCGTTACATTTTCGTCAGGTGAGAAGATACCCTCCGCCGTTCCTGCGACGATCCCTGCATCAAACACATCGGCAAGCTCTGTCTGGGCCCACTCCGGAATGTCAGTAAAGTTTTCGGCCGGGATAGCCACTCTTGCATTGTGCCCGGTTGGCTCCGGCAGCTCACCAAAAGCTCTTTTGAGCATGACCAGCGCCTCGGCATGGGTAACATTCCACTCCTCGTGAAGCTGCCCGTCCTCATAGCCTTTGATGATATCTGTTTTTTCTACACCGGGATTATAATCGTCTGCTGCCTGCAGAAGCATTGCAGCGACTTCTCCTCTTGTTGCGTCCTGCTCCGCTGCCGCATCAGTGACTGTTGGTGTAGTACCATCCCACAGCTCAGCAGGTACAGAGCTGACACTTAACTGCTCCTCCTCGGAAAGACCGTTGTACCAATCAAGCCATTCCAGTGTTTCCTGCGACAGTTCGGAACGGTCAAATTCCTCACCTTGAAACTGTACGGTATTCTCACTTACAGTTGTATCTTCGCCTTGCGCAAATACTGCGGGTACATTTACAAGCATTAGTCCGCACAATATAAGCGAAATAATTCTTTTTTTCATACTTAATCTCTCCTTGTTAAATTCTTTTTATATAAAGTTTACTGTCTCAGCCGGAATGTCTTCGGAGCAAAACGGTAAACCAATATACATGCAATCATACAATACAGAATACAAAACACTATGGTAAGCGTTCCGAAAACGATTGTAGGCATTCTGACCTTTATCATATAATAGCAAACAACATATGTTGCGACCTTTACTACCTGATACATGCCGTTTTTTATTTCCGTTGCGGCATTGTACGGCTGCATCAGATAATATATCGTTAAGTAATGTACCGAGAAAAATGCGCTCATGCACAGAATTGACACAATAATAACCGCATAATTAAGCACATTATCCGTTCCTCCCGTGATAAAAAGCAAGAGGGACAGCCCCGCACCGATAACCAAAGCCGGAAGTGCATTGATCTTCATAATCTCTCTTAGCCGGATCGCAAACAACTTTAAAATCATTCCCGGCTGCTTATAAAACGGGTATGTCAGCAGGCTGTGATCACAGTTTACAAACAGCGCCTGTGTAAAACCGGTTCCGCGGTTTATGATGTACATGATAAACACAAAATACGGAAGCCAGTTTAATATCAGATGGTTTGTTACTTCCCTAAATTCAGGGAACACATACGAGGCTATAATCGCTCCGGCGATCAATACGAGGCATACATATGTGATCATCTTTGACGCGCTCCAAAGAATGTTCTTGTGCCTTTTTATAAAAAGCTCATTTAAATATTCAAAGCCTTTGCGATCGCTTGTAATACTCGTATCTGCCGATATATATTTTTCCGATTGTTTTCTCAGGGCTTGTGTCTTTTTATCGGCAAAAGGCTGCGTCTGTGCGAACAGATCCCGGAACACTGCTTTGTATTCATCGAATCTTATGACCTTAACGGCGCCGATAATTCCCAGCGGGACAAAGGCGATGAATAACGCTGTGCTCACAATTTGCGGGACAGCTATATTAACAGCCGGCAGGCCGCACGCAACTATGATCATCAAAGCCACAAACGCCCACAGGAATTTACCGAGCCTGTTTTCGTTATATGCAAGCCCTCTTTTTTCATAATCCCAAAGAGAAGTTG
>DXIJ01000062.1 GCA_019112945.1 Candidatus Monoglobus merdigallinarum | reverse complement strand
AAGGTTTGTTTTATTTAGACTGGCTGCTCGATCACAAAGCGGATTTTAAGCTCTTGGTTATTGAAAGATTAGGGTTAAATGATGCAGATCAAATTGATTGGTCAGTTCCCTGCGTTATTTGTATAGCTAATGATTTTACCAAATATGATATACATGCCGTTAATCAAATGCAGAGAAATATAAAACTTGTTAAATATAAAAAGTATGATAACGATTTGGTGTTGTTTGAACATTTAAATACGCCTATAATCAGGCCGATAGAGCAAAATGATGTTTCAGACAATAAAAAAACAGGCGGTCAAAAGACTCATCTTGAGAAGCTTTCTATTGCGTCAAGTGAAATGAAAGCTCTTTACTCATCAATTTGCAGCTATATTGAATCATTGGGCGATGACATTGCACCAAATCAATTGAAGTTGTATTTGGCATACAAAAAAGTCCAAAATTTAGTTTGTATAGAGATTTATACCAAACAAATAATTTTATACTTAAAATTACATCCTGATTCGGTTAAACTTGAAGAAGGTTTTACGCGTGATATGAGGAGTACCGGTCATTACGGTACCGGAGATCTGCAGATTACAATTAAATCATTTGATGATTTTGAAAAATCAAAACCATTGATTGAGCGTGCATATAATGAAGCCTGATTGCTCTCAGTAAAAGGCAGGAAATGAGAGGAAAATAATTTTCGGATGCTATATAATGATTTTGAAAGGAAGAGGTGGATATGCGGCAGATCGAGAGGCTGAACCTGGTGGTGAGATATATCGAGGAAAATCTGGAGGGCGGTATCGACTGCAAAAAGGCGGCGGAGATAGCCTGCTGCTCACAGTTCCATCTTCAGAGAATGTTTCCGTACATGACCGGGATTACGATAACGGAGTATGTGCGCAGACGGCGTATGTCGGAGGCCGCTCTTGAGCTGTTGGGCGGCGGGAAAATACTTGATATATCTCTAAAGTACGGATATAATTCCCCTACTGCGTTCAGCAGGGCGTTCAGGAGCGTACACGGTGTGTCTCCGTCCGAGGCCAGGCGCACCGGGACCAATCTAAAGCTTTATCGGCCGATTTCTTTTAATATCACTATAAAAGGAGCAGAAGAAATGGAGTTTAGGATCGAAGAAAAAGGTGCTTTTCGTGTTGTAGGTCTAAGAATAGGTCTTGAAAGGGAAATGGAGAAAAACTTTAACGCTGTGCCCGAGCTTTGGAACCGTGCGGTGCGGGACGGCAGTCTTGAAAGGCTGCTGTGTCATGCTGACTGCGGCGAGGTATTGGGCGTTTCGGTCTGCCTCGATGAGCCGTGGAGCTACTATATTGCTGTGCCGAGCGGCAGTGCAGCGCCGGACGGCTTTGAGGAATACCTGGTCGAGGGCGGCGTTTGGGCTGTGTTTGAGGGAATGGGCAAGGCGCCGGAGGCGGTTCAGCAGGTAGTGAAAAGGGCATTGACTGAGTGGCTGCCTGCCTCCGGGTATGAGTACGCACCGAGAGCGGAGTTTGAAAGGTATTTGAGCAAAGACCCGAGTAACGCCGTGTTTGAATATTGGCTCCCCATAAGGCGGCCGGTTTAAATTTTACCCAACAGATAATGCCAAAAAGAGCGGTGAGGCGCCGCTCTTTTTTATGATTTCGCAGCCTTTCCGCAATATTATAACGCATAAATTTAAGAAAAAAACTTGACCGCCTGGCGGATTTGTGTTAAAATAGCTAAGTCATGTTAAATCGGGGCGTTAGCGGTGCCTTGTAACCCTCAATCCGCTACAGAGGGGATGAAAACTTGCCATGAGGGGTATCTTTGTTTGGTCTGCCTCGCATAAGTGGTGTTGACGGTTTGGTCTCGCGCAATCAGAACCTGTGAACCTCGTCAGGGCGGGAACGCAGCAGCGATAAGCAGTCATTCTGATGTGCCGCGAGGGTGCTAAATCTGAGCTAACTGTGTGAGTAACGCTTGTAAAGCTATTTCAAAGGCAAGCACATGACTTTTTATTTTGTAAATTCAGAGGTGGGGCATATGCCCGAAAATTACCAGGCCTTATACCGCAAATGGCGTCCTCAGAGCTTTGATGAGATCGTGGGGCAGGAGCATATTACCAAGACGCTCAAAAACGAGATCGCATCCGGGCGCATCGGCCATGCGTACCTGTTTTGCGGCACGCGCGGCACGGGCAAGACTTCTGCCGCGAAGATATTTTCTCGCGCGGTCAACTGTGAGAATCCGAAAGACGGCGAGCCGTGCAACAGCTGCGAGGTGTGCAGGGGGATAGCGGACGGCCGTATTATGGACGTATATGAGATGGACGCTGCCAGCAACAACGGTGTTGACGCGGTGCGAAATTTGCGCGAGGAGGTCATTTACACTCCGGCGGGCTGCAAATACAAGGTGTATATAATCGATGAGGTGCACATGCTGACTATCCAGGCATTCAACGCACTGCTCAAAACGCTTGAAGAGCCGCCCGGGCACGCACTGTTTATCCTTGCGACTACTGAGCCGCAGAAGATACCAAAGACTATACTGTCGCGCTGCCGCCGCTATGATTTCAGGCGTATAACCGCGGACGCGATTGCAGGCCGTCTGAAGCATATCGCGCACAGCGAGGGGATAGCCGCGACCGAGGACGCGCTTGAGCTTATCGCAGAGCTCGGCGACGGCTCTATGCGCGATGCGCTCAGCATACTTGACAGGTGCTCGGCCTTTGAGGGAGAACTGAGATATGCCGATGTATGCGAGATAGTCGGGATAGTTGACGAAAGCGCAATGCTTGATATCTCCGTGTGCATAGCGGAGGGCGACAGCACGGGAGCCGTGGCGGGACTTGACAGGGTTCTCAGCGCCGGTAAGGATCCGCTTGCGTTTTTTGAGGAACTGATAGGCTTTTTCAGAGACCTGCTGCTGTGCCGTGAGTGCAGCGAGCCGGAGCAGCTGCTGGAAAAGACCCCGGAGGCTGCAGCGAGGCTTAAAGAGCGGGCAGAGATGTTCACCGCAGGGCAGCTCATCTACTTTATCACGACTTTGAGCGAATACCACAACAGGGCGCGGGCGATGTCGTCGCCGAGGGTGGCGGCGGAAATTGCGGTCATAAAAATGTGCAGACCCGATTACAGCAGCGACTTAGAGGCTCTGTCGGTAAGGCTGGAGAAGCTGGAAAACAGCATTCGCAGCGGAATTATAAAGCAGGAGCCGGGCGCAGAACCGCTTCCCGAAAGCCGCCCCGCCGTGAGTGTGCGCAAAAAAAGCGCAGCCGCGGCTCCGGACGGTATGTGGAGCTTGTGGCCGGAGGTGCTGGAGACTATCAAGGGCAGCAGCAAGAAGCTGTATATGTTCCTGTATAAGGCGGAGGTCACAAGAGACGGAGACGTTATCGTTGTGCGCCTTAAAAGCAAAAATGCGTATGACATTGTTGCCACCGCAAGCGGTATAGATTATATGTCAAAGCTGTTTTCGGATATGTCGGGTGAGCAGCTCCGTGCCAAAATAGTTTGCGGCGAAGAAGAGAGCATGAGCGGCGGCTCATCCATAGCTGATATAGTTAACAAAAAAGAGATATTTGGAGATATAATAAAAGTTAAAGGAGAGTAGGAAAAATGGCAAAAGGATTTCCGAGAGGTATGGGCGGCGGAATGGGCAATATGAACCAGATGATAAAGCAGGCTCAGAAGATGCAGGAGCAGATGATGAAAATGCAGGAGGAGATGGAGACAAAGTCGTTCACTGCGGAGGTCGGCGGCGGAGCCGTGTCGGCAACGGTAAACGGCAAGAAAGAGCTGCTGGAGATCTCTCTTAAGGAAGAGGCTGTTGACCCGGACGACGTCGAAATGCTCCAGGACCTTATCGTTGCAGCCGTCAACGAGGCAATGAGAAAGGCCGATAAGGACAACGAGGCGCAGATGGGCAGTCTTACCGGAGGAATGAATATCCCGGGATTATTCTGATAAAAAAGGGGCTGTAAAAAAACTCGACATATAAAATGATTGCGTATGGGGTGTCCAAAAAATCGTTCAGAACGGACAAAAATCAGTTTACAGCGGTGGCCGCATTTGGCGCTGTAAACCTTGCCCGACGGCGTATAGGTATACTCCGAGGGTGATTTTTGTTCGTAGTTCAAGGGCATAAACATAGAAAATCCGCTCAAAAGGGCGGATTTTCTGCATTTAATGGGATATTTTAATTTT
>DXIJ01000061.1 GCA_019112945.1 Candidatus Monoglobus merdigallinarum | reverse complement strand
GCTATAATAGTTTAGTCTTGAGAGATAGGCAGACGTTCAATACTGTTGCTTGGGGGCGTTTTAATATGAATACAAATAACGATGAAAAAATGGTGATACTCGGCGGTGTCAAGCTCAGCGGAGAGGTCAGAATAAGCGGAGCGAAGAATTCGGCTGTGGCTATCCTTGTAGCATCGATTTTGGTCGGTGATAAGTGCGTGATTGAGAATGTACCGCACGTCAGCGATATCGTTGACTTGATTGAGATAATAAACGGTCTGGGCGGCCGGGCTGAGTTTGTCGGTGAGGATGTTATAGAGGTCGACTGTTCCGAGTTAAAAAGTCATGTTGCTACGGGGGAGAGAGTAAGGCGCATACGCGCGTCGTCATATCTTATGGGAGCTCTGCTCGGCAGGCTGAAGCGTGCGAGTGTAGATCTGCCCGGCGGCTGTAATTTCGGTGTGCGTCCCATAGACCAGCACATCAAGGGATTTGAAGCTCTCGGCGCATATGTTGATATTGAATACGGAACCGTCAATATCACTGCCGACAGCCTCCGCGGCAACACGGTCTATATGGATGTGGTATCGGTGGGAGCTACGATAGATGTAATGCTTGCCGCAGTGCTGGCAGACGGCTTGACTGTTATAGACAGCGCGGCAAAGGAACCTCATGTGGTCGATGTTGCAAACTTTCTAAACTCGATGGGCGCGGATATCAGAGGCGCGGGTACTGACGTTATCAGGATAAGAGGAGTTGAGTCGCTGCACGGCGGAACTTTCAGCGTGATCCCGGATCAAATCGAAGCGGGAACGTTCATGATCGCCGCTGCGGCAACCGGCGGAGACGTCACCGTTACAAATATCATACCGACGCATATGGAGTCGCTGACAGCAAAGCTTGAGGAAATGGGAGTGGGCATCGAGGAGTTTGACGAGGCGATAAGAGTGTATGTTGACAAGCCAAAGCTCAGACGCTGCAATGTTAAAACGCAGCCGTACCCCGGGTTTCCAACAGACCTCCAGCCGCAGATGCTTGCACTTCTGACAGCGGCAAACGGAACGAGCATTATGAAAGAGAACGTCTGGGAGAATAGGTTTGAATACGTGCCGCAGCTAAACCGTATGGGCGCCAGCATAAACGTTGAGGGCACGGACGTAGCGGTCGTTGAGGGCGGTTCAAAGCTTATCGGCGCACCGGTGTGCGCGACCGATCTCAGAGCCGGAGCGGCTTTGGTGATCGCCGCACTGATGGCCGACGGCGTTACGGAAATATACAATCTTAAATATATTGACAGAGGCTATGAAAAGCTGGTCGAAAAGCTCAGAGGCCTTGGGGCACAGGTCACCAGAAGATGCGTCAACCCCATGCCGGAGGTTTTGAGAGCTGTAAACGAATGATTACCGAAGCGAAGGGGGCTGTAAATTATCCATGGAGCTGTATCCTTTAAAGAGCGGAAGCAAGGGGAATTCTTGTCTTGTGTATACAAAGAATACTAAGATCCTGGTTGACTGCGGTATAAGCGGCAAGGCTGCTTCGGACGCACTTTCGCAAATCGGCGTTGCCCCGGACGAGCTCAGCGGGATAGTTGTAACACATGAGCATACCGACCATATAAAGGGCGTTGGCATACTTGCGAGGAGATATAAGCTTCCGGTGTATGCAAATGCAAAGACGTGGGAGGCAATGCGCGGCAGCATAGGCAAAATCAGCGACAGCTGCGTAAAGGTCTTTGACGGTGTGAGTTCGTTTTCCGTAGGGGATCTCGGGATAAAGCCGTTCGATATCCCGCACGATGCTGCAATGCCGGTGGGTTATTGCTTTGACGATGGGATCGAGCGCGGAGCCGTCGCCACGGATATGGGAGTGCTGACCGAAGAGGTAATGCGCGCGATAGGCGGCTGCAAGACGGTTTTGCTTGAATCCAACCACGATATCAATATGCTGGAGACCGGCTCGTACCCCTACAGCCTGAAGCAGAGGATAAAGGGCAGCCTCGGGCACCTGTCAAACGATACTGCTGCCAAGGGCGCGGAGCTGCTCGTAAAAATGGGAGCTGAGAGGATAATACTCGGTCATTTGAGCGAGGAGAACAATTTTCCCGCACTTGCATACGAGACTGTAAAGTCTGCGCTGGCGTGCTCCGGTATTGTTGCCGGACGTGATATAGCACTGTCGGTCGCGGTTTAATCGAATATATTCCAAAAACTTTAGGATAGCGGACAGCGCTGCTTTAAGCGGCGCTGCCCGCTGTACTTTTTTATAGAAAAAAAGGAGCCTTTGTTAAAATATACAGCGCCAAGAAACAGAGCATTTAACCAAATATAGGTTTAGCTTGCTTTAACTGCGGATTTGTGTTATAATATGCCTGAATTTAAACTCAATGCAAAGGAGCGGCGCCGCATGGAGATTAATTTACTGCAAAAAATAATCGGCTGTGTTCTGGCACTGTTTCTTGTGCTGGGTACGGTTCCGGTGGGGCTGTTTTACTTTGCAGAGCCTGTCATTGCAGAGGGCAGTGTGGTAAAGATCCCGCCGGCAGACGAGACTTTTGTCTGCAGCGAGGCCGAAAACCGCAACAGGTCGCATCTTGATGATGAAACGCTGGTGGTCGGCAGTTACTGGAATACGTACTTTAAGTTTGACCTGTCAGTTCTCAGTAACACCGCGCGTTCTGATATTTCTCAGGCAAAGCTGAGGCTTCCGGTGGTCTGGAGCGGTCTTGGCAGCAGCAGAATGGATGATTGTTCGTTTAATGTCAGCTGGATAGACAATAACAGTTGGAATGACGGTATGACCTGGTCGAGCAAGCCTATGGGCGATGAGCAGTATCTGTGCACGGCCTCGGGTGCGCTCTCAAACAATATTCTGGAAATCGACCTGTCCGAGTTTATCAGAAGCCTTGCAGGGTATGACGGGCGCGTTATAACCATAAAGCTCAGCCCGAGCCTCAGCAATAATGCGCCGATAATGCTCGGCTCACAAAACAGTGACGACCCGACCTACCGCCCGTATTTAAAGATTTTGATAGGCGAAGCGTATGATACTGACCGGGCGGCGCTTAACAAGTCTTATCTCGATACGGCCGCATATGTTTCCGCGGCTGAACCTGATACTCCGGCGGCGGAGCTTCTGCCTAAGAATAACGGTTGGCTTGTTGCAGACAGCGGCTCAGTCACATACTTAAAGTTCAGGCTTGACCTTAACAATATTGTCGGAGCCGTTGAAGATGCAAGAATATTCCTAAGGCCTAAAACAAAGTCGTCAAATACTAAGCTCAATATCTATCTGCTGGACAACAGCAGCTGGAACGCAGCCGAGCTGACTTATAACAACCGCCCCGAGGGTGAGGCGGCGCTTATAAGATCGTATGACGGGATTGAGGTCATGAGCGGCTTTAATGTTGATGTTACGGATATAATATACAACGCGGTAAACCGTCAGGATACCTATGTCACATTCATGATTGACGGGACGGAAACGGACGCGGCGTCAACCGACAGCTTTGAGCTGTATTCGTCGGGCGAACTTGCGCCGAGCCTTGCGATTTCTTCAACGGATGATGAGAATGTTGTTGCCCTGAGGGAGGCGGTTCAGAATCTGAAGGGCGCAAATGATTCCTTTGATAATATTACATCGGATCTGCCGGGCAGCTATGTTGCGGGAAACGGCAGGAGGGTGACGATACGCTGGAGCCTTAACAGAAACTTTTCGCTCAGCAGTCTGCTCGGACTGCGCAAGAGCCCGGTCACAAACAGCGGAGAGATAAACCAGCCCTTGTTCTTTGAGGACGAACGCACGGTCGAAGTCAGAGCTGAGCTGAGCTGCGGCGGCGAGACGCTGACGCGTCATATCGTGATAACGATCAGACCGGAGTTCGGCGTGAGCGACAGACTTGCGCCGCTGAATGATGCTTTGGAATAGAATTTTTAAGTATAATTAAATAAGATGTCCTCCGCCGTCCCGGCGGCGGGTTCTAATTAATTTTTTCAGTAGGAGATCGCCCTATGACAGGGCTATGCCCCTTACTGAAATCAGGAGGTATAAAATGAGTATTTTAAAGAAAATAACAGTTTACAGAGTGTTAAGTCTTGTTTGTGCAGTTCTTGTGGCGCTCAGCGGCACAGCGGTGTTTGCTGAGGGTGCAGAGGGATTTACGGATATTGACGAGAACAGCTGGGCGTATTCATATATTGAATACTGCATCCAAAACGGTATAATGAACGGCGTCAGCGAAACCGAATTCATGCCCGATGGGATCGTGAGCGATGTTATGGTAAAGCTTGTGCTTGAGCGCATAACAGGACGCGAGTACCATGAGAGCTACAGCTGGAGCGAGCCTGTTACAAGAGAATACATGGCGTATCTTATGTACAGTGCGGCAGGCTCAGAGCCCGAGAGCGATGCTGAGGTTTTGTACTCAGACAGCAGCCTTATAAGCAGCGAGTACTATGACGGAGTTATCTGGTGCAGCGTAAACGGCATCATGAACGGCAAGGAGAACGAGGCGTTTGATCCGTCCGGACTGATGACGCGTTCCGAGCTGGCGGCTGCTGCCTGCAGGCTTATGCAGTATCTAAGCGAGGACGTACAGGTTATAAACATAATCCATACCAACGACGTCCACGGCTATGATGTCAGCAGTGATTCCGCAGCGGGCATAGATTATGTTGCAGCATTAAAGCAGCAGACCGACAACGCGATCCTCGCTGATGCGGGCGATGCGACCCAGGGCCTGGCTTTCGCTTCGCTTGACCGGGGTGCAAGTGCAATTGAGGCAATGAATCTCAGCGGATATGATGTTATGAGCTGCGGCAATCATGAGTTTGACTACGGCTGGGAAACCGCAAAGCAAAACGCTGAGGCGGCTGACTTCCCGATAATCTCTGCGAACACCGTAAAGGACGGCGCACCGTTCTTCAGCGGAACCTATAGGGACGGCACACTTGAGAATAACGGCGAGAATACGATTATAGAAGTAGACGGGATAAAGGTAGGATTCTTCGGCATACTCACTGCCAGCACAGCGACTTCGACAAAGCCCTCGGGTATCGAAGGCATAACCTTTGAGGACGAGATTGAGACGACCCGTGAGCAGATCGGCAAGCTGCGTGACGCGGGCGCGGATGTGATAATCGGTCTGTTCCATGTCGGAGTTAACGATTCCGCAGGAGTGACAACGCCGGAGATCGCCGATGCAGTCCTTGATGTTCCCGGGCTTGACGCGATAATTGACGGACACAGCCACACAGTCTATAACAGCACGACCGACAGCGGTATATTGATTGCCCAGACGGGATCGAATATGGAAAATGTCGGTGTAATGTCGGTATCTTTAAAGGACGGCGAGGTTGTGAGCGTCAGCGAGAATATGCTCTCTGCCGAGGAACTGAGACAAGCGGTCGAGCCAGATGCCGAGGTCACCGAGTATCTGAGCGGCGTGACCGAGGCGCAGAATGTTCAGCTGGGCGAGAAGATAGCTGAGACCTCAGATTCGCTGTGGGGCGGATATGTTACAAACTGTGCAGTGGCAAGAACTGTTGAAACAAACCTTGGAAACCTGATCTGTGATGCAATGATTTGGGAGACCAAAAACAGTTTGCCCGAAGAGTACAGCGAAACTCCGATAGCTGCGATAGAGAACGGCGGCGGAATACGCGCTTCAATCATGAACGGAGATATAACCAGAGGCGATATCTTTAATGTACTGCCGTTTGGCAACACTCTCTATGTTAAGGAGGTCACACCCGCACTGCTCTATGAGGTCATGGAGAACAGCGTAAAGGGCATAAGCGCTCAGGATACTGAGACGGGAATGCTCACCTCATCGCTGAGCGGCGGCTTCTTGCAGATTGGCGGCATGACGGTCACTTATGAGCCCGCTGCCGAGGCAGGACAAAAAGTACAGTCGATAGTTTTAAGCGGCGAGAGCGAGCCGCTTGACAGAAATGACAGTCAGCGCACTATCCTGCTTGCAATGAACGACTTTATCGCGGCAGGCGGCAACGACTATACAATGCTTGTTGACATTCCCGAGGTCATACAGGGAACCGACCTTGAAGAGATTTTAAGGAGCTATATATTAATGCTCACAGATAACGCTTCAGAGCCGCTTAGCGTTCCCAATACACAAAACAGACTGAACACGGTAAGTGATTATGAGGGCGGCGCCTATACCGCCAGCCTTTATCTAAAAGATGCTGACGGAAATCTGCTTAAAAACAGCTTGGCGGACGTCTATGTTGACGGCGAGCGGCACGGCAGCGCATCCTCGAATGAAAACGGCATAGTAAGGCTTGAGCTCACTTCAGGGCCGCACAGCATAAAAATAGGAGAGAACGGCGAGGAAGCGTATGTAAATAACATTTTCGGACTTGGAATCATAGAGCTTGACGGCGACTATCAGGTTCCGTATCCGACACTGAATGCCGGTAAATAAGCAAAACGGAGGCTTATATGATTTTATCGATAATAGATTTGGGCTCTAACTCTGCGAGAATGGATATAGCCGAGATAAACGAAGCGACCGGGAATTACCGGTATTTAGCCCGCGAGCGCAGGCTGGTCAGGCTCAGTGATGGTATGAGCCTGAGCGGAGGCCTTGCTCCTGAATCTGTGGACAGAACAATTGCCGCATTGAGGGAGTTTAAGGCGCAGATAGACGAATACGGCTGCGATGATGTTATCGCAGTCGCAACTGCCGCTGTCAGGAACGCCGATAACAAGGATGAGTTTCTGGCAGATGTAAAGCGCGAGACAGGGATTGATATAAGGGTGATAAAGGGCGAGCACGAGGCCGAATATGACTTTTTGGGCGTTATAGGCAGTCTCGATACCGAGGAGTGCGTCATAACCGATACCGGCGGCGGAAGCACCGAGTTTATCCTGCTCAGCGGCGGCGAGGCGCTGGCGCGCACAAGTATACCGGTCGGAGCCGTTAACATGACCGAGAGGTTTTTCAGCCTCGGCGAAAGCCGCGAGGCGTTTGAAGCGTTAAGCGATTATGTCAGGAGCCAGCTTGACAAAATCCATTGGCTTGATGATGCTTTAGGGCTGCCGGTCGTTGGCATGGGCGGCAGTGTGTACAATCTGGCTGTGGTTGCCCAAAACCGTCCCGGGGCGGACAGAGGCGCGCTGCACGGCTGTGAGATCAGCAGCGGTGATGCGGTTTCGGCGTTTGAAGCTCTTGCGGAAATGAGTGAGAACGAGAGACTCGGCGCAGGAATAGAAAAAGGCCGAGAGGATACTATCGTCGCAGGCCTGATGCCCAATATTTGCCTGCTTGATAAGCTCGGCAGCGACAGATTGATAATCTGCTCCGCCGGCCTCAAGGAAGGCATACTCTATGAATTTTTAGAAAATATTTGATAAGTGATTGTAACCGAATAAACCGAAAGCCCGGCTGCCAGGCTTTCGGTTTATTTAATGCAGCGATAAGAAAATAGCTGATCATACAATAACAATCTTAGGGCTTGACATAATATCAAGCGGGTCGCCGTCCCAGATGACTATATCCGAATCCTTGCCCCGCTCCAGAGAGCCCACATGTCCGTCTATTTCGCATGCCTTTGCGGGATTTATCGTTATCGCCCGCAGCGCATCGCTGCGGCTCATTCCGTGCTTTACGGCGACAGCGGCGCAAAGCCGGAGATATTTTTCAGGCGTCTCAGGGTGGTCGGTTATTATAGATACATGAAGCCCGTGCTTGCTCAGAATCGCAGGCGCGGCCTCCGTCTGGTTTTTAAGCTCGGGCTTGCTTCTGTCTGTCAGTATCGGGCCCGATAAGATGGGCGGATTGTCGGCAGTTAACTCCTCGGGCACGAGATGCCCCTCGGTGCAGTGGACAAGCACAAGTTTTAAGTCAAACTCGTTCGCGATGCGTACTGCGGTAAAAATATCGTCCGCTCTGTGCGCATGTGCGTGCATAGGTATCTCGCGGCCGAGAAGCGGCAGAAACGCTTCATGCTTCATGTCAAACTCCGGCTTATCCGTATCCTCCGTATCATCACAGCCGCGCAGCCGGCGGTATTCCGCAGCCTTAAACAATGCCTCGCGGATAAGCGCCGCAGTAGCCATTCTGGTCGATGGAGACTGGCTCTTTGAATCGTATGCCGATTTGGGGTTTTCGCCGAACGAGAACTTTATCCCTGCCGGAGCCTTAACTATCATATCATCGATCCTGCGCCCGTAAGTCTTAACGGCGGCAAGCTGTCCGCCGACAGGGTTCGAGCTTCCGGGCCCCGTTACTACGGTGGTGATCCCGGCGTCAAAGGCCTCTTTAAAAGCCTTGTCCAGCGGATTTATCGCATCGATCGCACGCAGCTGAGGCGTTATCGGGTCGGTGTCCTCATTTCCGTCGTCGCCCTCAAAGTTCAGCCCGTCCTCCCACATTCCGATATGTGAATGCGCGTCAACAAGCCCGGGTGTGACCAAAGCGCCGTCAGCGTCAATGATCTCCGCGCCCGATTGCGCCTTTAATTCGCTCATATCCCCGATATCAATAATTTTATGTTCTTTGATTAAAAGATACCCGTTTTTTATTTCTCTGCCGTCCGCGTCCATGGTAAGCAGATGTGCGTTTATTACCGCTCTCATAATTATTCCTCCAGGTCTATCCAAATTGTCTGTGCGCCGAACTCCTGAGCAAGAGCCGTGCCTCTTTCTTTGCCAAGTACCAGACAAGCCGTCGAAAGGCAGTCCGCCGTGAGGCTCGATTGGTGTATAACGCTCACGCTTGCGGTACCGCTCCGAGAGGGCATACCTGTGCTTGGATCGATTATGTGGTGGTATATCTCGCCGTCTGATTCAAAATACTGCTGATAAATACCGCTTGTAACAATGCTCTCACCGGAGCTTAGCCGGACGGTTTGGTTATAGCTTCCTCCCGCTTCAAACGGCTCTTGTATTCCGGCTGTAAAAGCGCCGTCTGAGCTTCGTGGGTTTTTGCCGTATACGCTCACATTGCCGCCGAAGTCAAGTATCGCATAGCACTCCGGGTAATTCTCTGAGATATACTCTGCCGCTTTCTGACAGCTGTATCCCTTGCCGCAGCCGCCCAGGTCGATTTTGACCCCGTCCTCGGTCTTTGTGAGTGTGCGCGCCTCGGTATCAAGAATGAGCTTTTCGTATCCTACATAGGAGAGCGCGGAGCCGATATCATAGCTGTCCGGCAGTACGGGAGCCTCAGACTTAAAATCCCATAAATCCTTGACAGGTGCGACCGTTATATCAAACGCTCCGCCCGAAGCTCTCGACACTTCAAGAGCAGTCCTGACTATCTCAAATGTGTCCGCATCAAGCTCTACAGCCTCCCAAGCGGGCGCGCTGTTGAATTTGGAAACGACTGAATTTGGGTCGTAATAATCAATTTTACTCTGAATGTCATATACGATTTCAAATGCCCCGCCTATAGCGGCGGCAGAGTCATCGGCCTCGCCTACCGTGATCGTGCAGGCGGTGTTCAGCGCAAAAGCTGTCTCGCTGTATGGCGTCTCGGCCGCGCATGATGAGAGCAGAGCAATGGACGCAAGCGTGCTGAGCACTATTGCGGCGATTTTTGATTTGCAAAAATAATAATTGAATTTCATACAAGTAATTATATACAAAATAAGCTGTAAGTCAATATATTTTGCAGCTGTTAAAAATTTTTAAAGATTTTTCAAAAAAAGGGTTGAATTTTATGCGGTTTCGTTGTATAATACTATCGTATCATAATAGCGAAAAATTAATAAAATGCGTTTTTTATGCTTTGCTCTAAAACATAAAAGTGCATTATCTATATTTTGGGAAAGGAGGATAACCTCGAATTTTTATATAGTTTTTTAAATTGCAGATTTAATTGGGAAGAAATCAACGATTTATAAAATTATAAAATTAGGAGGAAAGTTAAATGAAAAAGAGAGTTTTTAAGTTTGGCGCTGCTTTAACGGCTGCATTAATGGTTTGTTCCGCTACAGCAAGCATAGCATTCGCCGATGAGGTTGCTGAAGACGTTATCAGCGAAGATACAGTTGTTGAAGAAGTAGTTGCAGAAGAGCCTGCCGCTGACGAAACTGTTGCTGAAGAACCCGCTGCAGAAGAGCCTGCTGATGAGGAAGAAGCACCTGTCGAAGAGGTTGAGGTCGTTGTGGAAACAGAAGAAATCACAGAGGCTGACCTTGCTGAGGAAGAAGCTGAGCTTTCGTCTGCTGTTGCAGATGTTGACACAGGCTCGGTTATCACTTTGGGAACTATTTCAGCTACAAGTGATGCTTCATATTATAACGTAACTGTTCCGTTCACAATTGAGGGCGAAACAGCACCCGACCAGCTTTCATTCTTTGTGTATGATATCACAGCTATCACAGGGGATCAGAACAATACGGTCGGCTTCTCGGCAGAGACGCCTGTTGGTTATATAAACCAGTATGACGGCGCACTGAGCGGTACATATACCTTTAAGCTTGACAAGGCTCAATACAGTGACGATTCTATCATCATTGTAAAGATGGGCGGCACCGGCATAACCACACCTGACGCTAAGTCCTATACACTCGGCGGCTCATCGGAGGGCGAGTATGCAGTAGGTGATGTTGATCACAGCAACAGAGTTGATGCTACAGACGCAACTTTGGTAATGAGATACTACTTGCAGATGGGTGCAGAAATTGATGCTTCTTTGGCTAATGCATATCTTGACGAGCAAGGCAGAATTGATGCTACCGATGCAACATACATCATGAGATATTACCTGCAGCAGGTAGACAATTTACCGTATAATCCTGCTCAGTAAGATATAACCTGAATTTTCGGGTTATATAATTGATGAAAGGGGAATTTTAAACAATGAAAAATTTAAAGCGTGCAGTGGCGTTAATCGTTACTGTTGCTATGGTGATGAGCCTTGGCTTAGTTAATGTTTTTGCTGTAGATCCCGATATGGTGATGTTTACAGTTAATGCTGAAAAAACAAGGCTTGCACCGGGCGAATCTATGACTGTCAGTATCATTTCTGATACAACATATGAACTCGGAGCTTTCTCGGCCGTAGAGTATAGCTTTGATACGACTGCGTTTACGGTTGAGCAGCAGAGTGTTGCTGAGGGAT
>DXIJ01000060.1 GCA_019112945.1 Candidatus Monoglobus merdigallinarum | reverse complement strand
TGAACAAACAATTATTCTTAGAGACGGCTGTAAAACTGACAAATACTGTGATGAAAGATAATTCGCCGATTATCAGTGAAAAATGGCAATATGACTGTGGTTTGGCACTGATGGGGATCGGCTCGGTTTATGAACAGACAAATGATAAAAAGCTGTTTGACTACATCAAAAGCAGCATGGATCATTTTATATGTGATGACGGACAAATCAGAACATATGATCGGGAGCTATATAACATTGACTACATAAACAACGGTAAAAACTGTCTGTGGCTTTATCTCAAGACCGGTGAGGAAAAATATATGAAAGCGGCGGATATTCTGTACAACCAGCTTAAAAATCAGCCGCGCACAAAGTCGGGAGCATACTTTCACAAGCTGATATATCCAAACCAAATCTGGCTTGACGGACTGTTTATGGGCGAGCCGTTCTGTGCACAGTACGCAGGCATGCGCGGATATGCAGAGAAATTTGACGACATCGTATTACAGTTTACGGTTGCCGAAAAGTCAACCTATGAGCCGCGCTGCGGTCTGTATGCACACGCATTCGATGAATCCAAAAGCATATTCTGGGCTGACAAAAACACCGGGCGTTCACTTAATGTCTGGGGACGCGCCTGCGGCTGGTTCTGTATGGCTATGGTTGACTGTCTGGATTTCCTGCCGGAGGGCCATAACGGCCGTAAGATATTGATTGACATGTTAAACAAGGCTATTTCCAATATCGTAAAATATCAGGACGAGGCCGGAGTTTGGTATCAGGTCTTGGACAGCAGACACAGCGGCAACTACCGCGAGGCGACCTGCACGTGCATGTTTGCATACAGCCTTAACAAAGCAATCAAAATGGGCTATATTGACGGGCAAATATATGCTCCGTATTTGAAAAAGGCCGCTTTGGGGATATTCAATGAATTTATAAAATATGACGGCGACAAGGTGCACATAACAAACTGCTGTGCGGTTGCAGGGCTTGGACCCGAAAATAACAAAAAAAGAAACGGTACGCTTGAATACTATTTCAGCGAACCGATAGTAGAAAACGACTGCAAGGCTGTGGGACCTTTCCTGAAACTTGCATGTGAATACATATACTAAAAAGTACGGCGCGGTTTTGAGAACAAAACCGCGCTGTTCATATTTTAAAGCTGTTCCATTCCGCCGCTGACGCTCATATGCTTAACACGGTCTCTGACCTCCGCCTTTTTTGCATCATTGAAGCGGTCGAGTGTTCCGGCGAGATATCCCGTGACACGTCTGATACGCTCAATTCCGATAACCTCCCCGTTTTCGTCCGTGTCCAGCGCGTTTCTTCCGCACTGCGGACATTCGTCGTTTATTATTCCCGTATAGCCGCAGACAGGGTCGCGGTCTACCGGATGGTTTATACTTCCGTAGCCTATGCCGGATTCTTTCATGTATCTTATAACGCTTTCAAACGCCTCCAAATTTGTTGTCGGGTCTCCGTCAAGCTCGATATACGAAATATGTCCGCCGTTAGTCAGCGGATGATACGGAGCCTCGAGCTTGATCTTATCATAGGCGCTTATCTCATAATAGACCGGTATGTGGAAAGAGTTCGTATAATACTCTCTGTCAGTCACTCCTTCGATTTCTCCGAAACGCTCTCTGTCTATCTTGACAAATCTGCCCGACAACCCCTCGGCCGGGGTAGCGATAAGTGAAAAATTAAGACCGTATTTTTTAGTTGCCTCGTCTGTTCTTTTCCTCATATGCCCTACAATCTCAAGGCCTAAGTTCTGCGATTTCTGTGATTCTCCGTGATGCTTTCCCGTAAGAGCTTTTAGGCATTCGGCAAGTCCTATAAATCCAACGGTAAGCGTACCATGCTTTAAAACCTCTCCGACAGTATCGTCCGGCTTTAATTTATCGGAATCAAGCCAGATACCCTGACCCATTAAAAACGGGTAGTTCCTCACCTTTTTCTGCGCCTGTATTTTATACCTGTCTATAAGCTGGTCTATCACCAAATCGATTTTTCTGTCAAGTTCGTCAAAGAACCAGTCAATATCACCTTTTGCATTGATCGCTATCCTCGGCAAGTTTATCGATGTAAAGCTCAGATTTCCTCTGCCGAAAGCAGTCTCGCGCGATTTATCGTACTCATTAGCCATTACCCTTGTGCGGCAGCCCATATATGTGACCTCCGTCTCCGGATGACCCGGGTTATAATACTGGAGGTTAAACGGCGAATCCAAAAAGCTGAAATTAGGAAACAGCCTTTTTGCCGATACCCGGCATGCAAGCTTGAACAAATCATAATTTTTGTCCTCTTTATTATAATTGATACCCTCTTTGACCTTAAATATATGGATCGGGAAAATCGGGGTCTCTCCGTTGCCAAGGCCGGCTTCCTCAGCCAGCAGCAGATTCTTCATGACCATGCGCCCCTCCTCGGAGGTATCGGTTCCGTAATTCAGCGAACTGAACGGAATTTGCGCTCCGGCTCTTGAGTGCATTGTATTCAGGTTATGAATAAGCGCTTCCATTGCCTGATATGTCGCTCTGTCAGTCTCTTTCTCAGAGGTTTTTGTCATAAATCTCACTGCGCGCTTTATATCCTTTACGCCTTTTTCGCTCAGCTTGTCGGACAGCGCCTTTAAAAATTCGTCTGAATTTACAAGCGCGGGGCTCTGGCCTGTCTCTGATTCTATCTCACCGAGCATCGCTTTTGCGCTTTCGTATGAATCATCCTCCTCTGCCAGCATTGCAAGCACGGCGGATAAATTCTTTAAAAATCTTTTCTTATAGGTCTTGGTCACCCCCGGAGCCATGCAGTAATCAAAATTAGGAATACTCTGACCTCCGTGCTGGTCGTTCTGGTTCGACTGGATGGCAATGCAGCACAATGCGGAATAGCTTGCGATATCGTTAGGCTCGCGCAGATATCCGTGTCCTGTCGAAAAGCCGTTGCTGAACAGCTTCATCAAATCTATTTGACAGCAGGTCGTGGTGAGCGTCAGGAAATCCAGGTCGTGAATATGAATATCACCGCACTTGTGCGCGTGGGCGTGTACGGGATCGAGAATAAACATATCATAAAACCTCTTTGCGCCCTCGCTGCCGTATCTCAGCATTGTACCCATTGCCGTGTCACCGTCGATGTTTGCGTTCTCGCGCTTGACGTTGTTATCTTTTGCGGATTTAAAAGTCAGGTCTTCATATACCTTCATGAGCTTTGTGTTCATTTCTCTTACACGGCTGCGGCGTGCGCGGTACAGAATATATTCCTTGGCAGTCCGTGCATGTCCGTTATCAACCAGGATTTTTTCGACTACGTCCTGAAGCTGCTCAACTCCCGGTTTTTCAATTCCCAGTGTATTTTCAACATAATCCACAACCTGAGCGGCAAGCTGCTCCGCCATTGCGTGATCGGAGCCGCCTATCGCCTCAGCGGCTTTATAAATAGCGGTAGAGATCTTTTCGACATCAAAATCTGCTTCCCTGCCATCGCGCTTTACAATCGTTTTAATCATTTTTACCTTTCCTTTCTGTTTCTTCTATATGTCAAAACGCCGGGCAGCCCGGCTGCCAAGCGAAAAACGCTAACACAACATATAGTGTGCGTGCGTGTTAAAATCAAGTATATATAGTATAGCACTAAAAACACAGCTGTCAAGATAAAATTTAATATTGAAACATAAAATTAACATTTCAAATCTTTCAGGAATGCCGGTTTGCATAAAAGCCGGTTTACTATACCTTAAAATTATAAAAAAATACGTGACATTAAAAAACATTTATGGTATAATGCAGTTTGTGCTATTTTAAATATTAACGGAGTTTGTTTTATGATATTAAAAAGTGTTGAGATGCAGGGCTTTAAGTCCTTTGCGGATAAAATATATTTGGATTTTAACTCGGGTATTACCGCGATCGTCGGCCCGAACGGCTCGGGAAAAAGCAATATTTCCGATGCGATAAGATGGGTCATGGGCGAGCAGAGCATAAAATCTCTGCGCGGCAGCAAGATGGAGGACGTTATTTTTGCCGGTACCGAAAGCCGCAAAGCCCTGGGCTTTGCAGAAGTCACACTGCATTTAAATAATCAGGATAATATATTTGATATTGAGTTTCCCGAAGTCAGCGTTACAAGACGGCTGTACCGCAGCGGCGAGAGCGAATATTATATAAACAAAACTCTGTGCCGCCTAAAAGACGTGCACGAACTGTTTATGGATACGGGGCTCGGCCGCGACGGCTATTCTATGGTCGGACAGGGACAGATCGACAGCATACTCAGCACAAAATCAGAAGACAGGCGGCAGATCTTTGAAGAAGCTTCGGGTATATCCAAATACAAATACCGCAAGATAGAAGCTGAAAGAAAGCTTTCTCATACAAACGATAACATTTGCCGTGTGAATGATATTTTAAGCGAGCTTACAAAACAGCTTGAACCTCTTAAAAGACAGTCCGAAAAGGCCAAAAAGTTCCTTGTGCTGCGTGATGAAATGAAAGAGCTTGAGATAAATGTTTCAGTCGTTAATATTGATAATAAACGCGCCGCGCTCACAAAGCTAAAAGAGGATATCGACATATATTCAAGCCAGATCAAAAATTTGGAAAACGAACTCTCGGAGATAGACCAAAGAATCTCGGACATGTTTAAA
>DXIJ01000059.1 GCA_019112945.1 Candidatus Monoglobus merdigallinarum | reverse complement strand
AACAATTGTTTCCCCGATATGAACAAAAACTAAGATAGTCGTCCTGTATCAGAGGGCGGCTATCTCTTTATGTACCTTAAAATATCCAGAATTACAATCATAATCAGCAATCCAATTATTTAATCTAAATTTATAGTACGTCACTCCCGTTATTCGGGAGTGAGAAACAACCGCCGCTGTTTCCTTGCTGCTTAGATAGCATAATACATATCTATTTGGTGTACAATTAGGAAAAGCATATAATGTTGAGTGTGTTTGAATATTGATATATAGGTGTACGAGTACTATAATAACGCCATAATATAAATCAACCAAACAAATTAAAAGTAAAGGAGGCTTAAAAATGAGCGTAGAAGCATTATCAAAAAGGTTGGGGAGACAAGGCAATACAGGCGATGACAGACGAACTCACACAGGAAGCGGCCGGCATAGCGAGCGGGATCAAATCAGATATGACAAGCGCGGTGTTTGACAGAGCAAAGGCCGGAGTTTACAAGGTTCGGTATAAAAAAACCGCCCCTTAAGGAGCGGTTCTATTTATACCGAAAACAGCGTATTTCCGGCATGTAAGCATGGAGCCGATAAGCGGATTCGAACCGCTGACCTATTCATTACGAGTGAATCGCTCTACCTACTGAGCTATATCGGCATTCACATTTTTATATTATATAATAGTTCTCCATGCTTGTCAAGTATTAATTTTCAATATTTTCTATATAGTTTTTAACGCGCAGGCCGACATTCTCCTGCAGATTTCTATAGAAAAACTGATAGTCGTATACATGGTATTCGCCCTCGCCGAACAGTGAAAGTGACGGCGGATATTCCTCGGGGGAAACATCCGTAACTTTCAGCGTACCGCGTTCCGGGTCGATATACGCGCCGGTCAGCCCGGGTATTTCCTGCTTTATTTCTCCGGAATAATTGGTGAAGCAGGCTCCTTTGTTTTCTGACGCAGAAGCCGGGGTTGAGTCCGTTTTCCAGTTGAGAGGGTTTATGGCATAAGTCTTTGTACCCTCCGGCACAATGAATGATGATGTAATATTTTCCGCTTCGCTGCTGAACGAGATTATACAGCCTGTGTCGCCCTCGCCCTCTGCCATTTTAAGCCATGGAGCCTCACTGAGGTCAGAGTCGGTTACGCGCCAGCCGATAAGATAGGCCGCTATCAGCTTTTCCGAATACTCGGGTTCGTCAAACAGATCTTTCATCAGCATAAGCGCCAGCTGTGACCCCTGCGAAAATCCCGCCAAGACAAACGGCCGGCCGCCGCTGAGGTTCTCTATATAGTAACAGAAAGCATTTTTTACGTCCTCATATGCGATATTTATATATTCTTCTTCGTTTTCGGAGCCGTAACCGTTCAGCGTCATCTGCCTGTAAAACGGAGCATAAACATTGCAGCTGCCGTTGTAGATGCCAAGCTCCATGTTAAGCGCGCCCACAAATGATTCCTTGGTTTTTGTGTCATCAAGGCTCATATTAAATCTGTTTTCGTCGCCGAGGTCAACTGTCGGACAGATTATGAACAAGTCTGCGTCCTTTACATCACTGCCTCCGGCATATGCCCAATTGCCGTTGTCTGCATAATCCAAAGAAGCACTACCGCAGGAGCAGAGCGCGGCAGCCAGAGCCAGTATGAGCAGTACGCACAAAACTCTTTTAGTATAATATTTCATAAATATACCTCCGTGTGTTTTTAAAACTAATGCGCCCCGCAAAGGGGCGCAAAATATAACTATGATGTTTGATTGTCTGCGTGGTTTACATAGAACGACGTCAGCTCTTCAAGGATCTCGTCGCGCTCCACCTTTCTGACCAGGCTTCTGGCTCCGTTATATGACGTGATATATGACGGATCGCCCGAGAGAATGTAACCCACGATTTGGTTTATAGGATTGTAGCCCTTTTCCATAAGTGCCGCATATACCGACATGATGATCTTTTTTGGTTCGGGACGTTCGGTATCGACCTCGAATTTCATAGTTTCTTGGTTTTCCATTTTTATTCACCTTCCTTTGAATGATTATTATCTATCTCAGCTCTGCACCCAGTTCACGCTTGAGATTGCCTAAGATATTGTCCATAGCCTCGTTGATCTCGCTGTCCGTCAGCGTTTTGTCGGCGGCTCTGAATGTAAGCGAATACGCAGCGCTTTTTTTGCCCTTGCCGACCTGGGCGCCCTCGTACACGTCGAACAGCTCATAACTTTCGAGGAACTTGCCGCCGCTTGATGAGATTATGCGCTCGATTTCGCCAACGCTTAAAGCCTTGTCTATAACGACTGCCAAATCACGTGCGGAGGCAGGGAATCTCGGCAGCGGCTTAAAGGCTCTGTCAAATGTTGCATATTTTAGAAGTACCGAAAAGTCAAGCTCTGCACAGTAAAGCTCTGTATCAACCTTGAACTCCTCGGCAACGGACGGATGAACCTGTCCGAGGTATCCGAGCTTTTCACCCCGTATGCTTACCATGGCGCAGCGTCCCGGGTGATACGAAGCGTTTTCGCGCTCGGCAGTCAGTGAGCAGTTGGTTATTCCCAAACCCTCAAGCAAGCCCTGAACAACTCCCTTGAGAGCGAAAAAGTCAACGTCCGCGCCGTACATACCGATCGCAGCGACCTGGCGTTCATCGGGAAGAACCTCGCCGCAGGGCAGGTATATAGTGCCCAGCTCAAAAATCTTTGCCGACGCTGCGCGGCGGTTATAGTTTGTTTTCAGCGTCTTAATGACCGATGAGAGCATTGACGTTCTCATCACGCTGTTCTCTTCGCCAAGGGGATTAAGTATCTTGACCGTGTTATCGCTCGGCACACGCGTCATTTCAAATTCCTTGGGGTCTATGAATGAATATGTCATAGTCTCATACAAACCATATGCAGTCAGCAGGTCTTTTATTCTGTCTTCAATTTTCTGCTTAAAGCTCTTGCCGCCGACAACCACTCTGCCTTTCATCATTGTTGTGGGCAGGTTGTCATAGCCGTAGAGACGTGCGACCTCCTCAGAGATATCAGCCATGGATTCTATATCGCCTCTGAATGTCGGAACAGTTACGTTCATGCTGCTTGTGTCGACCTTAAAGCCAAGGCGCGAAAGGTAATCTGCCATGTCGCCGCTTGGTATATCCGTGCCAAGGAAGCGGTTCATCTTGTCCGGCTCAAACGGCAGCACAAGCGGCTGCTTCTTGTTTGGGTACACATCTATAATTCCGCCGATTACCTCACAGCCCGGGCATATATTCTGCAACAACTCGCATGCACGATTGACCGCGTCCATGCAGTTTTCCGGATCCAAGCCCTTTTCAAACAGCGCGGAAGCATCTGTGCGCATGCCTAAGGCCTTGGCGCCGCGCCTTACGAGTACGGCGTTGAAATTCGCGCTTTCAAACAGGACGGTTACCGTGTCGTCAGTGACCTCGGAGTTAGCTCCGCCCATTACGCCCGCAACGCCGATGGCGCGCTTTGTGTCGGAGATAGCTATCATATCGTGGCTTAAGGTTCTGGGCTGGTCGTCAAGCGTCTCCAGCTGTTCTCCCTCCGCCGCGCGGCGCACGATTATTTTTCTTCCCTCGACATGGTCAAGGTCGTATGCGTGCATCGGCTGGCCGTATTCAAGCATGATATAGTTTGTGATATCGACTACGTTATTTATCGCGCGGATACCGCAGGCTTTGAGCCGTCTCTTAATCCACTCGGGCGAGGGCGCTATCTTAATGTTTTTGACGACCCTGGCGGTAAATCTCGAGCACGTCTCGTTGTCGGCAATCTCAACGGCGGCGTAGTCTTTCACGTCCTCGTTGTTTTCTTTAACATTGATCTCAGGTATGCGGAGCTCTCTGTTAAAGGTAGCGGCCGCCTCACGTGCAAGTCCGATGATACTCATGCAGTCAGGGCGGTTGGAGGTTATTTCAAACTCCGCAACGCTTTCGTCAAGGCCGAGTGTTTTTACAATATCCTCACCGACAGGTGTATTGTCGGGCAGGATAAGTATTCCGGTCGCGCGTTCATCGGATATTCCAAGCTCATCGGTCGAGCACATCATGCCAAAGCTCTCCACTCCGCGCAGCTTGCCCTTTGTTATCTTAACTCCGCCGGGAAGCAGGCTTTTGTGCTTGGCGACCGGGACGACAGCACCCTCAAACACGTTCTTTGCGCCCGTGACTATCTGTATGGGTTCAGTTTCGCCGGTGTCAACCTGACAGACTACCAGCTTGTCAGCGTCCGGGTGCTTTTCTATTTTAAGTATTTTTCCGGTAACGACGTTTTTAAACTCACTTGCGGGGTTTGTTATCTTTTCTACAATAGACCCGCTCATCGTCATTTTGTCGGCAAACTCGCTGTCGGTTATGCCGTCTGTATTCATATAATCTTTAAGCCATGAAATCGGTAAATTCATTTTATATCATTCCTACTCTTTAATAGTTTTATATCCTTTATATATTTCTCCGCCTGCCTGCGGCTGCGGAAAATGTAAATATTCTTATCGCTGAAGCTGCTTAGCTTCTCATATTTGGATTTTCTGCCTTTGCGTCCCTTGCAGAGCACCCAAAATGCAAATTCAAAGTCCAGCTTCTCGTCGCAGCCATCGGTCATGTCCGGTCTGGTTTGTTTACTGTACATTATCCGCCGTTTTATGCAGTTCTTAAAGCAGACAAAGCGGTTTATGTCCATCATGATTATTGTATCAGCTAAATTCAGCCGCTCGTCATAAAGCACATTGGTGTAATTACCCTCAATGATCCAGCGTGGCTTTTCAAGTTCCGGCTTAAGCTTTTCTCTCATATTTTCTCTGCTGTCTGCCCTCCAGCCCGGAAGCCAGAACAGTGAGTCGAGATGGACGGGCGGAACACCGAGTATGCTGCCGAGGCGGATTGCCAGCGTAGATTTACCGCTGCCAGAAAAGCCGATTACCGCGATCCTGCGCGGCTGTACTGCCGGTTTTAAATACTGAAATTTTTTTCCGTACATGATCGATGCCGTTTAGAATTGCTTTAAAAAGCCTATATCGTTCTCAAAGAACAATCTTAAATCGTCGATCCCGTAGCGGAACATGGTAATGCGTTCAAGGCCGATGCCAAAAGCAAAGCCCGAATAGATATCGGGGTCGATATCGCAGTTCTTTAAAACCTTTGGGTGTACCATACCGCAGCCGAGAATTTCTATCCAGCCCTCGCCCTTGCAGATACGGCAGCCCTTGCCGCCGCAGCCGAAGCAGGAAATATCAACCTCTGCGCTGGGTTCGGTGAACGGAAAGTGATGAGGTCTGAACCGCAGCCTTGTGTCATCTCCGTAGAGCTTCTTGACAAATACTTCCAGAGTACCCTTGAGGTCCGCCATGGTGATCCCCTTGTCAACCACCAGACCCTCGATCTGGTGGAATACCGGTGAATGCGTAGCGTCAACCGTGTCGCTTCTGAAAACCTTGCCCGGTGCAATGACTCTGATAGGCGGTTTCTGCTTTTCCATGACCCTGACCTGTACCGGTGACGTCTGAGTTCTGAGCACAACGTTCTCATCAATATAGAACGTGTCCTGAGTATCACGCGCGGGATGATCCTTGGGGATATTGAGCGCCTCAAAATTATAGTAATCAAGCTCGACCTCCGGACCTTCTTCAATAGAAAAGCCCATGCCGATAAATATGTCTTTAAGGTCGTCGAGTACGGTGGTCAGCGGGTGCTTTTTGCCGAGAACCGGACGCTTGCCCGGCAGATTTATGTCGATTGCCTCTGCGGCAAGACGGCGTTCCTTTTCAAGTGAAGAAAGCGTCTGTTTTTTCTGTTCCAGCAAGCTCTCAATTGACGTCCTGACTTCGTTTGCCAGCTGTCCGATAACAGGGCGCTGCTCAGGCGGCAGCTTTCCCATGCCTTTCATAATCGCGGTCAGCTCGCCCTTTTTGCCTAAATATTTGATCCTGAGCGCTTCAAGGGCGTCAAGTGCGTCAGACTTGGCAAGCTCTGCTTCCGCCTGCGCCTTTATAGCGTTTAGCTGTTCCTTCATGTGTGTTAAACCTCCAAAATAAAGTTCAAAAGTATTTTCAGTCATTATCAAATAATTATAACATAACACTATGCCCAATTCAAGTGTTTATCCGCGCTGCGGATAATTTTTGTGTAAAAATTTTTGATTTGCTATTGACAATTGTGTGCATAGTGTGTATACTGTATATATAATGATATGTACAGTGAGGGAGGCGTGTGCGTGGAGATTTATATTGACAATAGGAGCGGTACACCGATATACGATCAGATTTACAGTCAGATAAAGCAGCAGATATTGAGCGGCGAGCTGCAGGCGGATGAAGCCCTGCCGTCGATACGGGGTATGGCAAAATCGCTTAGGATAAGTGTTATAACCACAAAGAGAGCTTATGAGGAGCTTGAAAAGGAGGGATTTATATACACAGTCGGAGGAAAGGGCAGCTATGTTGCACCGCGCAGCAATGAGCTTGTGCGCGAGGAGACGCTGAGGAGGCTGGAGCAGAGCCTCGGCGAAGCGGTGAGAATTGCCTCTGAGTGCGGTATAAGCCGTGATGAGGTGTTTGAGCTGCTTGGTCTGATGTATGAAGATGATTAATTTAGGAGGAAAAATCATGAACTTAATTGAAGCTGATAATATTTTAAAGGTATATGATGGCTTTAGACTGGGGCCTTTGAGTATCAGCCTGCCCGAGGGGTGTGTTACGGGACTGATCGCGGAGAACGGAGCCGGAAAGAGCACCCTGATAAAGCTGGTCTCGGGCTGTATAAAGCGTGACGGCGGAGAGTGCTGTGTACTTGGCAGAGATAGTGCGCAGCTCGGCAGTCTCAAGGAAGAGATCGGATTGGTTGCCGATGATTCGGGATTTCCGGATCCTTTGACAGCCGGTCTGGTCGATAGGATGATGTCCGGAATATTCAAAAACTGGGACAGCGGAGAATTTGAGCGCATATGCAGACTTCTTGATGTGCCGCAGGACAAGGAATATGCAGAGATGTCGTCCGGCAATAAGATGAAGCTGAAAATTGCGGCTGCGCTTGGACACAGGCCGCGCCTGCTGCTGCTTGACGAGCCTATGAACGGGCTTGACCCGGCGGTGCGTGACAGGGTGGTGGAGCTTTTGTTTGATTTTACCCGTGATGAAAGCCGCGGCGTTTTGATATCATCGCATATCGTCACCGATTTGGAAAGGCTGTGTGATTATATTTGCTTTATTAAAAACGGGCAGGTTATTCTGCATGATGAAAAAGACCGTCTGCTTGAGCGCTATGGTATACTGCGCTGCCTGCGCGGCAGGTTGAATGAGCTCGGTGGTGCTGTTGCAGGATTTAGAAGCACGGAGTTTGGTGTTGAAGCATTGGCGGACAGAAAAAAGCTTCCGAGAGGCACAGAGGTTTCACCGGTGAGCCTTGAAGAGCTGTTTGTTATTATGATCAACAGTGCGGAAAAGGAGGGACAGAAATGAAAGGTTTGCTGCTGAAGGAATGGTGTGTTTTAAAGAAGTATTTTAGGCTGACGCTTACGGTGTGCGCTGTAATGCTGATATGCGGTGCGTATACAGGCAACTGGCTTTTTATCTTCACGGCCGTAACGGTGGCAGGGTCGAGTGCGACTTCTCTTATCTCTTATGACGAACGCAGCAGGTTCAGTGAATATCTGAAATTTATGCCGCTTCGGGCCCGCACGATAGTTTCGGCAAAGTATGCGGTTATGCTGATACTTACGCTTGGGTTTACGCTGTGCGGTGTGTGCCTTAGAATGATCTTTATGCACTTTGGAGGCGGGGGAGATTATGCCGAAACCGTGGTGTACGGGACTTTTGTGGTGTGTGCGGGACTTGTTTCACCATGCCTTACGATGCCGTTTGCATTCTTTAAGGGTGTGGAAAAGGCGAGGATGATTTATGTTCTCGGCATAGCGGTAGCGTTTGCGGCGGCAGGCGCAGTGAGCGTGGGGGAGCCGCAGAGTATTGCCGCTGCTTTCCCGCTTTGGACAGCAGCTGCGGCGATGATTTTCAGTGCGGTGATTACGGCTGTGTCATATGCTGCCTCCGTACGGCTTTATCGGCTGAACCGAAATTAACTCTTGTAATGCGCCGAAGTTTGTGTTAAAATAGGTAATACAAACAGCCATAGGTTTAAAATTGGAGGCGGGCTATACATGAAGAGAAAGACGTTTTATATTATTGCGGCTGTGTGGTTCCTGCTCGTTGTCATTGTCGTGGGGGGTTCGTTCATACCCGGCGTTGATGAGAATATTAAAAACGAGGTCAGGCGTTACATGGTTTGGATTGTCGGAGTCGGTGCGGTGTCGCTGATGCTTATCCGCAGAATGGTAAAGGATGATGATTAAAAACAGACCCGGGACTTAATTAAGTCTGCGGGTCTGTTTTATTAATTTGAATTCATGCGGTAGCCCGCGCCCCAAACGGTTTCGATATATGAAGCGTTTGTCTCAATTTTTTCGCGGATACGCTGTATGTGGACCGTCACGGTCGATGAATCTCCGACCGCGTCGATTCCCCAAACTCTGTCAAGCAGATGTTCCTTGCTGAACACCATGTTGGGGTTCTCGGCCAGAAACAGCAGCAGTTCGTATTCCTTGACGGGCATGAACACCTCTTTGCCGTCAACAAACACGCGGTGAGAGTCTTTGTTTATCTCAAGGCCGCGTATTTTTACGGTGCGTCCGCTGCGCTGTGCGGTGTTTGATTGCAGGTAACGCGCAATGTGCCGGCCTATACGCGCCACGGTCTCGGATATGGAAAACGGCTTTGTGATATAGTCGTCGCCGCCCGCGCTGAATGCGCGTACCTTGGAGGCGTCGCTGCTGTCTGAGGATATAAATATTATTGGTATGCCGGAAGAGCCGCGTATATCGGCGCACAGCTTAAAGCCGTCGGTATTGCCGATAACGGTCTCGAGTATGACACAGACATATTCGCCGCTGAGCGCCATGTCCAGAGCTCTCGCGGCGCGTGTCTCTATATCGCACTCGTAACGCAGCGCGGACAGGCAGTCTTTGGTGAAGCGTGCGGCGGATGCAGCACAATCGATTATTATAATTCTTGAATTCTCCATAATTACCACCGTCTTGATTATACCAAGCTAAAGCGTTTGAGTCAAGACGCTTTTTTGTCTTTGAGCCGCTTGAGGAATGCACAAAAAACTGTTGATTTATGAGCTTTGCTATGGTATAATTATATAGATATAAATAAATTAAGATGTCCTCCGCATTTTCGGCGGCGGGCGGAAAGGCAGAGCGGAATTTTATGAAGTTTATTTGTAACAGAGACACGCTGAATTCAGCAGTGGTGATCGTATCAAGAGCGGTGTCTCAGCGTTCAAGCATTGCGGCGCTTGAGGGCATATATATAAAAGCAGATGAGAGCGGAAAGGTTACTCTGAGAGGAAATGATCTGGAGATCGGTATAGAGACAGCTATTGATGCCGATGTCAGCAGCGGCGGAGAGGTTGTTCTTGATGCCAAGCTGTTTGTAAGGATCATGGCAGCAGCGTCAGAGCCGGAAATATCCTTAGAGACCGGCGATAACCTGATGACTACGATAAAGAGCGGACATGCACGGTTTGATATACCCGGCATAAACGCGGAGGAGTTTCCTGACCTGCCGGGCGTTGAGGAAAATTATTCTGTTGTGCTGCCGGCCGGCGTACTCAAGAACATGATAGAGATGACAAGTTTTGCCGCAGCCAAGACTGACAACGACCCTACCAGAATGGGTTCTCTGCTCAGGATAAGGCCGGGAAAGCTTTCGATGACCGCGCTTGACGGCTATAGGATAGCGCAGAGAAATGTAAAAATAAGCGGTGATTTTGCGGAAAAAGATATGATTATCCCCGAAAAATCATTGGTTGAGCTGGCGAAGATAATCGGTGAGTCAGATGACGATGTCAGGATAGTGGCAGCAGCCAGCCATGCGCTGTTCAGCATCGGCGGATATATGCTGGTAACGCGTCTGATAGACGGCAGCTTTACAAACTTTGAAAGGATAATACCGGATTCGTATGAGCTTGAGCTCAACTGCGCGGTGCGTGATATTGCGGACTCGGTCAGACGCGCTTCGCTGATTATCCTGAATGAGCTTGTCAAGGGGCCGATAAAGCTCAAAATAACAGATGCAAACATCAATGTTTCATGCACAACAACCGCGGGAAGTGTTGATGACAATATCAGTATCGACACGCCCCCGGGTGCAGATCTGACTATCGGCTTTTACAACCGCTATCTTCAGGATGTGTTCAGCGTGATTAAGGACGACTATATAATGATGAAGTTCAATAAAAGCGTCAACCCGCTGGTTATCACCCCGGTAGAGGGCGATGATTATATGTACATGATCCTGCCGATAGTGCTAAGGAACTACAGCTGATATCATGCAGGTCAAAAAGCTCAAGCTTTTAAATTTCAGGAACTATTCTGAGCAGGAGATAGAGTTCGGCAGCGGAGTCAATGTCATATATGGTGACAACGCGCAGGGCAAGACCAATATCCTGGAAGCGGTGCATATGTTCTCAATGGGCAAGTCGAACAGGACTTCAAAGGATGCCGAGCTGATCAGGCGGGGCGAGGATTCGGCCAGGATATACATGGAGTTTTCGGCCTACGGCAGTGAAAGTTTTTTTGAAATAGAGGTTTTTAGGGGCAGACGCAAGTCAATAATATATAACGACCTGCCGGTAAAAAAGAGCAGCGAGCTGCTGGGACGCTTTAACGTAGTGTATTTCGGGCCGGAGCTTTTAAGGCTGGTCAAGGACGGGCCAAAGGGCAGACGCAGGAATCTTGATATGCTGATAAGCCAGCTGAGGCCGGGATATTTCAGTGCCCTGACCGCGCTTAAAAGAGTTGTGGAGAGCAAGAACGCACTGCTTAAAATGCAGTCGCCGAACAGAATTATGCTGGATGTTATGAACGAGAAGCTGACCGCGCTTTCCGCAGAGCTGATCTCTTACCGTCTGGATTTTATAAAGCGTATCGAAAGGCTTGCGGGTGAGATACAGCACGAAATTTCCTCCGGCAGCGAGGAGCTTAGAATGAAATACAAATCGGCGATAGGTATGCTGAGTACAGAGACGGAGCTGACGAACGCTGATATTGCAGAAGCGTTCAGTGAGAAGCTGAGCGCAGCAGAGCCAAGGGAGCTTGAAACCGGAGAAAGTGTAATAAGCCCCCACCGTGAGGATATCTTGTATGAGATAAACGGTGCTGACGCCCGTGCGTTTGCATCACAGGGACAGCAGAAGACGATTGCGCTCGTGGAGAAGCTGGCGGAGGTCAGCCTTATCCGCGAGGAGATAAATGAAACGCCTGTGCTGCTGCTTGACGATATAATGAGTGAGCTTGACAGAAAACGGCGCAGCTTCGTGGCTGCAAACATAAAGGATATCCAGATAGTCATAACCTGCACCGATATTGACGAATTTTCCGAGAATGCGGGTCTGGGCGGCGCCGATGCAGTTAAAATTTATGTATCGGACGGACATGCGTACACAGAGCCGCCGAATATGAAAAATGAATGAGAGGATAACTTATGTACCTGCACATAGGCAAGAATACGACCGTGGATACAGAGGATATCACAGCGGTGCTGGATATGGATAACATAACAGTTGCTAAGATTTCCAGAGATTTTTTAAAGCAGGCGCAGAGACGCGGCGAGGTCAGGAGTGTGGCAGAGGATATTCCGAAGTCTGTGATAGTCTGTGAGAGAGACGGCGTGACTTGCGTTTATATTACAAATATATCATCAAGGGCGATTGCCGGAAGGATCCGCAGGCTCAGGAGCTTGGAGGGTTATTCCGTGTATTAGAAGCAAGTGATCGGCGAAAGTTCGCCGCCGACGGTATAAATTTCAAGCGGACAGAAAGGCAATGATTTAATTATGCAAGAAGAACATATAACAAGCGTACCGGTTGAGAAAGAATATGATGAGAGCCAGATCCAGGTATTGGAGGGGCTTGAAGCGGTTAGAAAACGGCCGGGAATGTATATCGGATCAACTACATCACGCGGACTTCATCACCTTGTTTACGAGATCGTTGACAATTCGATAGATGAGGCGCTGGCGGGATTTTGTACTGATATCGTAGTTGAGATAGAAGAGGATAATTCGATAACCGTTACCGATAACGGAAGAGGAATACCGACGGGTATCCACCCTAAAATGGGAATTCCCGCAGTTGAAGTCGTATTCACGCAGCTTCATGCCGGCGGAAAGTTCGGCGGCGGAGTGTATAAGGTTTCGGGCGGACTTCACGGAGTGGGCGCATCGGTCGTAAATGCGCTGTCCGAGTTCCTTGAGGTAACTATAAAGAACGGCGAGCATATATTTGAACAGAAGTATCAGCGCGGAAAGAGTATGGGGCCGCTCAGGCAGATCGGTGAGACATCCGAGACGGGAACACGTGTTCACTTTAAGCCGGACGCAGAGATATTTGAGGACTTGGTTTATGACTATGACGTACTGCGCAGGAGGCTGCGTGAGCAAGCATTTTTAAATGCCGGCATAAGCATAACACTGATTGATAACAGAAGCACTGCTCCTGAGGATAATCGCAGCGTAACGCTGAAGTATGACGGCGGAATAAAAGAGTTTGTAGAGTATTTAAACCGCAACAAGGAGCCGCTGCACCCTGAGGTAATATATGTAAATGCCGTCCGTGAGACCTGTGAGGCCGAGGTCGCAATGCAGTATAACGACGGCTATAATGAGATGATAATCAGCTTTGCTAACAATATAAACACGACTGAGGGCGGAACGCATGAGACAGGCTTTAAGTCTGCGCTGACAAAGGTCATTAACGACTATGCCAAAAAGACGGGAATGCTCAAGGAGGGTGATCCGAATCTTAAAGGCGAGGACACGCGTGAGGGTCTCTCGTGTGTAATCAGCGTCAAGGTGACCGAGGCGCAGTTTGAGGGCCAGACAAAGACCAAGCTTGGAAACAGCGAGATGAGAGCAGTGGTCGAAAAGATGGTGACGGAGAAGCTCGGTGAGTTCTTTGACGAGAACCCTGCTACGGCTAAGATAGTTGTTGATAAGGCAATGACCGCCTCCAGAGCACGCGAGGCAGCCAAGAGAGCAAGAGAGAGCACGCGGCGAAAGTCTGCGCTGGAGAGCAGCTCACTGCCGGGCAAGCTTGCGGACTGTTCAGACAGAGACAATACCTACACCGAGATATATATCGTCGAGGGAGACTCGGCGGGCGGCTCTGCCAAGCAAGGCAGAGACAGACGGTTCCAGGCGATTTTGCCGCTCTGGGGAAAGATGCTGAATGTTGAAAAGGCAAGGATAGACAAGATATACGGCAACGATAAGCTAACCCCTGTCATAACCGCGCTGGGCGCCGGCATTGGAGATGATTTTGACCTCAGCCGTCTGCGTTACGGCAAGGTGGTCATTATGGCCGATGCGGATGTTGACGGAGCGCACATAAGAACTCTGCTGCTCACATTTTTCTTTAGATATATGCGTCCGCTTATCGAGGACGGGCATGTATATATCGCACAGCCGCCGCTGTTTAAGGTGTCACGCGGTAAGGTCGAGAAGTATGCGTATTCCGATGATGAGCTCAAAGAGCTGCTGGCAGAATTCGGAGACGGTAAAGCTCCAACGGTGCAAAGATACAAGGGTTTGGGCGAGATGAATCCGGAGCAGCTTTGGGAGACGACTATGAATCCGGAGACACGCATAATGCTGAGGGTCGATTTGGAGGATGCACAGCAGGCAGATGAGACATTCACGATACTTATGGGTGATAAGGTTGAGCCGCGCCGCCGCTTTATCGAGGAGCGTGCAGCTTCGGTCATAAATCTTGATATTTAATCTTTGAGGAAAAGCTAATGATAAAAATAGAAAAAGCACAGGTCATGAATTTAGAGGGGGCAATGCGCGGAGCGCGGAATCCTATGTCCAGTTGGAGCAGAAGCGATAGCGGTTATAACGGTGAGGGTGAATATATTTTGGGTCCGAATGACTTGAGCCTCGCCGTGAGGCTGTGCCGCGCAGGAAGCGATCATCGCAAATTTATACGTCAGATAATGGTCAGTGCCGATATAACCGCTCCGCTTTATTGGTGGAAAGAGTTTGATACCTACAAGGTGGGTACGGTGGCAAATTCGACCAGCACAATGCACAAGATACATTCAAAGCCGATAGAGGCAGAGGATTTTTCTTGTGAACGTTTAAGCGGCTCAGCACGCGAGGCGTTTGACGCATACATCGGGGTCATTGAGCTGAAACGCCAGAGGTATATCGAATCAAAGAGCCATGATGACTGGTATGATATCATACAGCTGCTGCCGTCGAGCTATAACCAAAAGCGGACGGTCACCATGAATTATGAGAACCTGCTCAATATGTATTATGCGAGGCGGAACCATAAGCTGGCCGAATGGCATGAATACTGCGATTGGATCTTGACACTGCCGTATACAAGGGAGCTGTTTTTGGACGATGCGGAATAATAATTATGACAGTTAAGTTTGATATCAATAAAATCAATATTGAAGCGGAGACTGCGCCCGGAGGCTTTGTCAGCCTAAGGCATGAATTTGTGATAAAGACGTCGGTCAGGAAACCTGACAGCTCAAGGCTTTACGATGCTGAGCTGTATTTCAGTCTGCCCGAGGGTTCGTCTATAACCGGATTTGAGGTTAAAGGCGGAGGTTTTAGCGGACGCAGTATAATCTCGGAACACAGGTATCATGTATATGGTCCTCATGTCAGTGTTGTGCAGACCGGAAGAGATAATTATCTGCTGGGCTTCAGGGGAGTTCCGGCACTCAGCGCAAATTTTTCAGTGATAATAAGTTCGGTCGCATTTATGGATAGTTATAAAGATGGCTGGATATTAAAGGTACCCCTTTATACAAAATCAAAATTTGATTATGCCGATGAGACAGAGGCAGAGGTCAGCATCTCTGTGTGCGCAGAGCTAAAGCACGGGGGCAGCCTTGCTTCAACCTCACATATGTGCGAGGTCAAAAATAACGGGAATTATACAGAGCTGCGGACGGATATTGATTCCAGACGCTTTTTTGAGTTTAAAGTAAGCGGTAAAGAGACCGGTGAAAATGTCGGTTACATATGCCCAAAATCTCCGCGCGGCTACGTGTGCCTGTATAATATTACACCTCCCAGCTTTAACCAAAATGATTATGTGCGGGATGTTGTGTATCTGCTCGATTCTGAGAATTTCAGCGATGGGGCGGTCGGCGGGATTGCCGGTATATTTGCCGAGGTGCAGGATAACAGGAGCTCGCTTATGGTGTTCACGTCAGCCGGCGAGAGCTATTCAGAGGAGTTCATAACACCTGTGTATAAAAATGTTAAAGAGCTCAGAGAATGGCTTGAATCTGGCAGCAGAGCTGACGGCAGGCTTTCAGCGGAAGTTTTTAACAGAGCGGTTGCTGCTGCGGCGGAAAAACATGCTGCCATTGTCTGCATCACCGACCGCGGCGCACTGATAGATCAGCAGGATATCTTCCCTGAGGATTTGGATAATTTTAATATAGTCAATATAGGCGAACCGATATATGACGACGGCTTAAGACAGATCGCCGAGAGCTGCGGCGGTCATTTCTGCCATATAATTCCGGGATTTACAGACAGTCGCAGGATAGAGGTTTTCCTGTCAATGGTGTGCGGCCGGAGCCTTGAAAATTTAAAGATAAGCGAGGCTGCGGCCGGAGCGTTTTACAAAACTCCGTTTATTCTTAAAAAATATACTTCACAAAAGCCGATAACGCTGGCGATCGCCACCGAGACCGAGTATCCGGAGGAGTTTTATCTCAGTGCGGACGGCGGCTATGAGGAGACAGTTCTGATTGACAGATTTGAAGAGGTCGGCAGCAGCACGAATATACATAAGGCGTTTGGCGGAATGGTGATAGGACAAATCTATGATATGATACGCTCAGGAGATCTTGATGAGAGCTCTGTGATAAAGTTAAAAAGCATTGCCTCCAAGGTTTCACTGGAGTATGGGGTGTTAAGTCCGGATAACAGCTGCTTTATGCAGTTTGAGACGAGCGGCGGCCGTGAGTACGACCGCACTCCGATAAAATTAAGTCTGAGATATAATTACGACAAAGGTATCAGAGGAAAACTGCTGACACTTGAAGACTCTGTGCCGAGCCGCAGCAGGACTGCTGAAATGATCAGACAGACGCTGGCAGTGCTTATGTGCTGTGTGCGCAGCGATGGCTCTATCACAACGCCGTATGAAAGCAGCGATTACGCAGCCGCGGCACAGACTGCCAATGCGGCGTTCGCACTGAACTATCTGATGAGAAAGCAGAAGAACTCAGAGTACGGCGACTATTCAGAGATTATCCGCAGGGCTCGTGAATATCTGAAAAGAAGTGATTTTTCCGAAGATGATTTCTACATTCTGACCTCGCCGGGCAAGCTACCGCTGCATACCGAGAGGGCGGTGGATGTAAGAAAGTTTTCGGCTTTATTGATTGATTTGACCAAAAGCGGCATGTGCTAAAGCGCAGCCGCTTTCATTGTCTTGCCGTGCTTTTGTGCGGCTCCGGGAACAGCGAGCTTTATGCAGACGACAGTCATGTCATCGTTTTCGATACCCTGAGCACGATTGTTTGCCACGGCCTCACTGAGGATAAGCTGTGCCAGTTTGTCCGGCGGTGTTTGCATACTTGCGCGTTCTATAAGATTACGAATATTGCTGTCGTCTTGTGAGGTGATAACGCCGTCGCTCATCATGACTACCAAGGAGCCGTCGCTGAGACTTTGAGAGAACGTTTCGATATCGTTTATCGAGATAATGCCTATTGGCAGCGAAGCAGAACGCACAGCCTCGGTGTAGTCGCTGCGCTTGATATAGCTTGCTTCGGCGCCGTTCTTTATGAATTCGATCTGACCGGTGTATAGGTCTATTACGCACATGTCTATGGTTGCGAACGCGTCCCGGGCGGAGCGCATGACCATTACCGAGTTTATAAGCTTGACCGCAGCGCCCTTGTCAAAGCCCGCCTCTAAAAAGCTGCCGAGCAGCCTGATTATAGTATCGCTCTCACGGGCAGCGCTGTGTCCCTTGCCCATGCCGTCGCTGATAGTTATGACCATTTTCCCTCCGGGCAGATATTTAACATAGCTTTTGTCTCCGCTTTCTTCTCCGCCCGCAAGCGCGGCGCAGCCAATGATAGGTTCAAACCCTTCAAGCTGACAGAAGCAGATACGGCATCGTCCGTCGTCCGATATCTCGCACTGACCGTACGGAGTAGCAACGCTGATACCCATAATCTTTTTGATTACCGGCTTGATACGCTTGCGGCACAGCTCAAAGTCATCGCAGCCGTTTATGCTTATCTCAACGCTGTAGCGGCCGTTCTTATCGCCGATAACATCTACTCTTTCGGCATTTATTCCCATGTCGCAAAGTGCCTGCTTGATCTCGTCCGCCGCCATTATATCAAAGGACTTTTCACTGCAGATCTCCTCGGAGGCGTTCTTTATTATCTCCGATATACCTCTGAACTGCTCTGCTGTAAGCTCACGGTTCTCGCGCAGCTTATTTTTCCAGGCTATATTCACCTTGTACACTTCAAACTGACGGTTGATCTCCGCTACCAGCGGCAGCAGACGTATACACTTGTCCGCAAAGCTCTTGGGTACGTCGGTGAGCTGAAGCGCACCGTTTCTTTCCATTATTTCCAGGAACTTGAACATGGCGTTGTATGTGGCGTTAAAATCTTTCTGCCAGCAGTATCCTGCCCTGTCGCATTGCTTGCACACTCTGTCCGCCGCTGTGTCAAAAAGCAGAGAAATATCTGTCATATCTGAGCTGATAGGCTTTTCGGATATCTCGTCAAAAATATTCGAGATCTCCATAAATGACTCGGATATGCAGCCGAGCTTGTCCTCAACATATTCCTTAAAGCGGGTGTTGTCATCTCCGCTGTCGTCCGAGAAGCTCAGTATGCGTTCTACCGAAAGTGTGGCGCTGCGCGGCAGAAGATACACTGCGGCTGCTGCCGGAACGAGCTCATAGAGGTTCGGCAGATGTGCTGTGCCCATTGGGAAGCCGGCGTACAGCATTATCCCGAACCCGAACAGGCAGAGGCAGAGGCATACGGCAGCTTTGTTCAGCTGCGCTGCTGCGCCGAGGGTGAGCCCTATCAGGGTAAAAACGGCAACGCTTTCGGGAAAGTCGCCGCTAAGGCCTTGAATTATGCCGATGAATATGCCGATAGAAGCTGAACGTGTTACGCCGCCGGAGCCGAGTGCGACCGCGCCCAGCAGCACACATGCCAGAAAGTTTGAGACATTGAAGCGTCCCAGTACGGTAAGCTCACCTGCGCTAAGCAGTATAACTCCGGCAAGTGCGCACAGGCTGATCCGTTCGTCAGCCGAGAGCGTTTGGGTAAGGAAGCGGTTTTCGAGCAGCACCGTGCGGCAGCGTGAAAATACTAAAGAACCGACCATCATAAGCACGGTATCACACAGTGCCAGTATTAGTCCGGCCACGGTGAAGCCCTGCAGCAGCAGTACGCCTGTCTCGCATATCAGCATGGCACAGCCCGCCGCGCCTGCAATGAAGTATATTGATGGTTTTTGATTTTTTTCAATAACAAAAAGAATGATTTCAAAAAGTACACAGGCTGCTATGTACTTTGCCGAGAGCCAGAAATCAAAAAGCAGGGTATAGCCGATAGCTACACAGATAAGGTTGATTATACTTTTGAGTGAAAACTGCCTGTCAATTGTTAAAAACGAAAGACCAAAGGGAGCCAGGCCGCTGACGGGCATAGCTCCGGATAACAGAATACCTATAAGCCGCGCCGGGATATCCCAAAGTCTGAGCGCAGGCTCGCGTTTCGGCGCAGATTCTACAGGCACAAGACTTGTGTTTTTCATGATTAATACCTCCGTAAGTGTTACAATATATTACGAAAGTATTATAATAAAGTTACAAGGAAAAATTTGTCACAATCGGTTTGACTTTATAAAAAATATTATAAATCCCGAAAATTTACTCCTCTTCGGGGTAAATCACACCCCATTCATCGCGCAGCCGGCTCATTATCTCCATTACATCTGTCGAATAGTTCAGATATGTGCAGTCTGTACCCGAGACAGAGGCTTCAAGATCCTGTATTTCATAAAGCAGAGCCTTGTCGTGTTCGCCCGCGCTTATTATCTCGCTTCTGCCGCTGTCTGAGTAGGTTATCTTTGCATCCGAAGGACGCTGATAATCCGAGATCTCTATATAAGCCTTTTCGCAGGATACAATGCCGTATTTCGGGGATTTTGAGTGAAGCGAAAGTGTGATCGAGGCGGTTTGCATATCTTTGTTCATCAAAACAATACTTTCCTGCTCATCAACTCCTGACGGAGCAAGGACGGCTGCTGATTTTACAATATCGGGGCTGCTGTTTAGAAATTGACGTACAAAAGCCAGGGCGTAAACGCCGAGGTCAAGTATTGCGCCGCCCGCAAGAGCCTTACTGAAAAAGCGGTTTGACATATCATATTCCTTAAAGCTGCCGTGAAACACATTGATAAAGTTCACGCGTCCAAACTCGCCGCGCTTTAGTCTTAGTGCAAGCTCTTTATACAGAGGCATATGGTAGACAGTCATGGCTTCTGCCAGTACAAGTCCGTTCTTCTCTGCCAATTCCGCCGCCTCGCGCAGCTGTGTGATATTGAGTGTGATAGACTTTTCGCAAAGGACGTGCTTGCCGTTTTTCAGCGCCTGAATTATAGCTTCAAAGTGTCTGTTATGCGGTGTGGCAATATATATGGCATCCACGTTTTCGTCTTTAAATATATCGCCCGGATCGTCATATACCTTTTGTATGCCGTATTGCTTTGCGAGTTTTTCTGCATTTGCCTTTGTTCGGTTAGCGATTGAGTATGCCGGCCGGCCGGATTTATATAATACCTCCGCCATATCGCCTGCTATCCAGCCTGCTCCGAGAATTCCCCAGTTAAGTTTCATAGTACTTATCTCCTTAGCTTTAAGTTTAATATGATTATATCATGATAACATCTGTGATACAAGACTGTGTTTTCGAATTAAGCAGCAAACCTCCGGATATTTAACAGCCGGAGGTTTGTTTGGTAAAAAATTTAATTCTCTGTTGTTTTAAACTTGCCGAGGGGAGTAATATTGTTTTCATCACTCCAGATAAAGACTTTGACACTGTTTATCATATCGGCTGATGCGTCACACGGCATTGTTATGACGCGCTGCTCACCTACAGCAATATCGGCAGGCATATTTTGTGTGGTAACCGTGACCAGATTTCCGTCACTGCCGTAGGCTGCAAGTATGGCTGTGCAATCGCCGTAGTCATAGTTTTTGCTTATCAGGCATTCGTAGCTCTCACCTACATTTGTAACGCTCAGAATGTCAAATACACTGCTGTATTTTGCAAAGCTTGCCGCCTGGAACCTTGCCTTTGAACCGGCTGCATAAAAGTAGTAGGTCTCTCCTTTTGTTACAGGTACCTTGCAAATAACCGGAAAGTTGGATTCGACTGAGTCTACCTTAAAGAGGTAGTCATTTTGATAGTCTGTTGTTCCCTCGCGCGTTACATAGAATGTTTTGTTTGCCAAAAGATAGGTGTAGAGCGTGAAAATTCCGTTTTCTTCAGCGGTATATTTAAGAGTTGTGCCGCCTGAAGAAGTCCCGGTTTCGTTGTTCCAGCTGCCGTTGTCATTGCTGCTGATACCGGCTGTGTATCTGGAGCCGTCCGAGTAGGTAATATTATCCTCCGGAAAGCCCTTGTCTCCTGTGGTAGCAAACATTGTCGTGAGCCCCGGAAACAGCTCTCTGCCTGCCGCTTTGTCCTTATCTGCGCTGCTTGCAGTCCACTCATATACGACCTCGGTCTCCGGAGCCGGGCTGGGTGTCGCTTCATCGCGCGGTGGTTCGGTCGGCTCGGGCAGATTTTGAACACCGTTGTCGTAGGCGTAATCTCTTTCGAATGAGCCGTCCGCCAGTGCATTTGCATATTCCTCAACGTTCAGATATCCGGAGTCTGCCAATTTGATTGCATCGGATGGGTCTTGGTTGTCAAGTCCCATTTTATCCTCCCACTCATCAGGCATTCCGTCATAGTCGCTGTCCTTGGCCTTTGTACCGCTGAGAGTGGGATATCCTCCGGCCTGCTCAACTGTGTCAACAAGGCCTCTGTTTCCGCAGGAATAGCTTCCGCTGCGGACGTCATTCACTATTCGTTCATCGACGCTGTCTCTGACAATACTTGCACCTGCGCTCTCCAGTACCGAGTTATAAGCGTCCTGTGCGCTCTCGGTTTTGACAGGGTAATCTTCAAGGTATCTGAAGTGTATTGTTTTCTCCGCATCTGTTATGTTAGAATCTGTCCAAATTCCGCAGTCTTCAACTCCGCTGTCCTTGTCAACGCCCTTGGTGTTGTCCTGTGTGACCGATGAACTGCCCTCCATATAGTTGCCGGAAACATACAGGTCGGTTCCCCAGCCCGCTTTTCCGCCGTATTCTGCGGCGCCGGCCTCGTCACGGGTCGAGATCAGGTAGATTCTGTCTCTTGAGGAGGAAGAGGAAGCTGCGCCCGGCTTGTAATAGCAGTTTACAATATTTACCGGCATTCCGCTTTCACCGCCGTATGCAGTATTGCCGCCCCAGTTGTAAATTACGTTGTTCCTCAGGTCGGTCATGTTAGCGGTATTTTCGTCAAACTCAGTCAGCTTTGAGCCGTCGATTCTGGGATTTCGGCTGTCATGATTTGCAAGAAGATTATGGTGATAGCTTGCGTTTTCTCCGCCCCAGATAGCACCGTAGCCGTGGCTGCCTTTTGGATGGATGGAGTTCTTGAGGCTCTCGGAAATAATACACCACTGCATGGTAAAGTTTGTGTTCTGGTAGAATGATGCGCACTCATCAGCTGACCAGCTTATCGAGCAGTGGTCGATTATAACATTGTTTATACCTCTGCCGCCCAGAGAATCCTCTGCCGCATGACCCTCGGTTCCCATTCTGAACCTGAGATAGCGCATGATGATGTTGTCCCCGGTCATGTACGTGTTGTAGTCCTTGATACATATGCCGTCGCCGGGTGCAGTCTGACCTAAAATCGTCAGGTTGTCGCTGTAGATGGTTAAAGCGCGCGTCAGTTCGATGTTTCCTGCAACGTCAAAGACAATGACGCGGTTTGACTCAGACACTGCGTCTCTGAGTGTGCCGTAGCTGCCGTCGTCTGTGAGCTTGGTTACGCGGTACAGCTCAGGAGCGCTGCTTCCGTCGCCGCGTGCGCCGGTCGAGTACATTCCGCCGCCCTCTGCACCCGGGAATGCAGTAAGGTCAACGGGTGCGGCGCTTGCTGCAGGACAGTAAACAAGCACGGCAGTCAGGCAAATTGCCATAAGCATTGATATACCTTTTTTTAGTTTAGTCATCTTTCCTGCCTTCTTTCTTGACATTTGTAATATGAATTATTTTCATAAACACATTTTACAATAATTTAAGTTTTTAGTCAATGTGTTAGTAGTTTTTTAGTATATATAGACAAAAATATGGTAGTTGCTGAAAAACTGATGAAAAAAACCGTGCCGCAAAAGGTGCGGCACGGCCGTTATTGATTTATTATTTAGAGAAGTCCTCCTGTGACTTTCTGAGGTATATCTCATATCTGTCTGTGAGGTCTTTTTCTGCCTTGTCGAACAGTCCCTGTGCTTCGTCCGGGAAAGCCTTAAGAAGCTGCAGGTATCTGTTTTCGCCCTTCATGAAGTCCTGAATGCTGCCCTGAGGTGCTTTTGAATCCAGAGTGAACGGATTTGTGCCCTCCGGAGCCTCGGGATTATATCTCCACAGGTGCCAGTATCCGCACTCAACAGCTTTCTTCTCTTCGGCGATAGAGTTGCCCATGCCGCCCTTTGCTTTTATACCGTGGTTGATACACGGAGCGTAAGCGATAATGAGCGACGGACCCGGATAAGCTTCAGCTTCTTTGATTGCTGTAAGAGCCTGCTGCATGTTTGCGCCCAGAGCAATCTGAGCAACATATACATAGCCGTAGGTCGTAGCGATCATGCCGAGATCCTTTTTCTTAACTCTCTTACCGGAAGCCGCAAACTTAGCGATAGCAGCTGTCGGGGTAGCTTTTGAAGCCTGACCGCCTGTATTTGAGTAAACCTCGGTATCAACAACGAAGATATTGATGTCCATATCAGCGGCGATAACATGGTCAAGACCGCCGTAACCGATATCGTATGCCCAGCCGTCTCCGCCGAATACCCACTGTGAACGCTTAACGAGGAAGTCTGTTCTGTCAGCGATCTCCTTAACAGCAGCGTTAGACATATCCGCGTCCTTGATAAGCGCTTCGATCTTGGCAGCTGCAGCCTTGGAAGCATCAGCGTTGTCCTTGCCCTCAATCCACTCTTTGAAAGCAGCCTGGAGCTCAGGAGAAACAGCGTCCATAGCCTCGTTCATGCGGCTTACAAGAGTTTCTCTGATCTTCTTGTTTGCAACGACCATACCGAGACCGAACTCAGCGTTGTCCTCAAACAGAGAGTTAGCCCAAGCGGGACCTCTGCCGTTCTCGTCCTTGCAGTACGGCATTGACGGAGCAGAACCTCCCCAGATCGATGTACAGCCTGTAGCGTTCGCAACCATCATTCTGTCACCGAACAGCTGAGTGATGAGCTTGATATACGGAGTCTCGCCGCAGCCTGCGCATGCGCCTGAGAACTCGAGATAAGGCATAGCAAACTGTGAATTTTTAATGCTCTTCTTTGTATCAACAAGGTTTGCCTTGCTGGGAACTGTCATAGCGTAATCCCAGTTAGGCTCTTCCTTATCAGCAACAGCATCGATAGGCTTCATTGTAAGAGCCTGTACCTTTTCGGGGCAGACGTTTGCACAAACGCCGCAGCCGAGACAGTCAAGAGGTGCAACCTGCATTCTGAACTTAAGACCCTTAAGCTCGGGGCCGAGTGCCGGCTTTGTAACAAAGCCCTCCGGTGCGTTAGCAGCTTCTTCTTCGGTAAGAAGAACCGGACGTATAGCAGCGTGCGGACATACCGTGCTGCACTGGTTACACTGGATACACTTGGTAACATCCCATTCGGGAACCATGACTGCAACTCCGCGCTTCTCGTAGCGTGATGTACCGGTCATGAAAGTACCGTCTTCAATACCTGCAAATGTGCTGACAGGCAGCTTGTTGCCGCGCTGTGCATTAACAGGCTCAACGATATTTGTGATGAACGCGGGCTTTCCGGAATCCTCGGCGGGAGCATCAACAGCGTCTTTCCAAGAAGCCGGGACGTCAACCTTATGCAGAGCATCGATCGCGCCGTCAACTGCTTCGCAGTTCATCCTGACGATTTCGTCGCCTTTCTTGCCATAGGTCTTTTTGATAGCGTCCTTGATGTAGCCGACAGCCTCGTCAAACGGGATAACGTTTGCAAGTTTGAAGAATGCACCCTGGGTTACCATGTTGATCCTGGTCGGGCCGAGGCCTACCTTAACGGCAACGTCTACCGCGTTTATTGTATAGAAGTTAATGTCATTTTCGGCAATATATCTCTTAACATTTGCAGGGAGTTTTTCATCGAGCTCATCATCGCTCCATACGCAGTTGAGCAGGAATGTTCCGCCCGGTCTCAAGCCCTCCAATATGTCGTACTGGTGTACATATGCCGGCTTGTGGCAGGCAATATAGTCAGCCTCGTCAAGCAGATATGTTGACTTGATCGGGGTCTTTCCGAATCTCAGGTGAGACATTGTAACACCGCCGGACTTCTTTGAGTCGTAGTCAAAGTATGCCTGAGCATACAGGTCGGTGTTGTCGCCTATGATCTTGATAGCGTCTTTGTTAGCGCCGACAGTACCGTCGCTGCCGAAGCCCCAGAACTTACAGCGTGTTGTGCCCTCGGGAGCGCAGTTTACGGTTTCGCCCAGAGGCAGTGAAAGATTTGTGACATCGTCCACTATACCGATCGTGAAGTTTGTCTTGGGCTCGTCCGCATCAAGGTTCTTAAATACAGCAACGATCTGTGTCGGGGTTGTGTCCTTTGAACCGAGGCCGTAACGTCCGCCGACAATCTTGGGAGCGTTTTCGCAGTCCTTATAAACATTGCATATGTCTAAGTAAAGAGGCTCGCCGAGAGAACCGGGTTCCTTGGTTCTGTCAAGAACAGCGATCTTCTTAACGGTCTTTGGCATTACATTAAAGAAGTATTTCGGTGAGAACGGTCTGTAAAGGTGAACTTCCAAAACGCCGACCTTTTCGCCGTTTGCATTGAGGTAGTCAACCGTCTCCTCGGCTGCTTCGCATACACTGCCCATAGCAACGATGACTTTTTCAGCCTCGGGGTCGCCGTAGTAGTTGAAAGGCTTGTAATCTCTGCCGGTAATCTCCGAAATCTTTTCCATGTATTCGTTTACGATATCGGGTATCGCGTCATAGAACTTGTTCGAAGCCTCTCTGCCCTGGAAGTAGATATCGCCGTTCTGAGCGGTACCTCTCAAAACAGGGTGCTCGGGGTTAAGTGCGTTGTCCTTGAAAGCCTTGAGAGCATCCCAGTCAACCAGCTTTTTAAGATCCTCGTAGTCCATAACCTCGATCTTCTGAATCTCGTGAGAGGTTCTGAAGCCGTCAAAGAAGTGCAGGAACGGAACTCTGCCTTTGATTGAAGCGAGGTGAGCAACACCGCCGAGATCCATAACCTCCTGAACACTGTTTGAAGCCAGCATAGCAAAACCCGTCTGGCGGCAAGCCATAACGTCCTGATGGTCTCCGAAGATGTTCAGTGCATGAGCTGCAAGTGCTCTTGCGCTTACGTGGAAAACTGTCGGCAGAAGCTCGCCGGCGATCTTGTACATGTTGGGTATCATAAGCAGGAGACCCTGTGATGCTGTGAATGTGGTCGTGAGTGCTCCGGCTTGCAGGGAACCGTGAACAGCTCCGGCAGCTCCGCCCTCGGACTGCATCTCGACCATTTCGACAGTTTCGCCGAAGATGTTCTTCTGACCCTTTGCGCTCCACTCGTCAACATACTCAGCCATCGGCGAGGAAGGTGTGATAGGATAGATAGCTGCAACTTCCGTAAATGCGTATGCCACATGAGCGGCAGCGCAGTTACCATCCATAGTCTTGAATTTAGCCATTTTTTTAAATCCTCCTTGGATATAAATAAAATAAATTTTTTCCATGGTTAAATGGGCGCGTTGATGCCGCGCTCATGGTAAAAGTATAGCATATAATTTTATGAATTTCAAATGTTTTTCAATAAAAATTGCAAAAAATTTAAAAAATTTTTTTAAATATAACTAAATTAAGATGTCTGTAAGCCCCGGCGGCAAAAACGCGCAAGCAAAATGCATAATTGACGCATAAAGCTCAATGCTCCTTTGCCGTATCCTTTTACTTCCTCTAAAAGTCCGTGTTCTTTCATTATTCATATTAATTATATCATACGCCGGATCTTAATTCAATTTATACTTTATTAAATGTATCAAACAGCACAGAAAAATATAATTTCAGTATTGACATATTCCCTGTGCAAGCGGTATAATTACCATATATTAACGTTATGATTGAGTACGGGAGGGCAGAGACAGTGAAGTGGAAAGAACTGACAAAATACTTCGGCCTGTTTGTGTTCGCTGTTGCCGTTATCGCGGTTTACAAAACATTTGACAATATCGGAAATATTCTGTCGTTTTTCGGCAACGTGCTCTCACTCCTCAGTCCGTTTGTAACCGGGTTTGTAATAGCGTATGTTTTTCTGACCCCGTGCAAGGCTATTGAAAACTTTCTTATGAAGCGTAAGCTGCCGTTTTTGGTGAGGTACAGGCGCGTTATTTCGGTTACGGTAGTATATCTGCTGTTTGTTGCCGCTATCGTATTGATCTTGGTCGCAATCATTCCTGCCCTTACCTCGAG
>DXIJ01000058.1 GCA_019112945.1 Candidatus Monoglobus merdigallinarum | reverse complement strand
AATCGCTCAAAAATTTTTGCCCACAAAAAAATTCACTTCGAGGCCCGAAAAACCGCATAACCATGCGGGTTTCCGGCGTTTTTGTGGGCAAATTGATTTTTTGGCTCTATTTTTTGCGATTTGCCCACAATTTGCCCACAAAAATCTGAGATACATTTAGATACAGAAAAACACGATTAACTAAGATTAGTTAACCGTGTTTCGTGACCAAACCTCTGAAAGTGGCTTGTTTACTGGGTTTTCAAGAGTATCTATTTGTATTTAATCGTATTTACGATTATCCAAAATATCTCTTCAAAAGACCCTCAAAGCCGCAGCCGTGACGGGCTTCGTCCTTAGCCATTTCGTGAACAGTGTCGTGAATAGCGTCATAATTCAGCTCTTTGGCAAGTTTTGCAAGCTCAAGCTTTCCTGCTGTCGCGCCATGTTCCGCATCTCTTCTGAGCTCGAGGTTCTTTTTGGTCGAGGGTGTAACTACCTCACCCAAAAGCTCTGCAAACTTTGCTGCGTGCTCAGCCTCTTCATAAGCTGCCTGCTGATAGAATGCGCCTATCTCCGGATAGCCCTCACGGATAGCCTGTCTGCTCATAGCGAGGTACATTCCGACCTCTGTGCATTCGCCGGTAAAGTTAGCCTGAAGACCCTCGATAACTCTGGGGTCAACATCTTTTGCAACTCCGATAACGTGTTCGCATGCCCAGGTCATTTCACCTGTTGAAGCCTGCTCGATAAACTTGTCGGCAGGAGCCTTACATTGGGGACACTGCTCGGGCGGCTGCTCTCCCTCGTAGATGTATCCGCAAATTCCGCATACCCATTTTTTCATAATAAATACCTCCATAAAATATAAAATTGATTTAATTTGATTATTTTTCTTTTGAACATTTATCACATATTCCGTAAAACACCAGAGTGTGATAATTGATACTTCCGTTAATATTGGAAGCATTTTCTTTGTCTATCGTATTATCATATTCGTTCATAACATCAAGCACACTGCCGCAGTTTTGGCACACGAAATGGTCGTGGGGCTTAACGTTATAATCAAACCGGCTTTGAGCCATACCTAAGTCCAGCCGCCGGATCTCTCCGTTTTCGGATAATACATTCAGATTTCTGTAAACTGTTCCGAGGCTAATGCTTGGAATGATATCACGGACAGAATTGTAGACCGTGTCAGCTGTGGGGTGTGACGTGGTTGAAGAGAGAACCTGTAAAACCGCGTCTCTTTGCTTGCTGCGTTTCATTTCCAACCTCCATATGTTAATAATAGTAACTATTACTGTTTTATAATAACCCATGGAGATTGATTTGTCAAGTTTTTTTTGGAAAAATTTTTTATCTGTCTTCCAGACGCTTATATTCTTTCCTATCGCACACGTTTTTATATGAGGGACGTATTATTTTTCCGCCGTTTACCAGCTCTTCAAGACGGTGTGCGCTCCAGCCGGCTATTCTTGCAATGGCAAACAGCGGTGTGAACAGCTCGGTTGGCAGACCCAGCATATTATAGACAAAGCCGCTGTAAAAATCTACATTTGCGCTTACGCCCTTATAAATCTTTCTCTTTTCGCCTATCACCTTGGGGGCTAATTTTTCGATGGCAGCATAGAGACGGTATTCCTTGTCGCGTCCTTTTTCATGCGACAGGCGTTTTACAAATTTGCTGAATATTGTCGCTCGGGGGTCTGAGATCGAGTACACGGCATGTCCCATACCGTAGATCAGGCCTGATTTGTCAAAAACCTCGCCGTCAAGCATTTTTGAAAGGTATCTTTTTATCTCTTCCTCATCGTCCCAGTCATAAATATTTTCCTTTATATTTTCAAACATTTCAACGACCTTTATATTGGCGCCGCCGTGCTTGGGACCTTTCAGCGAACCGAGAGCGGCTGCGATAACCGAGTATGTGTCTGTGCCGGAGCTTGTGACAACATGTGATGTAAAGGTGGAGTTGTTGCCGCCGCCGTGCTCTGCATGAAGTATCAGGGCGATATCCAATATCTTAGCTTCAATCGGCGAAAACTTTCCGTTCGGCCTCAGGCAGTGCAGTATATTTTCGGCTGTTGAATAGGTTTCGATCGGCTGATGAATAAACAGGCTGTTCCCTGCGTAATAGTGATTGTATGCCTGGTACCCATAGACCGAGATCAGCGGGAAGAGTGCGGTAAGCTGCAGGCACTGTCTCAAAACATTGGGGATAGATATATCGTTCGCCTTTTTGTCGTATGAAAATAGCGTCAGCACACTGCGCTGAAGTGTATTCATCATATCGCTGCTCGGCGCCTTTAGAATAATATCCCTGACGAAACTGGTAGGGAGCTGCCTGTATTCGGCCAGAATATCAAGCAGCTTGTCAAGCTCCTGTTCCTTGGGGAGTTCGCCGAATATCAGCAGATACGCTGTTTCTTCAAAGCCGAACTTGCGGTTTTCAACGCCCCTTACTATATCGTTTATATTGTAGCCGCGGTAGTACAGTTCACCTTCGCAGGGGACTTCTTTTCCGTCCACTATCTTATTTGATTTTATTTCCGAAATTTCAGTCAGGCCGGTCAGGACGCCTTTACCGTTTAAATCTCTGAGGCCGCGCTTGACATCGTATTTTGTATAAAGTTCCGGATTGATCTTGTCGTTGTCCAGAATTTTTTTTGAAAGCTCTATTACTTCCGGTGATATAATTGATATTCTTTTCATTTGAGTTCCTCCTTTATTCCCATTGTCATTTGAATCTAATATTAAAATTATATCATTTCCGGTAAAAACAGTCAATTTAAATTATTCATAATTAATAAATTGTTAATAACATGCTTTAATTATTTAATACATAAACGTTAGAAATATGTAATAATATTCAGAAAAACATCAAAAAATAAGCCGGTACAGAATAGCGGTTAGCGATTGAAAAACGGCAATTAGAACTGTAACA
>DXIJ01000057.1 GCA_019112945.1 Candidatus Monoglobus merdigallinarum | reverse complement strand
GATATATTCTGCGGCAGAAAGTGAGGTTAATATGGCAGAGCAAATCAGATGCGATCTGGCGCTTGAAGCAAAGGAACTCTATTCGGAAACCGTGGAAGATAAAGAGCTTCCCGGGATAAGCGTGGATGAATATTCGATAGAGGATATAATAAAGGTAACGCGTGTAAAGATATTAAACAGCAGCGGGGAGCATAATCTGGGAAAGCCTAAGGGAGATTATATCACTATAGAGATGCCCTCACGCTTTTACGGCGAGCAGAAAATATATGAGGAGATGTGCCGTGTCTGCGCTAAGGAACTCAAAACACTGAGTGATAAATTCCTTAAAAGCGACGATGATGTGATCTTGGTCGTGGGGCTCGGAAATATAAACATAACGGCTGATGCGCTTGGACCCAAGGTGATTTCGTCACTGATGATAACGCGTCACTTAAAAGAGTATGTCCCGGACGAAATACAAAAGGGCGTTCGCTCGGTATGCGGTATAGTTCCGGGTGTGCTGGGGCTTACGGGCATAGAGACCGGAGAGATAATAAGAGGCATTACAGACAGGATAAAGCCGCGTTTGGTCATAGCGATAGACGCGCTGTGTTCCAGAAAAATGGAAAGGGTGAACACCACGATACAGATATCTGATACGGGTATAACTCCGGGCGAGGGGGTCGGCAACAAGCGAAAGGAGCTGAGCCGCAATACGCTTGGAACGCCCGTTATCGCGATAGGTGTGCCTACGGTAGTCGATGCGGCAACTATTGCGGGCGATACGCTTGAAATGCTGGTCGACGCCGCATCAAGCGGCAGGGGCGCGCCGAAAGACAGGCCGACGCAGAGAACGCTGAGGCTGATAGGCGAGATGGCGGACGAAAAATATGAGCTTATAAGAGAGGTGATAAGGCCTAAGTTCGGCAGCTTTATCGTTGCGCCAAAGGACGTGGATACAATTATAGACGATATTTCTTCGGTTATAGCCAACGGTATAAACATAGCAGTCAACGAGGGTATAACGCTTAAGGATATTGACAGGTATAAGTAAAATTTTTATTGCCATTGGGAGCGGTTTATGATAGAATAATATCATTATCGGGCGGCAGGCTTGAGCTTTATTGAGGCAGCGCGCCCGGATATTTCGGAAAATGCTTGGAGGAATATAAATGAGTCGCCGAGATTATATAAGAAATTTTTCTATCATAGCGCATATCGACCACGGAAAGAGCACTTTGGCCGACAGACTGCTCGAATTTACCGGAGCCCTGACTCAGAGAGAAATGCAGGCTCAGATACTTGACAATATGGAGCTTGAGCGCGAGCGCGGCATTACCATAAAGGCACGCGCGGTCAAGCTAATATATAAGGCAAAGGACGGGAATGAATACGAGCTTAATCTTATCGACACTCCCGGACATGTGGATTTTAACTATGAAGTGTCACGCTCACTGGCAGCCTGCGAGGGTGCGGTCCTCGTAGTGGACGCTGCGCAGGGGATAGAAGCGCAGACGCTTGCCAACACATATCTTGCACTTGAGCACGACCTTGAGATCGTACCGGTAATAAATAAGATAGATCTTCCCAGCGCAAGGCCGGAGGAGGTAAAGCGCGAGATCGAGGACGTTATCGGAATAGACGGAGAGGACGCTCCGCTGATTTCCGCCAAGAACGGCATAAATATCGAGGCGGTACTTGAAAAGATAGTGGAGCTTGTCCCGCCGCCGGGCGGCGATGAGGACGCGCCGCTCAAGGCCTTGATATTTGATTCGTATTATGATGCTTATAAAGGTGTTATCGTATATATAAGAATTATGGACGGAGTATTAAAACCGGGGCAAAGAATAAAAATGATGGCTGTAGGCAGTGAATTTGACGTTGTTGACGTTGGGTATCTGCACCCAAACGGCATGGCTCCCGCAGATGCGCTTTCGGCCGGTGAGGTTGGATACCTGACTGCCAGTATCAAAAATGTGCGCGATGTGCGTGTGGGCGATACGGTCACGGCTTCGGAGGGCGGTGCGGACGAGCCGCTGCCCGGATATAAAGAGGTCAAATCCATGGTGTACAGCGGTATATACCCGGCAGACGGCGCAAGGTATGATGATTTGCGCGAGGCTCTTGAAAAGCTGAAGCTTAACGACGCCTCGCTTAATTTTGAGGCCGAAACGTCGGTGGCTCTGGGATTTGGTTTCCGCTGCGGCTTTTTGGGTCTTTTGCATATGGAGATTGTTCAGGAGAGGCTTGAGCGTGAGTTTAATATCGATTTGGTAACCACCGCTCCGTCGGTCGAATACCGGGTGATAAAAACAGACGGCAGTGTTCTTACTATCGACAATCCGACCAATTTGCCGGAGCCTTCAGAGATAGACTATATGGAGGAGCCTATTGTCAGGGCGGGGATCCTTTCGCCCAAGGAGTATGTCGGCAGTATTATGGAGCTGTGCCAGGACAGGCGCGGAACGTATATAGATATGGAGTATCTTGATGTAAACCGTGTTCAGCTCAACTACTTTCTGCCGCTTAACGAGATAATTTATGATTTCTTTGACGCGCTAAAATCAAGAACGCGCGGATATGCCTCGTTTGACTACGAGTTTGAGAGATACGAGAGGTCAAATCTTGTAAAGCTGGATATGCTGCTTAACGGTGAGATGGTAGATGCGCTGTCGTTTATAGTGCATGCAGACAGAGCCTATCCGAGAGGACGGAAAATGGCGGAGAAGCTCAAGGAGGTAATCCCGAGGCAGCTGTTTGAGATACCTATACAGGCGGCTGTGGGCGGAAAGATTATCGCCAGAGAGACGGTCAAGGCTATGCGCAAGGACGTGCTTGCAAAGTGCTACGGCGGTGATATATCAAGAAAGCGCAAGCTGCTTGAAAAGCAGAAAGAGGGCAAGAAGCGCATGCGTCAGGTGGGCAGCGTTGAGGTCCCGCAGGAAGCGTTTATGTCGGTGCTCAAACTTGACGAGTAGGTGGTCTTATGTTCGGTGCATATATACACATACCGTTTTGCAGACACAAGTGCGGCTACTGCGATTTTAACTCTTACGCCGGTATCCCGGAGCTAAGCGAGGCGTACACCGCTGCGCTGATAGGAGAGATCGACAGATTTCGGGCAAGCGGGCTCGGTTCACCGCTCGATACGGTGTATATCGGAGGCGGGACGCCGACATATATTAATGATAGATTGCTTTTAAAGATTTTGTCTGCGCTTGATAAGAAACTTTATATAAGGAGCGGAGCGGAGATCACGGTCGAGTGCAATCCCGGCACGGCGGATGAGAGAAAGCTGAAAAATCTGTTCGGAGGCGGAGTAAACCGACTGAGCCTCGGGCTTCAGTCCGCCGATGACGGCATTTTAAAAAGGCTGGGGAGGATACACACCTACGCGGATTTTTTAAGCTGCTTCAGCGCGGCGCGCAGCGCAGGCTTTAAAAATATCTCTGTCGATTTAATGTTCGGCCTGCCGGGACAGAGCTGTGACATTTGGCTTGATACCATAGATAAGACGGCGGCTCTTTCGCCGGAACATATATCGGCATATTCCCTTAAAATAGAGGAGGGAACGCCGTTTTTTGAGCTGCACAGCCGCGGAGAACTGGACGTGCCCGATGATGACGAAAACAGGGATATGTATGATATGGCGGCTGCGCGGCTGAGAGAAGAGGGGTATCACAGGTATGAGATCTCGAATTTTGCAAAGCCCGGAGCTCAATCAAGGCATAACACTCTTTACTGGACGCTGGAGGATTACATAGGTTTCGGCGCCGGGGCGCATTCATATATCGGCGGCCGCCGGTACAGCAATGTTTCGGATGTGAGGGAATACATCAGCCGCTTTAGCAAGGGTGATGATATTCAAACAGAATACGAAAGCGGCAGCCTGTTTGATACAATGTGCGAATTTGTGTTTTTGGGTCTCAGAATGGACTGCGGAATCTCAAAGGCTGAATTTAAAAAACGCTTCGGGACGGATATTTACGAGGTGTTCGGCAATGCCTTAAAGCGGCATACGGAAATTCTCGGAACGCTCGAGGACAGCGGGGACAGGCTCAGGATTAAAAGTGAATATATTTATGTTTCAAATCAGATATTGAGTGATTTTGTATAAAACACAGCGGCGCGCCGCAGCAAAATATGCGGACGCGCCTTAATGAGCTTATTCAAGAGCTTTACCGAGAAACCCGGCTGCGGTTTCTGCGAGCTTTTGTTCCAGCTCGTTCATGTTTTTATCCGGCTCGGCTATGAATATTACCGTGCCCACAGGGTCGCCGTCGTGGACTATAGGTGCGACAACTCCGGCTTTGTACTTATCGCTGTCGTCTATGATGCTGATTTTTTCGTCGTTTTGTTCAGTAAAGAAAAGCGACTTCTTTTCCATGATTTTTTCTACCGCTTCGGATACGCGCCTTTCTTTCAGCTCCTTTCTGCCCTTGCCGCTGGCGGCAATAACGCTGTCTTTGTCGGTTATGCAGGTCAGGAGACCTGTGGACTTATTTAAGGTATCGGCGCATTGCAGCGCAAATTCCGACAGCTCGCCTATCGGTGAATATTTTTTAAAAATCACCATTCCGTCGCTGTCTGTGTATATCTCAAGTGAATCGCCCTCATGTATTCTGAGAGTTCTTCTTATTTCCTTTGGGATAACTATTCTTCCAAGATCATCAATTCTTCTGACTATACCGGTTGCTTTCATATATCAACGCTCCTTTTATATTT
>DXIJ01000010.1 GCA_019112945.1 Candidatus Monoglobus merdigallinarum | reverse complement strand
CTTGAATGCTATGAGTGAATATGATATACTGGAGAGGAGTTAAGGAGGACAATTATATGGAGCTTCGTGTTTTAAGATATTTTCTGGCCGTTGCAAGAGAACAGAATATTACCGCTGCCGCAAATTCGCTGCACATATCACAGCCAACGCTTTCGCGGCAGCTTATGGACTTGGAGGCGGAATTTGGCAAAGCCTTAATGATACGCGGAAACAGAAAAATTACTCTGACAAGCGACGGACAGCTTCTCAGAAAGCGCGCCAAGGAGCTGATTGCGCTTGCCGACAAGACGGAAGCGGAGATGACGTATTCGGATACCGAGATAGGCGGGGACATTTATATAGGTGGCGGAGAGGGCGAAGCTTTCCGTGCTGTTGCAAGGCTTGCGCGGAGGATACGGGCGGACTATCCGAATATCGGCTATCATCTCGTAAGCGGCGACGCGGACGACCTCAGGGAAAGGCTTGATAAGGGACTACTTGATTTTGGAGTTTTTGTTGAGCCTGCCGATATTACAAAATATGAATTTATCCGGCTTCCCGCCGCCGAACGCTGGGGGTTGGTCATGCGTAAGGACAGTCCGCTTGCGGGGAAAAAGCTGATACGCCCGGAGGAGCTGTGGGAGCTGCCGCTCATCATCTCGCGCCAGACTACGTATGACAAGACCATTCAGAAATGGCTGAAAAGGGATTTGCAGCAGCTCAACATAGCAGCGACATACAATTTGTATTACAATGCCGGGCTTATGGCAGAGGAGGGGCTCGGATACGTGATAGGGATAAACAGTCTTGCAAATACCTCCGAGAGCAGCAAGCTTTGTTTTGTACCGCTGGATATGGATTACGAGATACACTTTGATTTAGTATGGAAAAAATATCAGAGTTTTTCAAGGGCGGCAGAATTGTTTCTGAGCAGAGCGCAGGAGAGCTTTGAATTGTAAAAGAGCCTTGTCTGTTTTTATGACTTAAATCATTTTCTTCAATGCCTGTCAGGCATAGCACGGAATAGAAACTAAGTATTTGCTATTTTAAGGCTCCGGTGCTATAATATGTGCAGATAAGAGAACTGAGCCATAATAACAGCAAGGAGGATATTTAAAATGGATGAGAAATTGGTTTTAACACAGGACTGGGATAAGACTTTTCCAAAGAGCGATAAGGTAAACCACCGCAAGGTGACTTTTCATAACCGCTATGGTATCACTCTGGCGGCGGATATGTATGAGCCAAAGGACGGCAGCGGAAAGTTTGCTGCAATAGCGGTGTGCGGTCCTTTCGGAGCGGTAAAGGAGCAGGCCGCGGGCTTCTATGCCCAGACAATGGCAGAGAGAGGCTTTTTGACTATTGCATTTGATCCGTCATATACGGGCGAAAGCGGCGGCACACCGCGTTATATGGCTTCGCCGGATATCAATACCGAGGATTTCCAGGCGGCTGTAGACTTCCTCTCGGTACAGGATAACGTTGATTCCGAAAAGATAGGTATAATCGGCATATGCGGCTGGGGCGGAATGGCACTTAACGCAGCGGCAATTGACACCCGTATAAAAGCGGTAGTCGCTTCAACCATGTATGATATGACACGCGTTAACGCAAACGGATATTTTGATTCCGAAAGCTCGGCAGACGACCGGTATTCCAAGCGCCTGGCGCTCAATGCACAGCGTACGGAGGATTATAAAAACGGCACGTACGCACTCGGCGGCGGCGTGGTTGATCCTCTGCCGGAGGACGCTCCGTTCTTCGTAAAAGACTATCATGACTATTACAAAACAGACCGCGGCTATCATCCGCGTTCGCTCAACTCGGGCGGCGGCTGGAACGTTACCGGCTGTATGTCGTTTATTAATCAGCCGATACTTAAATACAGCAATGAGATACGCGGCGCGGTGCTGGTTATCCACGGCGAAAAGGCGCATTCGTGCTACTTCAGCCGCGACGCCTTTGCCGATATGATAAAGGATAATCCGTATGCCGAAAACAAAGAGCTGCTGATAATCCCGGGGGCGGTGCATACCGATTTGTATGACAGAGCCGACATAATCCCGTTTGACAAAATGGCTGAGTTCTTCAGCTTAAATTTAAAATAACTGTAAAAGGCCTGTCCTGACAGTTTAATAATATGCGGACGTTCATATGATATTGGTTCATTTTGAGCGTCCGCTTTCGGCAATTGACAGAAAGGAGCTTTTTTATGAACATAATCGAAAATAAAACGTTTGATGATGAGCGCGCTTTATACGGGAGCGATGGGATAGTTTTAAAAAACTGCCGTTTTGACGGACCCGCAGACGGAGAGAGCGCGCTGAAAGAGAGCAGCAATATAGAAGCGGACGGCTGCTTTTTTAACCTGCGTTATCCTTTTTGGCACGATAACAATTTGACGGTAAGAAACAGTGAAATGACAGAAGCCTGCCGCGCCGCGCTTTGGTATTCCCGCAACGTAACTCTGCTCGGCACAAGGCTGCACGGCATTAAGGCGGTAAGAGAATGCCGCGGTGTGACAATTGAGAACTGCGATATCGTATCGCCGGAGTTCGGCTGGTCTGCTTCCGGCATAAGCGTAAAAAGCAGCGCTGCCGAAAGCGAATATTTTTTAATGAGGGCGGAGGATATCTCGTTTTCAAACGTCACCTTTAAAGGGAAGTATTCGTTTCAGTACATTAAAAATGCAGTGCTTGAAAACTGCCGCCTTGATACAAAGGACGCTTTCTGGCACGCGCAGAACGTGACGGTCAAGAACAGCGTTATAAGGGGCGAATACCTCGCGTGGTATTCAGACGGACTGACGCTTGTAAACTGCAAAATCATCGGCACCCAGCCGTTTTGTTACTGTAAAAATTTAAAACTTATCGACTGCGAGATGCAGGACGCCGATTTGTGCTTTGAGAAATCGGACGTGACCGCTTCGGTAACAACACCGGTCATCAGCATTAAGAACCCGTACTCCGGCAGTATTACTGTTCCGTCAGTCGGCGAAATCATACTTGACGACCCGTGTGCAAAGGCTGAGATAATCATTAAGAAAAATACAAAAAGCTGTGCATAAAGCCGGACTGCTTAAAAAATTTTTAAAAGTATATTGACACGATGTCAGAATAGTGCTATAATGCAAGTATGCTGACACGGCGTCAGTATAATGAAAGGCTAAGGAGGGGGACAATGCCAAAGGGGTCGGAGGAATTAACAAACGCGCGCAGAGATGAAATAATAAACGCCTGCGAAGCGCTGTATAAGACCATGAGCTTTAAGGAGATCACGCTGAAGAATATCGGGGATATCACGAGCTTTACGCGGACGTCCATATATAATTATTTCCGCACCAAGGAGGAGATATTTTTAGCCTTGTTTGAGCGGGAGTATGAGCACTGGAACGCGGCGCTGAATGATATTTTAGACGGAAGCGTACAGATGACGGCCGATGGATTTGCCGACGCGATAGCGCGTTCTCTTGAAAACAGACAGCTGCTTTTAAAGATAATGTCCATGAATCTTTATGATATAGAGTGCAACAGCCGTCAGGAGCGGCTCACGGACTTTAAAGCGCAGTACGGCAGATGTATAAGCAGCCTTGAGGCCTGTCTTGAAAAGTACTTCCCGGATATGACCGAGGCCGAAAGACAGGACTTTATATATGCGTTTTTCCCGTTCATGTTCGGTATCTACCCGTACACGTATGTGAATGAAAAGCAGCGTGCTGCCATGGAGGCGGCGGGCGTTAAATATAAGCTCAGGACTGTTTATGAGATAACCTGCAGCTGCGTTAAGATGCTGCTCGGCGGATGATTCTGTCCGACGCAGCTTGATTTAAAATTTATATAATACGGAGGTAAAGCTAAATGAGCAACTACAATTTTTTTGCACCTACAAGAGTTATTTTCGGAGCGGGAGCTCTCGGTAAGCTCCACGAGCAGGCGCTGCCGGGACGCAAAGCGCTGCTTGTAATATCAAACGGAAAATCCACGATAACCAACGGTTCGCTTGAGCGTACCAAGAACGAGCTTCAAAAGGCCGGATGTGAGTATGTTGTCTTTAATAAGGTCGCGGCTAATCCGTTGAAATCGGTAGTAGAGGATGGGGCAAAGACTGCGCGCAGCGAGAACTGTGATTTTGTTTTGGCACTCGGCGGCGGCAGCGTTATGGACGCAGCAAAGGTCATGGCTATGCTTGCGCCGCAGCCGTCCGATGACTTGTGGGACTACGCTTTCGGCGCAACCGGAAAGGGTATGCCGCTTGACAAGCAGCCGCTTCCGTGGGTTGCGGTAACGACCTCGGCAGGAACGGGCAGCGAGGTGGATCAGGCGGGTGTTATCACCAATCCCGATACGCATGAAAAAATAGGAGTGGGAACGGATTCGCTGTTTGCCGCGCTTGCTATCGTTGACCCGGAGCTCATGACGACCGTACCGCCGCTCTTTACGGCATATCAGGGCTTTGATGCGCTGTTCCATTCGCTTGAGGGATATATTGCAAACGTCCACAATTTGATGAGCGATATGGTAGAGCGGGCGGCTATCGAGAATATAGGAAAATATCTGCCGCGTGCGGTCAGGGACGGCAATGATATGGAGGCGAGAGAGGCGGTCGCGTTTGCAAACACCATGTCAGGCTACTCCATGGTGGCCGGCGCCTGCACAAGCGAGCATTCAATGGAGCATGCCATGAGCGCGTTCCACCCGGAGCTTCCGCACGGGGCAGGGCTTATAATGATATCAAAGGAATATTTTAAGTTCTGGATAGATAAGCACGTATGCGACGACAGGTTCGTTGATATGGCACGCTTCCTCGGAAAGACCGATGCTGAGAGCCCGTATGATTTCATTGACGCACTGACCGAATTGCAGGAGGCCTGCGGTGTTGCGGAGCTCAAAATGTCGGATTACGGCATAAAGAAAGATGAGTGCATGACGCTGGCAAAGAATGCGAGGGCTACAATGGGTATGCTCTTTATGTGCGACCCCGCCGAGACGACCGATGAAGAAATTGCCGGTATATATGAGAGGTCTTACAGATAAGGCTCGGCTTTCAGGAGGATAAATATATGAAGATAACAGTACTTGAGGGCAGCCCCAACAGGAACGGTTCTTCAAACCTGCTGGCGGAAAACTTTATCCGCGGAGCCGAAGAAGCCGGGCATACCGTTTATGTGATAGACGCGGCACATGCTGATATCCGCCCGTGTACCGGCTGTGTGAGCTGCGGATATGAGGGGCCGTGCGTGCAGAAGGATGACATGGAGGTCTTTAGGCAGCAGATCCTTTCGGCAGACATGATGGTATTTGTCACACCGCTTTATTATTACGGAATGTCTGCACAGCTGAAGATACTTATCGACCGCTTCTGTGCCATTAACAGCAGCATAAACAGAAAGAATATGAAGTCGGCGCTTTTGAGTGCGGCCTGGAATGCGGATGACTGGACGTTTGAAGCGTTGGAGGCGCATTACCGCACGCTTGTGAGGTATCTGAACCTTAGAGACTGCGGAGCCGTGCTCGGCAAGGGCTGCGGTACGGTCTCGATGACTAAGCGCAGCAAGTACCCGGACATGGCATACAGGCTCGGCAAAAGCCTTTGATATCAATGCTTGGGATATAGAATTTTAGAAAGTGAGGAAATTTAAATATGAAAAACGTATTGGTTGCATATTTTTCGTGCACCGGCACGACAGCAAAACTTGCCGAGACCCTGGCGGCGGCAGTTGGCGCGGATATTTATGAAATAGAGCCCAAGGTTCCGTATACGAGCGCGGATTTAAACTGGCACGACAAGAACTCGCGCAGCAGCAGGGAAATGCAGGACGCCTCGTCGCGCCCGGAAATTGCCGGCAGGGTCGCGGATATGGATAAGTATGATACCGTATTTGTCGGCTTTCCCATCTGGTGGTATGTCGCGCCCACTATCATAAACACGTTTCTTGAGAGCTATGATTTTTCGGGCAAGACCGTTATACCGTTTGCAACCTCCGGCGGCAGCGGAGTGGGAGAGAGCGGCGAAAAACTGCGTGCTTCCTGCTCCGGCGGAACCGAGTGGAAGCCCGCAAGACGATTCCCCGGCAATGCCTCCGCTGAGGCTCTGAAAAAATGGGTCGGCGAAATGGATCTTTAATAGTTCAGCACAATACGGGGTGTAAAAAAATCGCCCGGAGCGTTCAATGGCATAAACATAGAAAATCCGCTCAAAAGGGCGGATTTTCTGCATTTAATGGGATGTTTTAATTTTTTGAGCACATTAAAAGCAAATATCGTCAAGTTTTTTTGCCCTTGAACGTTCTGAACTATTTTTTGGACGCCCAATACGCAATCATTTTATATGTCGGGCTTTTTTACAGCCCCTATTTTTTTGTCTTTTTCGGAACTGAAAAATTTGTCTTAATTATGTATTGACAAAGCATATGCCGTGTGGTAGAATGACAGAGCAAAA
>DXIJ01000056.1 GCA_019112945.1 Candidatus Monoglobus merdigallinarum | reverse complement strand
TATTTCCACGAAAGCGCCAAAATCCATTATCTTAACTACCTTGCCCACATATATCTCTCCGACTTCGGGCTCTTTTATGATATCTTCTATCATTTTTCTTGTTTTTTCGATAGCTTCAGTATCAACAGCGGCAATAAATACGCTGCCGTCCTCTTCGATATCTATCTTCGCGCCGGTCTCGGCAATAATGCTCTGAATAGTCTTGCCTCCGCTGCCGATAACATCGCGGATCTTGTCAACAGGTATCTGCATATTTAAAATCTTGGGTGCATATTTTGATATTTCAGCTCTCGGCTCGGATATAGCTTTAAGCATTACCTCATCTAAAATATAGTATCTTGCATTTTTTGTCTGTTCAAGCGCCTGCCTTATGATAGCCGGTGTAAGGCCATCGACTTTCAGATCCATCTGTATTGCAGTAATACCCTTTTTGGTGCCGGCCACCTTAAAGTCCATATCTCCGAAAAAGTCCTCTAACCCCTGTATATCGACCATGGTCATAAAGTTATCATCATCTTCCGGATCGGTTATAAGTCCGACAGATATACCGGCCACCGGTGCTTTGATAGGAACCCCGGCGTCCATAAGCGACAGTGTGGAGCCGCAAATGCTGCCCTGCGAGGTAGAACCGTTTGAGCTCAAGACCTCGGAAACCACCCTGATAGCGTAAGGAAAATCGTCAACATACGGCAACACCGGGAGCAGTGCTCTCTCTGCAAGCGCACCATGTCCTATCTCACGTCTGCCTGGGCCTCTTGACGGTCTGGTCTCACCCACGCTGAAAGACGGGAAGTTATACTGGTGCATATATCTTTTGGAATCTTCAAGCCCAAGACCGTCAATTACCTGCGCATCGCTTACAGGAGCAAGCGTTGTTACCGACAGACACTGTGTCTGTCCTCTGCTGAACAGTCCGCTTCCGTGAGCTCTGGGAAGCAGTCCGACCTCAGCGCTGAGAGGCCTAAGCTCCAGAATATCTCTGCCGTCAACACGCTTCTTGTCATACATGAGCCAGTTTCTGACAATAGTTTTCTGCAGTTTATAGAGAGCGTCGTCAATCTGCGCTTTAAACTCCTCCTGAGGATATTTTTCCTCAAAGTGAACATAAACGTCCTCATAGACCACAAGGAGTCTTGCATCTCTGACAGTTTTATCATCGGTATCAAGAGCCTGCTTGACCTGCTCCTCGGCATAGTCCTTTATATCCTCAAACAACTCCTCGTCTACAGTCACATGCTCGTATTCAAACTTGGGCTTTCCTATCTCGTCAACGATTTTCTGCAAAAACGCACAGATTTTTTTGATCTCCTCATGCGCAAACATTATTGCATTAAACATATCGGTCTCCGAAACCTCATTCGCACCGGCCTCTATCATAACAACCTTTTTGGCGGAACCTGAAACGATGAGGTTTAGATCGCTCTTGCTGCGCTGCTCAACAGTCGGGTTTATAATAAACTCACCGTTTACCATGCCGACATAAACAGCGGCAACCGGCCCGTTAAACGGGATATCCGAAACCGAAACTGCGATAGATGAACCGATCATAGCGCAAAACTCCGGTGAGTTGTCCTGCTCGACCGAAACAACCGTTGATACAATAGAAACGTCGTTTCTCAGATCCTTGGGAAAGAGCGGACGCATAGGCCTGTCGATAACACGAGATGTCAAGATAGCGTGCTCCGAGGGTTTTCCCTCTCTCCTGGTAAATCCGCCGGGGATCTTTCCGACAGCATACATCTTCTCCTCATAATCAATACTGAGCGGGAAGAAATCAATCCCCTCTCTTGGCTTGTCCGAAGCCGTCGCGCATGATATAACGACCGTATCGCCGTATCTTACGATTACTGAACCGTTAGCCAAGCCTGCAACCTTTCCAAATTCCAGTGACAGGGTTCTTCCCGCAACATGGGTCTCATAAATTTTTGACATGTTTTCCTCCTTAATTTATTAACGGAGAGGCTTGCTTAGCATTTAAAAACAGGCACCTTTCAAAAAGTGCATATTTTTAACTGCTAAAGTAAGCTTTCTCCATATATTTTTCAAATTTCAGCTTTAAATAAACAAATAAAGGCAACCCCGGACTTCACATTAAAATAAGGAAGTCAAGGCTGCCATTATGTTATTAATGTCTCAAACCGAGCTTCTCAACAACAGCACGATATCTGTTTATGTCTTTCTTTTCAAGATACTTCAAAAAGTTACGTCTGACACCGACCATTTTGAGCAGACCGCGTCTTGAATGATGATCCTTTTTATGGGTCTTTAAGTGCTCATTCAAGTGATTGATCCTGTAGGTCAAGAGTGCGACCTGCACCTCCGGAGAACCTGTATCCCCCTCGTGAGTGGCGTACTTTTCGATAATTTCCTGCTTGATGTCCTTATCCACTAAATTTCACCTCCGTTTTTTATTATCCCCATACAGCTTAGTAATGGGCGGTGAAGCCTCTGCCCCATAACAAAGCCATAGGTTACCAGACGATATGATATCACAATCATATATCGTTGTCAAGTAATTTTTTTAAATATTCTTCGGATATGACCTGAATGTTCAGGCTTTCAGCCTTATCAAGCTTACTGCCCGCGTCCTCTCCGGCCAAAAGATAATCGGTGTTTTTTGAAACGGCAGACGTTACCTTTCCGCCGCTGCTCTCTATAAGCTTCTTCGCCTCGCTGCGCTTTAATGTAGGCAGCTTTCCGGTTATAACAAACGTCTTGCCGCTGAGCGCCCCGCCGGTCTCTCCTGCCTCATACGTCATATCCACACCGCAGCCCTTAAGCCTCTCTACCAGATCCAGCGAAGCCTCCTCGCTGAAGTAATGTACAACGGCCTTTGCCATTTTTTCGCCGATATCATGTATATCCGAGAAATTCTCCGCTTTCGCCTTTATAATATTATCGATAGTTCCAAAGCTTTGGGCTATTATCTGCGCAGCCCTCTGTCCTATAAGTCTTATTCCCAGGGCAAACAGAACTCTGTCAAGCCCCGCACTCTTGGAGGCCTGTATTGACCTGATAAGATTCTCGGCGGATTTTTCACCGAAGCCGTCAAGGCGTTTCAAATCATCAGCCTTTAATTTATAAAGGTCAGCACTGTCTGAGATCAGCCCCTCATCAATCAGCTTCTCAACTATAGCCGGCCCCAGACCGTCAATATCCATAGCTCCCTTTGAGGCAAAATGTATAATGCTTCTCAACTGCTGAGCCGGGCAATTCGAATTTGTACATCTTACCGCAGCCTCGCCGGCGTCGCGCTCCAGCCTCTCTCCGCACACCGGACAGTTCTCAGGCATTCGGAACTCCGCGGCGTTTTCCGGCCTCTTTGATACAACGACCTCAACGACCTCTGGGATAATATCTCCGGCCTTTTGGATTTTTACCGTGTCACCTATTCTGATATCCTTTTGACGGATATAGTCAATATTGTGAAGCGTCGCTCTTGACACTGTTGAACCCGCTATACGCACCGGCAAGAACACTGCATTGGGCGTGACTGCGCCCGTCCTGCCGACCTGAAGCACGATATCGAGAAGCTTAGTCTCCTTTTGCTCCGGCGGATATTTATAAGCGGCAGCCCATTTCGGAGTTTTGGCATTGGAACCGAGTATCCTGCGCTCATTGAGGCTGTTTATCTTTACAACCGCTCCGTCTATATCAAAAGCCAGCCCGCCTCTGAGCGCGCCCAGCCGCACGATCTCCTCATAGGCATGTTCAATGCCCTTGACGACCGTACGCTCAGGGATCACCTTAAAGCCCAGCTTCTCCATACAGTCAAGGCTCTCGCTGTGCGACGCGAACTCCCTGCCCTCTATGCTCTGTACATTAAAAATATATATGTCAAGGCTTCTCTGCGCCGTGATCCGGCTGTCGAGCTGTCTCAGAGAACCGGCGGCGGCATTCCTTGGATTGGCAAACAGCGGCTCGCCCGAAATTTCGCGCAGCTCATTAAGCTTTAAAAATGACTCCCTGGGCATAAAGACTTCGCCCCTGACCTCAAGATAAGGCAGGCTCTCGCTAAGCTTCAGCGGGATACTTTTTATTGTTTTTAAATTAGCGGTTATATCCTCGCCCACGCTGCCGTCGCCTCTTGTTGAACCTCTGAAGAAAACTCCGTCGCGGTATTCAAGCGAAACAGACAGACCGTCTATCTTCATCTCAACCACATACTCCGCCTCCTCTGCCTCAAGCGCCGCTCTCGTTCTGTTATCAAAAGCTAAAAGCTCCTCCTTGCTGAAAACATCGCTCAGGCTTTGCATTCTCACTGCGTGCTCGACCTGCTCAAAGCCCTTGAGCACCTCGCCTCCGATCCTTTGGCTCGGAGAGCTCTCGGACATAAACTCCGGGAACTGTTCTTCAAGTCCGATAAGCTCATATAAATATTTATCATAATCAAAATCACTTATCTTGGGAGAGTCCAAAACATAGTAATCATAGTTTGCCCTGTTCAGTATTTCTCTTAGCTTCTCTATTCTGGTCTCTGCGTCTTTTCTGTCCATTGCAATCACCCAACCCATCTCTTTAATTTATTATAGCCTAAAACCTGATTTAAATCAGCTGCTCTCAAATATGTTATTTTTTTCTTGCCGCAGGGATCTCAACGATAAACTCCGTGTACATATGCGGCTCGCTTTTGACGCTTATGGTTCCGCGGTGTGCAGATACTATGCTCCGGGCTATAGCCAGGCCGAGGCCGTAGCCTCCGCTTTTTCTCGCCCTTGATTTATCGGAACGGTAAAACCTGTCAAATATCTTGTTCAAATCCTCCCGTGGGATCCCGTCTCCGGTATTCTTGACTTTAAGCACCGCCTTGCCGTCGGATTTTTTGAGCGATATCTCAATGACGCCGTCCTGCGGTGTATATTTGACCGCATTATCGATAAGTATCAAAATCAGCTGCTTAATCTGTGCGCCGTCCCCGAAAATCTCCACGCCGCTTTCTATGCTGCTGTCAAGCCTCAGCTTTTTCTCAAATATGACTGCTTCCATAGTCAATATGATGCTCTCCAGTGCTGACGAAAAAGAAACTAATGTTTTTATCTGCTTTTTATCGGAGCTGTGCCCGACCTTTGCGAGATACAGCAGATCGTTCGTCAACTTTGACATTCTCTCAGTCTCATCTTTTATATAATGTATCCACTTTGCCTGGCTTTCTATACTGTCTCCCGAATGTGCAAGCAAAACATCCGCATTGGTATTTATAGTTGTAAGCGGAGTTTTGAGTTCATGAGAGGCGTCGGCTATAAACCGGTTTTGCTTCTCCCATGCCTCTTCTATCGGCCTTATCGACCTGTTTGCAAAATACAGGCAAATCAGAAAAACTATTACAAGCGCTGCGATCAAAACTACGCCCAGTGTAACCGCAAGAGTCTCCAGCATACTGATCTGCGTATCAATATTGCTGACGCTTACACAGTACGTATTACTTTCCGCCTCCGCCACAAACACGCCTCCGGCATCAAGCAAATATTTGTAACCGCTGTCATCAACACGGATATATCCGTATATCTGTCTGCTGCCTGTGCGGCTCTCGCTGAGCTTTTCAAAAGCAGCGCTTATAACAGAGCCGTAAAACTCACTGTCATATTCATAAGATGAACGTATCTCAATAATATTGCCCTCATTATCAATTCTGACGGAAGCTATCTCCTTGCGCTCGGGCGGCGGATCATGCTCAGCAGCCCGGTCGGAAGCGCCACCGAAAAACGGAGCCGTCATATCCCCGCTGCCTGCCGAAATACCCCTGTGAGCTCCCGGCTGAAATACGCGCAGTCCCATCTCCAAATCCGCATCTATCCCTCTGTTTGTATCCTCGTATACCATGAAGAACACAACGCCAAAAGACCCTATAAGCAGTATAGAGATCATTATCATATTCAAAATCAAAAATCTGTTTCTCAGCCTCTTAAACATAAATCATTCACTTTTAAGCACATATCCAACGCCTCTCACCGTTACGATCGAAGCCTTAGAGCCGACATATTTTAATTTCTTGCGCAAAAACGAAACATATACCTCAACATGATTTGCCTCCGCTTCTGATTCAAAGCCCCACAGCTTTTCTATGATCAAGTCCTTTGAAAGCACCGATCCGCGGTTTTTTATAAAATATTCAAGCAGCTCCGACTCTTTGAGCGTCAGGCTTATCTCTTTCATACCGCAGCTCAGGTTTAAGGAAGCTGCATCAAGCCTGATATCACCGAACGTCATGCCACTCTCCGAGATGACCTCGCCGCGCCGTCGCCCGAGCGCACGTATCCGCGCAAGCAGCTCATCGGTATTAAACGGCTTTGCCAGATAATCATCCGCTCCGCTGTCAAGCCCTTTGACTTTATCGCTGATCTCACCCTTTGCGGTCAGCATTATCACCGGGGTGTCATTCCCGTTTTCACGCATATTCCTGACCGCCGTAATACCGTCCATTTTAGGCAGCATCAGATCCATTACTATCACATCATAAATGCCGCTCATGGCGTAATCATAGCCGTCCTCGCCGTTATAAACGCTGTCGGCGGTATAATTATGCTTCTTCAAAAGCTGCACCAGAGCTTCTGCCAAATGTGTCTCGTCCTCGACAACAAGTATTCTCATAATACACCCTCCGGGAACTGATAGTTTTCTATATAATAACATATAACGGGTATTTAATCAAATAAAATTTTATAAGGCATCTGTTTTAAATTACTCTTGAAATAACCTTTGATATATGGTAAATTAAGAAGTAACAAAAATCTGTTTTATAAAGGATGATTTAAATGAAAAAGGTTAAAATCTCAGTTATAAAAACTACGTTTGATAAGTCGCTGGCCGCGGAATACGGCGTGCAGGGGCTTAAAGCCTGTCCCATGTTTAAAGCGGGACAGGTATTCTATGCGGATTACGCAAAGCCGGATAATTTTTGCGATGAAGCATGGAAAGCAATATATCAGTACGTTTTCGCACTCGCTCACGGCGCCGGAAAAGAGCTGTTTTACTACGGCGACTGGATAAGGACGCCCGGCGTCGCTATATGCAGCTGCAACGACGGTATCCGCCCGGTCATATTTAAGCTCGAGGCGACGGATGAGGAATCGGAGATAAACTATACCCCGGTTCGCTGAATATGAGAAGCTCCGGCGTCAACACATTAAAAATTTTGCGGCGCGCCGAATTTCCGGTGCGCCGCATTTTTTAATTTCCCCACTTAAAGTTTTCGCGTCCCGCCCCGATCTCGAAGTGATACTTCACGATCCCAAGGTCTACCTTGGAGTAAAATCCGCCGGTCGCCCGTGCGCTTACAATTCCGTTTTTAAAGCTAAACATAAATTTTTGCTGATTTGTAGCCGTCGGTGCAAGCATTGCAGCGCGCATACCGCGCATGAACCATTCCGGCAGGGTTTCATCCGAATTATAAAGCTTTGACATATCTTTGCTTTTATGCTGTACTCCCTGATTTTTGCCATAACCGACCGCAATTACGCAGACCAGCTTTTCGCCCTTTTTTATCAGAGGCTTTAAGCTCTTTTTGCTGAATGTCAGAGCTACCCAGCAGGTGTTTAACCCAAGCTGCTGCGCCCTCAGCACCAGCCTCTCTCCAAAGTAACCGACTCTTTCATCAAGACCGCTGTCTTTTTTGCCTATCAGCGCGATGTAATTCCTAACGCCGCTGAACTTTCCGTAATGCGCCATAAAGCCGCTGAACGCTTCAGGCTCATCGGTTACCAATCGTATGCTGAGCCCGCTCTCACGGTTGCAGCTCTCTATCTCATTCTCAAGCTCTGCGCGCACATTTTTGTCAATAGGCTTATCGGTATAGCTTCTTACCGAATGCCTGCTCTCGACCGCCTGCATTATATCCACTATATTACATCCTTTCGTTTAAGTATATCAAATTGTTTTGCTGCCGCCATTTTCTGTGAACCTATCGTCAATTTCCCTTTTCGATAGATATCTCATTGAATACTTTAAGATAATTGTCAATCTTCATATCCGCGCGTTCGTCTCCGGAGACGTCCATAATTATCCTGCCCTCGTGCAGCATTATTGTGCGTGTTCCGTATTCCACCGCGTATCTTAGATTATGCGTTACCATAAGCGAAGTTATTTTCTTCTCTCTGACGAGCTTGTCGGTAAGCTCCATGACAATGTCTGCGGCCTTGGGGTCGAGGGCTGCGGTGTGCTCGTCAAGAAGCAGCAGGTCGGGACGCACGAGTGTCGCCATTATCATCGCAAGCGCCTGACGCTGTCCGCCCGAGAGAGTTCCGGCAGGAGCATTTAAGCGATTTTCAAGACCCATGCCCAAGGATTCAAGCTGAGTTTGGTAAAAATCCTTTCTTGCGCGGTTTAAGCCGAATGAAAGACCGAAGCGTTTGCCCTTGTTGTCCGCTATCGAGAGGTTCTCCCATATCGTCATGGACGGGCAGGTTCCCATTGCAGGATCCTGAAAAACACGGCCTATCTTAAACGCACGCTTATAGTCTTTCATCTTATTGATCTCCTGACCGTCCAAAAGAATTTTGCCTCCGTCAACCTCCGCAGAGCCGGAGATGATATTCAGCAGAGTCGTTTTTCCCGAACCGTTAGAGCCTATTACCGCAACAAATTCACCGTCTCCCACTTTCAGTTCAAAATTATTAAACAGAACTTTTTCGTCAATCGTGCCATGGTTAAAAATTTTATCGATCGCAGAAAGTTCAATCACTCAGTCTCACCCCCGTCTTCTTCTTTTTGAGGAAAAACTCATTTATAACGAGCGTGGCAATGAACAGTACCGTTATCATAAGATTGGTATCCTGAGACCTGAGGCCTGCCGCAAGAGCGATCGAAATGCAGGCCTTATAAACTATCATTCCAAAAATTACTCCGGTGGTTATTCTCATGAATTTAAGTTTTTTAAACACCGTTACACCGATTATGACCGCCGCAAGTCCCATAACGACCGTACCCGTACCCGAGCCGACGTTGAACGCGCGCGAATACTGACAGTAGACTGCGCCCGAGAGAGCGACCAGCCCGTTTGCAATCGACAGTCCGATTATTTTTATTGTGCCGGGATTTTGAGCCAAAGTTATAACTAAACTCTCATTGTCGCCGACGCTTCTTAAAAGGAACCCGGATTTCGTGCGCATATACCAGTCAAGCGCAAACTTGGCTGCCAGGGCTATTACTATTATTACTGCAAGCTTTGAATAAAAAGCCGCATGACCCTTAAACAAAAACTCGGTTTGCGAAAATATTGTGACTGAATTGTTCAGAAGAAAATCCGACGCCTGTCCCACTATGCCGTAATTTATCGAATACAGAGCAGTCATAGTCAGGATACCGCAAAGCAGATTGCGTATTTTAAGCTTTACATTAAATATACCGGTGAAAGCTCCGGCTATGCAGCCAGCCGCAAACGCGGCAAGCAGCGCAAGCCACGGATTTGCGGAATGCTTGATGAGCACAAAGCATACTGCAATGCCCAGCGGAAAGGTTCCGTCCACCGACAGATCCGGAAAGTCGAGGATAGTGTATGTAATATACACGCCCATCGCCATTATACCGTAGATAAAGCCCTGCTCAAGAATACCTATTATAAGCAGCTCTATCATGACTCATCCGCCTGCGAGGTTCTGACCTCCGCCCTGTCTGTCACCGACTGCGGAAGCTCCACATTAAATGCTGCGGCTGCATCCGGATTTATCGTGATCTTGCTCTCGGTCATGGTCTCGTACGGGATACCCGAGATATCCTCACCGCTCAGGATACGGGCTGCCATAACGCCTGCCTTTCTTCCAAGCTCTATATAGTCTATCCCTGCCGACGCAACACAGCCTGCTGCGACCTGCTCTTCCTCGCTGCCGAACACCGGCACTCCGGCTGCCTCTGCCTTTTCAATGAGTACGGGCAGGTTGTTTACAATCGTATTGTCCGTCATATTTGTTACACAGTCCACACCCGGCAGCAGAACATCGATAGCCTGAGGGATCTCTGCGGCATTTGTTATTCCTCTTTCAACTATCTCAAAGCCGTAAGCGCCGGCTTTTTCCTTATATTCTTCTATAGTTGAAACCGAGTTCGCTTCACTGGTAGTATAAAGGATACCTATCTTCTGTGCTTCGGGGAGGATCTCACGTATCAGCTTTAGCTGCTCCTCTACCGGGAGCTTGTCCGAAACTCCGGTCATTCCGTCCATGGGCTCGGTATCGCTCACTGCAAGGTTAGCTGCAACAGGGTCAGATACCGCGTTGAATATTACGGGTATACCTGCCTCATAGCACGCATTATAGCATGCCTGTGCCGACGGCGTAGCTATCCCGCAGACCAAGTTCAGCTGTCTTGACGCAAACTGCTGAGCGATCTGTGTATTTGTCGCATCGTCATTTTTAGCCGACTGCGCTGTGAGCTCGTACTCTATCCCCTCTGAGTCAAGCCCCTGCTTAAATCCCTCAAGGCAGTTATCAAGCGACGGATGATCCGCATACTGCAACACGCCTATCTTATAAGCCCCGCTGCCGCTGTCCGTTCCGCTTTCCGACGATGCGCAGCCTGCAAGCAGACCGGCGCACAGCATTGCTGCAATTAAAAGCATAATTTTTTTTGATTTCATAGTCACACATCCCTTTTGCTGTATTTTTATTAAAAAATAATTATGGATATTGTATTACTTTTTCTTGTTTATGTCAACCAATTTATTTAAAGAACAGGATTTTAACCGGAATTATATGCTCAGAATATAAAAAACAGTTATTTTTAGCTATTGATATTATATATATATAAATCTGCATAATGATTTAAAAACTTATAAAAAGTGCAAAAAAAGTAGTTGCTAATCTGTTTAGTTTATGCTAAAATTGTTATAGAAAAAAGTAAATAATTAACAAGGGGGAAATTACAAATGGATTCAAACGAAATCAAAGATTTGCAAATCCATGCAACTCATGTTAGAAAAATGGCACTTGAAGCCGTTCACAGTGCCGGCGCCGGTCATCCCGGAGGCTCGCTCTCCGTTGCCGACATTCTTACATACCTTTATTTAAAAGAAATGAACGTTAAACCGGATGATGCAAAAAATCCAGACCGCGACAGGTTTGTCCTCTCCAAAGGACACTGCTCACCGGCACTCTACGGAGTACTGGCCGAAGCCGGATTTATTCCAAAGGAAGATATCAAGGGCTTCAGACACATCGACAGCTACCTTCAGGGTCATCCCGACATGAAGAAGATAAACGGAGTTGATATGTCAACAGGCTCTTTGGGCCAGGGTATCAGCTGCGCCAACGGCATGGCGCTTGCCGGCAAACTTGACAACAAGGATTACCGTGTATACACTGTACTCGGCGACGGCGAAATCGAAGAAGGTCAGGTTTGGGAGGCAGCTATGTTTGCCGCTCACTATAAGCTTGACAATCTTACGGCTTTTCTGGATTTTAACGGCCTGCAGATCGACGGCGATATTACAAAGGTCATGAACTCACTTCCTATCGACAAGAAATTCGAAGCGTTCAATTGGCATGTTATCTGCATTGACGCACATGATTTCAATCAAATCGAGGCTGCTGTAAACGAAGCTAAGGCGACAAAGGGCGCACCTACATTGATCCTGGCAAAATCTGTCAAGGGCAAGGGCGTTTCGTTTATGGAAAACCAGGCAGCTTGGCACGGTGCAGCTCCCAATGATGAGCAGTATGCTCAGGCTGTTTCGGAGCTTGACGCTTATATCGAAACTCTCGGAGGTGACAAATAATGAAATATAATATTGGCGATAAAATTGCTACAAGACAGGCATACGGTGACGCTTTGGTAGAATACGGAAGCGACCCGCGCATAGTTGTCATGGACGCTGACCTTTCAAAGTCAACAAAGACCGACGGCTTTAAAAAGACTTATCCCGAAAGATTTATAAACACCGGTATTGCAGAGGGTAATATGATGGCTACCGCTGCAGGAATTTCTACCTGCGGCAAGATAGTTTTTGCAAGTTCGTTTGCAATGTTTGCTGCCGGCCGCGCTTTTGAGCAGATAAGAAACTCAATCGGCTATCCGCATCTTAATGTTAAAATAGGCGCTACACACGCCGGTATATCTGTCGGCGAGGACGGAGCTTCTCACCAGTGTCTGGAGGATATAGGCCTTATGCGCACAATTCCGGGCATGGTCATTTTAAATCCGGCCGACGCGGTCGAGTCAAATCTTGCCGTCAAAGCTGCGATCGATTACGACGGCCCCGTTTATCTGAGATTCGGACGTCTCGCTGTTCCTACAATCTTTGACGAGAGCTATAAGTTTGAGATCGGAAAGGGCGTTATGCTCTCTGACGGTACTGACGTTACACTAATCGGCACAGGTCTGCTGGTTCCGGCATGTAACGAGGCCAAAGAGATCCTCGCATGCGAGGGCATCAGCGCAAGAGTCATCAACATGGCTACGATAAAGCCAATAGATAAGGATATAATCATTAAGGCTGCAAAGGAGACAGGTGCTGTCGTTACTGCCGAGGAACACAATGTTATAGGCGGTCTGGGCAGCGCTGTTGCTGAGGTTCTTGTTGAAAACGCTCCGGTTCCCATGCAGAGAGTTGGTACTCAGGACGTTTTCGGACGCTCCGGAAAGCCGTACCCGCTTCTTGAAATGTACGGTCTTGACGCTAAGACGATCGCCGAAAAGGCTAAGGCTGCAATCGCAATGAAATAAGCAGCATGAAGCGTATGATTTAAAATCTGATCTATAGGGGGTGTAAAAAAATCGTCCAGAGCGTTCAAGGGCAAAAACTTGACGATATTTGCTTTTAATGTGCTCAAAAAATTAAAACATCCCATTAAATACAGAAAATCCGCCCTTTTGAGCGGGTTTTCTATGTTTATGCCCTTGAACTACAAACAAAAATCACCCTCGGAGTATACCTATACGCCGTCGGGCAAGGTTTACAGCGTCGGCTGCGGCCACCGCTGTAAACTGATTTTTGTCCGTTCTGAACTATTTTTT
>DXIJ01000055.1 GCA_019112945.1 Candidatus Monoglobus merdigallinarum | reverse complement strand
TCAATAAACTTTTACAAAAAAACAGTCGTATTGCAAAAAAAACTTTAAATTTCTTATACATAGCTTAAAACACAGCGAAAATATCTGTGAGAATTTGTGAAAAAAATCATTGAAATTTTGTATGGCGAGAAGTATAATATTGTCTGTTGCAATAAAAATTTAAGGAGACAGACAAAATGGTAACTCTTGATAAAATTTATCACGCATCACATATTTTAAAGGAAGTCATCAGACCTACCGAGCTTATAAGGTCGACGCGGATAACAGACAGCTGCAATCTATACCTTAAGACAGAAAATCTGCAGGTTACCGGCTCATTTAAGGTCAGAGGAGCATATTATAAAATTTCGCAGCTGTCGCCCGAGGAGAGGGAAAAGGGTGTTATTGCATGTTCCGCGGGCAACCATGCACAGGGCGTTGCGCTTGCTGCCACCAAACACGGAATAAAAGCCAAGATATGTATTCCCGACGGCGCTCCGATCTCCAAGGTTGAGGCGACAAAAAGCTACGGCGCCGAGGTTTGCCTCGTTAAGGGTGTATACGATGATGCATATGAAAAGGCGGTTTCTCTTGTCAAGGAGACAGGAGCTACGTTTATACATCCGTTTGACGATGATATGGTTATAGCCGGACAGGGTTCTATAGGTCTTGAAATAATCGACCAGCTGCCAAAGGCGGATGCTGTAGTTGTCCCGGTGGGCGGCGGCGGGCTCATCAGCGGCGTTGCGTTTGCTATGAAGTCCCTTGACCCGACGATCAAAATATACGGCGTCCAGGCAGAGGGCGCGGCGTCAATGAAAAATTCCGTGAACGACGACAAGATCGAGACGCTCGGCCGCGTTCACACCATAGCCGACGGTATAGCCGTCAAAACACCGGGCGATACGACATTTGAAATGTGCAAGCAGTATGTCGACGATATCGTCACAGTCAGTGACGACGAGATCTCGACTGCTATTTTAGAGCTGATCGAGCGCGAGAAAATAATCGCCGAGGGCGCGGGAGCGACCTCTGTCGCTGCGGTAATGTTCGACAAGCTGCCGGTAAAGGGCAAGAATGTTGTGTGCCTGGTATCCGGCGGAAACATTGACGTAACTATTCTCTCGCGTGTGATAAACCGCGGTCTGCAAAAGACAGGACGTCTGGCGGAGCTTGTAATAGAGCTGACCGACAAGCCCGGGCAGCTGCTTGCTGTTTCTGAGATAATCTCATCTTACGGAGCAAATGTTGTCGCTATCGAGCATAACCGCGCCGATGAGAAGCTGGATATCAATGACTGTGTGCTAAGGCTTTCCATAGAGACCAGAAATCAGGAGCACCTGGACGAGATTAAAAATGCGATAACCGGCAGCGGTTTTAAGATAAGATAAGAAAAGGAGATATAAAAATGGAAAAGATTTATACAAAAAATGCACCCGAAGCGATCGGGCCGTATTCTCAGGCTGTAAAAATAAACGGTATGGTCTATACCTCGGGACAGATAGCTATCGATCCAAAGAGCGGTGAGATAGAGGGCGCTGACATAACCGCGCAGACAATGCAGGTTATGAAAAACCTGTCGGCAGTGCTTGAGGCAGCCGGCAGCAGTCTTGACAAGACAGTCAAGACGGTATGCTTTTTAAGCGATATGGCTGACTTTGCGGCATTCAACGTTGTCTACGGCGAATACTTCACCTCAAAGCCCGCGCGTTCATGCGTTGCAGTTAAAGCGCTGCCCAAAAATGCGCTGGTAGAGGTTGAAGTTATTGCGGCCGTTTGATCCTTTGGCGCAATGGATACACGATACCACAAGATCGATACCATAAGAGGCCTTTGCGTGATAAGCATGGTTCTTTATCATACGCTTTGGACTTTACAGTATTTCAGGCTTTTTGACGCTGGGTGGTTCCGCGGTCTGCCCGGGTATATCTGGCAGCAGAGCATATGCCAGGCGTTTATCCTGATCTCCGGCTTTTGCTTCGGTCTTGACCGGCGTCCAATAAGGCGCGGGATCATCCTTTCACTGCTCGGCGCGGCGATAACTGCGGTCACTTATATTTTTGTGCCGCGCACCGCGATAGTGTTCGGGATACTGACGCTGCTCGGGGCTTCGGTTTTGATTGCCGTACCGCTTAGCCGTGTTAAACTGAACCCGCTGTGCGGATTTATATTATCGCTTGCGCTGTTTATGCTGCTTAAGGGAGTAAACAGCGGATATCTCGGTTGCTTCGGCGTCAGGCTGGCGGAGCTGCCGCAATGGTTCTACCGCAGTATTGTGACCGCCTTTTTCGGCTTCCCGCCGCGCGGCTTTGCGTCAGCGGATTATTTTTCGCTTCTGCCGTGGTTTTTTCTGTACATGGGCGGTTATTATCTGTTCAGGCTTTCGGTCAGCACGGGATATATAGCCTGCCTGAAGAACGGGCGTGTCCCGGTCGTAGGAGCGATCGGCAGAAATGCGCTGAAGATCTATATAGTTCATCAGCCGGTCATTTTCGCAGTCGTCTGCGTTTTGAAAATGATCATGCAGCTGTGAGACCGCCCGGGATTTGTTCAAAAAAATGCGGCAGTGGTGTTTTAGTCAAAAATTAATATTGAATTTAAAGCAATAATGTGTTATAATAAATTACGTTATGTGTCCGTAGCTCAGCTGGATAGAGTGTCAGACTCCGACTCTGAAGGTCACGGGTTCGAATCCCGTCGGGCATACCACGTCGGAACGGACTATGCTCCGTTCCGATTTTTTTTTACAAAGAAAAATCAGTCACACGCTCCGTCGTTCCCCAACGTAGGGATCAGAGATTAGGAAATAGGACGTGACGGGCTTGCTCTCAGCTAAGTTTTTGCTTCACCTTAAATTTTAAGATGAAATGCAAGCTGCGGCAGGTTCGCCCTCTGGGGCGAACACGTTAGGTGCGCAGGCAAAGATATGTTGATAACTAAACGGATTATATAAACTTTCATTGCCGCAACTCCCACGCCTGCGCACCGCTGTGCTCACTGCGTTCGCCTACCGATGTTTGCACTAACACCTTTGCGCAAAGCGTTGCCTGCGAAGTTTGCACCAACCAAAATTGTTATTGGTTAGATAACCCGTCACGTCCTAATCTCTAATCCCTCTGTTGCTCTGTTGTTTAAATTCCTCTCTTGACTTTTTGGCGGTTTTATGTTAATATTAGGTAAATTTTAGAGAAGAGGAGTTTTAATATGAAGCTGAAGAAGATTATTGCGCTGCTTATGGCAATGGCTATGTGTGTTGCGCTGCTTGCGGCGTGCTCAACCCAAACTGCGACAGAAACCGCTGAGGATACTCAGACTGCGGCAGATACGTCTGCGGAGTCTGACTGGGAGTACATCAAGGACAAGGGCGAGATGATCGTCGGAATCACACTGTTCGCACCCATGAACTATAAAGAGGGCGAGGAGCTTGTGGGATTTGAAACAGAGTTCACAAAAGCAGTATGTGAAAAGCTGGGTGTTACACCGAACTTCCAGGAGATAGACTGGGGCTCAAAGGAAATTGAGCTTAATTCAAAGAATATTGACTGTATTTGGAACGGCTTAACAATTACCGATGAGAGAAAAGCTAATATGTCGATTACCGAGCCGTATATGAACAACAGACAGGTTATGATAACAAAGGCTGAGAATGCCGAAAGATTTGCTGAGAGCGTTGACGGCGCAAGCGTTGTTGCGGAGGTTGATTCAACCGGCGATGCGCTTGTAAATTCCGACGAGTTCTTTGCGAATGCTGAATATACAGCAGTTGATTCACAGGCTAAGGCGCTTATGGACGTTGAGGCGGGAACCTCAGACGTTGCCGTAATTGATTATGTTGCATCTATCGCTTCGATCGGCGAGGGCACAGATTATGCCGACCTGGTTGTTATTGAAGCCAGAGAGTTCCCCGGCGATGAATACGGAGTTGCTTTCAGAAGCGGCAGTGATGTTACCGAGATGGTAAACGAGGCTATGAAAGAACTTGCGGCTGACGGCACTTTGGGAGCGATTGCTGAAAAATACGGTCTCAGCGACCTTATGTTAATCAAGTAATCATTGAGATTTTAACTGACGCTGCGCATTCGGTTCAATGTGCGGCGTCGTTTATTTTTGCGAGCGTGCAGAGCGGCTTTAAAGAAAGGGGCATGTGAAACATGGGAATTTTTAACGAGGTCTTGACCTCACTGCTTGACGGCTTCAGGCTCAACTGTGTGATTTTTATAGTAACGCTTTTGCTTGCCATACCGTTGGGGCTTATTGTGGCGTTTGGGTCAATGTCGGCCTTTGCACCGCTGAAATGGCTGACAAAGACATTTGTCTGGATCATCAGAGGAACTCCGCTCATGCTCCAGATTTTTGTTGCGCTGTACGCGCCGGGACTGTTGTTTGACGCTCCTATAAAATCGAGGCTGACAGCGGTTCTTATCGCATTTGTGATAAACTATGCCGCATATTTTTCGGAAATTTACAGGGGCGGCATAGAGAGTATACCAAAGGGACAGTATGAGGCCGGGCAGGTGCTTGGTCTTACTAAGGTTCAGGTGTTCTTTAAGGTAGTGCTGTTTCAGGTCATAAAGAGGATCGTGCCGGCAATGGGCAATGAGATCATAACGCTTGTTAAGGACACATCGCTTGCAAGGATAGTCGGCGTTATGGAGATCATTATGTGTGCCGAGCGTTTTACAAAGCAAGGCCTTATCTGGCCGCTGTTCTCAACCGGTCTGTTCTTCCTTGCGTTCTGCGGAGCGCTGACGCTTCTGTTCGGATTTATTGAGAAGAAATTGAATTATTACAGAGGTTAGGTGATCGACATGTCAATTTTAAGCGTTAGCAATATACATAAGAGCTTCGGAAAAACAAAGGTTTTAAGAGGCGTTGATATTTCAATGGAGGAGGGCGAGGTAATGGCGGTGCTCGGCTCCTCGGGCAGCGGAAAGACCACTCTTTTACGGTGCATAAACTTTTTGGAGACCGCCGATAAGGGACAGATATTTGTGGGCGGCAGATGTATCTTTGACGCTGACTCAAAAGCAAGGCTGTCGCTTGCGGAGACGCGCGAAAGACAGCTGAACTTCGGACTGGTTTTTCAGTCGTTTAACCTGTTTCCGCAGTACAGCGCTCTTGAAAACGTCGAGCTTGCTCCTAAGCTGCTTGCCAAGGAGCGGGCGGATTTTAAGAAGAATAAAGCTAAGATATATGACGAGATAAACAAAAACGCAGTCGCGCTGCTCAAAAGCGTAGGTCTTGGGGATAAGCTCGACAACTACCCGTGCGAGCTGTCGGGCGGACAGCAGCAGAGGGTGTCTATTGCAAGAGCTCTGGCGCAGGACCCGAAGATACTCTTTTTTGACGAGCCCACCTCTGCGCTTGACCCTGAGCTCACGGGCGAGGTTTTAAAGATAATAAAAAGTCTTGCGTCAGAGCACAAGACTATGGTTATTGTCACGCATGAGATAGAATTTGCGCGCAACGTAGCCGATAAGATAGTGTTCATGGCTGACGGCGTTATCGTTGAGCAAGGCTCTCCGGAGCAGGTGATCGACAACCCGACGCATGAGCGCACCAAAATGTTCCTAAACAAGCTCCATATGGAGTAGCCTGTTTCTATTCGCTAAGGAACATATCGATATTTCTTTTGTATTCGCTGGGCGTCATGCCGTATATCTGCTTAAACGTCCTGTTAAACGTGCGCTGGCTTGAGAACCCGGCACAGCTGCAAATATTGGTTATGCTGTCGCTTGTGGTTCTGATGAGCCCGGCGGCGTATTCGGTTCTGACAAGTGCGAGATAGTTCCTGAGGTTCACATTTATTCTGCTTGAAAATATGTGAGATATATAATACTTGCTCACGTTGAACTCCCTTGCAAGTGATTCGAGAGAGATATCCTGCTTGAAGTTTTCGCCTATGTACTGGATAAGTTTCTGTGTCAGACTTTCGACCGGCGCGTGCTTGTCGGTCAGAACTTCGACTTTACGGAGCAGTTTTGAGAGCACTGCAGTAACCCAGCCTATACGCTCCTCAAAGCAGGTGCAGTCAACTATCTGCCTGAAAGCCTCCTTTGTAACATCGTCAATATCGGTGATTATCGGGTTTTCGGGGCGCATGTCCGCAAGGCTCGGGAACAGTCCGGAAAACAGATTGGGGGAGCATATCACAAGCACCTCCTCCGCCTGACGCTGAACGTTGCGGCAGTAAAAATGCGTAATATCCGGAAAGACTATCGCCGCTTGACCGGCCTTTATTTCATACTCTTTGTTTTCTATATTAATATGCTGCCCCTCGCTGAATACATAGCATATCTCTATATGCTTGTGCAGGTGCGGGTGAAATCTTATCTCGCGCGAATTATGTATTACAGACAGGTCTGATGGCTGGATCTCGTAAAACGGTACCATTTTAGCATTCCTCCGAATTTAGTGCAATTTTTGTCTACATCTGTGTGTTTTGTGACTTTTATTATAGCTCAGATTATGATAAAATACAAGTATCAGTTTATGTAGATAGGGGGAAAAGGAATGAAAACAAAAAAGCTTATAGCATTTTTTGTCAGTTTGACTGTGGTATTAGGGACAGTAATGTTCCCTGCGGCTGTCAGCGCCGATGAGCAAAATGACAGCACGGCCGCTGTGCTCGCAAACGATGTGTACGGTACCGTTACAAGCAATGCCGACGGTTCGGTGACCCTGAACTTCGGACAGGATTCAATAACGACCAGCGGCAGAGGCAGTATCATTACCGATGAGAAAAACGGCAACGTTTTAAGACCCGATAACCTCAGAACAAACAACAATGATCTTGCAGTTTTGACGATGGCGGAGGTAAGTCTTAAAGACTCCGGCTATGACAGCATTGAGATTCTGGCTGCGAATAAAAATTCGTCAAACGTAAGCGTCAGGGTAGGCGGAACGGAGGTAGCCGTGTTCAGCGGAGTAAACACTTCCGACTGGGATGATTACAGAACGTTTACTCAGAGCCTGACAACAACCGACGCTGAGGGAAACGTCACTCTTAATATTTCGGGAGTGGGCGCGGACACATACTGCGGCAACTTTGTCTATGTAAGGTTCTACAGCAGCAGCGGCTCGGTTTCTTCGCCGCAGCCATCAGAGACAGAGAAGCCGGCAGACCCGACACCTATACCGGAGGCGGATACGCCCTACACAATAACGGGCGCGGAGTTTAGCAATGACGGCAGCCTCAGCGTTACATATTCAAAGAACGATGAAGCCCCGGAAGAGGCGGTGCTTCTGGCTGCTGCGTACAGCGATACAGGCGAGAGCCAAATGCTGGACTTTACGCAGGTCGATATCGACGGCAGCGGTGCGCAGAGCGTTGAGATAGATAAGCCCGAAACAGGTATAGTAAAGGTGTTTATCTGGGACGGAGTGAACTCTCTGCAGCCGCTCAGCAATACCAGAAAGCTTTCAGTTAATATAAGTAACGGAGACCCGATATATATGGATACAAATTACTCATTTGAAGAACGCGCAGCGGATCTTGTTTCAAGAATGACCTTGGAGGAAAAGGTTTCGCAGCTCGGCTACAAGGCGCCGGCAATCGAGAGGCTCGGCGTTGCGGAATATGACTATTGGAAAGAGGCGCTGCACGGTGTTGCAAGACAGGGAAAGGCCACTTCGTTCCCGACTGCGCTTTCGATCTCCAACACATGGAACCGCGATCTTATGTACACTGTTGCGGATATAATTTCCACCGAGGCGAGAGCTAAAAACAACAGATATAATCTCTCATACTGGAGCCCGACTGTCAACATGGCGCGCGACCCGAGATGGGGCAGAAACGAGGAGACCTACGGAGAGGATCCGTATCTCTCAAGCCAGCTCGGAGCCGAGTTCGTAAAGGGCATGCAGGGAGACGATGAAAAGTATCTCAAGACGATAGCGACGCTTAAACACTTTGCAGCAAACAATAATGAGTCAGGACGCAGCAGCGGCTCGTCTATGATGACAGAGTTTAATTTCAGGAACTACTATACAAGAGTTTATCAGGATATAACAGAGATAGTTATGCCGGCTTCGGTAATGGCCTCGTATAATGCGACCTCTATTACAAGAAACGGCGAATATATCTATAACTTCATACCATCGGCTGCAAATTCATATCTGCTGCAGGATCTGCTCAGGCGCAACTGGGGATTTGACGGATATGTAACCAGCGACTGCGGCGCGGGCGAATACGCCTGGGGCAGCAATACGAGAGAACCGAACCCTGCGTTCCAGCTGGGAACTCTCGGCAGCACTGAGCTTCCGACAGAGCAGTATGTTGCGGCATTTTACCAAAACGGACTTAACCTTGAATGTAACCTAAGCGGCGGAAACATATCGACTGCACACGGCGTTGCAGCTGTTGAAAACGGCTATCTGAGCGAGGAAGAGCTGGAGCGCGTGGTATACGAGCTGTTCCTGCAAAGGTTCAGAACAGGCGAGTTTGATGACGGTGCAGCATACCAGGATATCACTTCAAGTGCGCTGGAGACAGACGAGAACGTAGCGGTCGCAGAGAAAGCTGCGGAGGAATCCTGGGTACTTTTAAAGAACGATGACAATATGCTGCCTCTTGACGGAGAACAGACAAATAACGTAGCAATAGTCGGAAACCTGGCAAATGAAATAGTACTCGGAGATTATACCGGAGAACCTACAAAGACCGTTACACCGGTAGCAGGTATAACCGAGGAAGTTAAAAGCGTTAATCCCGGCGCGGAAGTTAATCACTATGGCGTAGTAACCGATGATACCCTGCTGTTTAACGTAAAGAGCATTAATTTCGTATACGGCAACGGCTCCAGGGAGGCCGTAGATTTGACAAAGGCAACAAACGTGAGCGGTATGACTTTGAACTCCGATGGTTCTCTTACGGACGTTACCCCCTCGGCCTATGCCGTGATTGAGGATGTAGATTTTAACGGCGTCGTAAATATAGAGGTTGAGATGTCAACAGGAAGCAGGATCGGCGGTTCGATTAATATCGGATACGGACCTACCATAGGTTTTGCAACGGTAAGCTCTCAGCCGACCGACAGTACAGATACATACGTTACCTGCCGTTTGCCGGTAGATATAGAGGATACCGGCGGCTATGACGGCGTAAACGACTTTGTAATCACAGCTACGCCGGCAGTCAAAGACTTCTCGGTAGAAAACTTTAAGACACAGCTTGACGCAGCAGACGTTATTATAGCGTACGCGGGCACAGTTCCCAAGAACTCGACAGGTCTTGGAGATTCCGACGCGCAGGAGGGAAAGGACAGAAGCAATATCAATCTTCCCGCTTCGCAGTCGCATGTTCAGGCACTCTGCGACGCTTATCCCGATAAGACAATAGTAGTTATGTCAACCGTAGGTCAGATGAATGTCGAACCGTTTAAAGATAAGTGCAAGGCTATACTGTGGACTTCTTATAACGGACAGACGCAGGGAACAGCTCTTGCCAAGATACTGCTCGGCGAGGCAAACCCCTCGGGCCGGCTGTCTACAACCTGGTATCAAAGCGCAGATGTAGCAAAAATGGAGCTCTACGGTTCGTCAGACCGGACTATAGACGGTATCAAGGGAAGATATACAGACTATAATATCCAGGCGACGGGCTCAAATCCGGGACACACCTATCAGTATTACACAAACGACCCGGTATATCCGTTCGGCTACGGACTGAGCTACACGAGTTTTGAATATTCAAACCCGACTGTAGACAAGTCAAGCGTTGACGCAAACGGTACAGTTACGTTCACGGTAGATGTGACCAATACCGGCAGCGCGGCAGGTCAGGAGGTCGTCCAGCTTTACGTTTCTCACCCCGGCGCGGACAGCGGAACTACTCCCGCAAAGCAGCTCAAGGGCTTTGAGAAGATAGAGCTTCAGCCGGGCGAGATGCAGACGGTTTCGATCGACCTCAATGTAAGGGATATGTATCTGTTCAGCGAGACAGAGCAGAGGGATGTTGTTCCCGCGGGAACCTACACCGCATATCTTGCAAAGAATGCAGGCGACGAAGCAAACACGGTAAGTTTTGAGGTCAGCGGAACTCTCGCTTCAACGCTCAAGACGGTCAAGGCAATACCCGACGGCGTTTCTGTAAACGGCCTTATCCGTGAGGACGTTACGGCGCTTGAAGCGGTCACAAAGATAAACTCAAACCTTTCGGCTGTAATGAGTGATGAGGTGATAGCAGACCTCAGCAACGCCGATGTTAAATATGAGAGCTCAAACAGCAATGTTGCCTCTGTAGATGAAAACGGTACAGTAACGTCCGGTATATATGAGGGTGTGGCAAATATCACCTGCACCGTGACGATTGACGGAGTAACAATGTCCGATTCGTATCCGGTGGTCAATAAGCTCGAGATCAAGCCGAGCCTTGCTGAGATAAACAATGCGCTGGCTCAGCTCAAAGCTGAATACGACAGGCTGTCCGCGTCAAAGGACGCATATTCCGAGACAAACTGGAACGAGATCGAGAAGATATACAGCAATGGCGTAAACGGTATCAACAACGCCTCAACACAGTCGGAGCTCAACTCGATACTGGCGGAAAAGATCAACAACATGAATTCCGTAGTGATGGATAACCTGAGCGACGTTTACAAGATAAGCTCTGTGAATCCCGAATACATCAAGAACGGAGTTATAGACTACTCAGAAAACGGTATTCCGATGTATGACGGTGCAAACGGAACTGTAACAAACTCAAGTCCCTACAGCGGAATTAAACTCCAGGCAGCCGATGAGAACGGAGATATCATCGACAGTTCAAAGCTGGTTTGGCAGATCAACAAGTTTGACTCATCTTCGCGCAAGGTTGCAGAGATAGACAGTGAGACCGGAGAGCTCACGGTTTACGGAAACGGTATTATACAAATCACCGCTGCAAACCTTGAGGACAGGAGCTGCGGCAAGCTTATGGTTCAGGTAAACATGCAGATAGAGGGCGAGTATGCCGATAACGGAAACGGCGCAGACCTTACGGATTCGCAGGGCAACTGCAGCGGAGGCAATGACGCGGGCAGTACGGCGGACGTATGGATAGAATATAAGTCTGTAAAGCTCTCTAACTTAGAAAGCATTGTTGCAAGATATGCGGGCAAGAACGCAGGCCAGATATATGTCAGCCTTGCAAACAACAGCAATCCCGAAAACCTGATCGCATCAGGCAACGCGACCGCAACCGGCGCATGGGGAACATGGTCGGATATCGAGCTTACGCTTAACGCTGAGAACCTGTATAATGCACAGATAAACGGTCTGCTTGATGAATACGGCTGCGCGGATATCTATATCCAGACCAACGGCACAAACCTCGACTACTTCAGACTTAATTACATTGAGAATAATGATGAGATACCCTATACTATCAACAGCGTTTTGAACAAGACAAACGGCAGAATGAAAGTAACGCTTGGCTATCGCGGAAGCGTTCTTGCAACAGATGTGAATCTGACCGCGTCAATAGACGGAAAAGAGCCTGCAAGTACGACCGTTAGAGGAACCGGCGAATTTGAGATATCGACCGGGGCGGCAGAGGGCGAGACCGTGAGACTGCTTGTGACAGATGCAGCGGGAAATCCGCTCTCAGAGGTATACAATCAAGTATGGCATGAGCCGGTGGACAGCGAAATAGTCGTTTATACGCTAAACAGTACTGAGTATGACTATACTGTTCTCTCAGGAGGCACTGACAATACGCAGTATGCCGATACAGTGAACGGGCTCAGCGGTTACGGCTCATGGACGGCTGTGGATCGCTCGGCAGATTATACCTACAGCGACGTAAACGAAAAGACTTATGACTATACCTTTACCAAGGCTTGGCAGGCCGGCGGAGGAAGCACAACCAACCGCTGCCTCTACTTCACTCCCAAATCGCCCTGTAAGGTAACGGCAGTGTTTAACGGCGGCGAGCCAATGCGCAGCATGACTATCTATCAGAGCGATGACAATATGATCACGCAGCCCGGCACCGGCTCCTTAAAGGATTTCAGTCTGGAGATAACCGATACCTCAATGCCGGTATACGTATACGGCGGCAGCAGCAACAAGCAGCTTTATGCGATAATCGTTGAGTACTACGGAGATCAGGCGTCTGTGAGCAGTGACGAGAGCGCCGCAGCCGGCTCAGATAACGACGCCGAGGATTTCGACAGACCGGTTCAGACCGCTGATTGGAACGGGACTCAGATCACACTCACCAAGAACGATTTAACAGGCGAGACAAAGGTTTGGTACACGAATATACTGGGCACCCGCACTCAGCTGAGCACAGAATATTTTGCAGTGTCTGACGTTGAGTACAGCTATGACGATAAGTATAACATAAACAGCATTGCAGCGGAGGGCGAATACCTGTATGCAGGCTGCGACAACGGCTTAGTCATAATATTCACCGACTGCGTAAAGTGCTACAGTCTAAAAAAACTTGCGGATTTTGATATTGAGCAGGTAGAGGTTTATGACAACACGCTTTATATGTACGGCGGCGGCAACGAGGCTTCTGTCTCGCTGACCGACCTGGGAGCGGACACGATCGAAGCCGATGAAGCCCGCATGATGGCCGAAGCCGGAGCAATTTTGGTTGATGTACGCACTCCCGAGGAGTTTGAAGCACAGACGGCCGAGGGCGCAATTAATATTCCGCTTGAAAATATTTCGGAGCTCAGCAATTACAGCAGCGATACAACTTTTGTTTTCTTTTGTACCAAGGGTGTAAAATCCGCACAGGCCGTTAAGGAAGCTAAGGCAATGGGCTTTGAAAATGTATACACAGCAGGAAGCATTGACAATCTTATTTAAAAATATTTTGCTTGCCGTATCACCGGCTCCGGGGTTATTCCCCGGGGCCGGTGGTTTTTATTTGGCAGCTCTTTATCGTTTTAAGCATAAAAATAAGGGATAGAGCCAAAAATCGGTCTATCCCTTATCGATCGTTATTTTAGTTTACATCAGTACCGGTCTTTATCGAAATGGCGGTTACCGCCTGTGTCTCATTGGAGAACAGGAACATCTGCGTAACCAGATCGGAATCGTTCTCCGGCTTGTTCTCGGCGGTATAGTTTTGTCCGAGATATGTGAAGTCATTGCCGTTTCTCGCATAATACCTGACTGCCGTGGTAGCGGAAGAGCTTACGTCGGCATTGCTGGCGTCGGTGTTTCCGGGCACGCTGTATTCGTCTCCGTAAACCGATTTGAACTCGTCAAGTGTCGTAGAGAGCTTAACTCCTCTTGGTGTTACGAACTTGTCGGGAATATCGCTCTCGTCCATGTTTCCGGCAGCGACAACAAGCTGCTCGACAGTTCCGTCATCGCCGTAGATTACGACAATACCGTTATATATCCTTGCATTCATACTGTCGACCGCTTTCGGCAAGCCGATGAGGCTTTCGACCTCGTCAACGGTCATACCGATCTTTATGATCGCACCGGTAGTTGTGTCAACAAATCCAAGGTCATCCTCCTCAAATTCATGGCGGGATTCGCCCTCGCGCGCCTCCAGGCTTACGCTTACGCTGCCGTCGTCGTTCTTGGTGATGTTGCTGCGGTCAGCGGCAAACTCGCTCGGAACTTCTTCGGGTACGAACGGTGTGGCGTCCGGCGCTACCGTGTCAATGTCCTGCGTTGAGGTCACTGACGATGTGGTGTTTTCATCAGTGTCTGCATCGTCTTTGCCGCATGACGCGAGTGTTCCTGCGGCCAGTGTGAACACTAAAGCCAAACAAAATAATTTCTTCTTCATAATTCTTATCCTCCATTTTATATGTTGGTATTTTTTTCAAAATAGGTTAATATATATTGTCTTGCCGGCGCCTTTCAAAAGCGTTATACAAATATTGGCGGCCAACACGGGAATAAGTAATGTAACGGATTATTAAACCTAAATAGCAATTTTTGTTAGCGTTTGCCGAGGTTTGGATTTATCCCAAATTTTAGGATAGCTGATAATACCGTGCAAAGTGTTGCCTAAGGCTTCTGCATCGGGCTTTCGGTTTGTAATTTGGGTATTCCTCCGGGGGTGTTTGATAGGCTTTCTTAAAAACTCTCCCGCGCCTCCGCACCTGCGTCAAAGCAAGCTCCGCTTGTTCATTTTTGCTCGAAAAGCAAAAAGCTCACCCGCTGCGCTGCTTTTCCTTTCAAACAAAAGTCCGCTGCGCTGGGGCTTTTGTTTGGTTAAGCTTATGTTCACCTGCCGAGGTTTGGGTCAGCGCCTTTTACAAAGTGCTGTATATATAGATTTAGCAGGAACAAACCCGTCACGTTCCTAATACCTAATACCTAATACCTAATCCCTACGTTGTCAGCCGTTCTTAATTATACAGCAAACTTATTTAAATACTGTGTATATATTATAAACAAATTTTTAACTATTATTTTTTAAGATACACCATTAAGACGGCGATATCCGCAGGGCTGACGCCCGATATCCTCGAGGCCTGGCCGATCGAGGCCGGACGGATTTTGGACAGCTTCTGCCGCGCCTCAAGACGCAGACCGTCGATTTCGTTATAATCGATATTGTCCGGCAGCTTCCGGCTTTCAAGTTTTCTGAACTGCTCCGCCTGCCTTATCTGGCGGTCTATATAGCCCTTGTACTTTATGCTTATCTCCACCTGCTCGGCGACCTCCCTTGGCAGGTTTTCGGGTCTGCAGCTGTCTATCTGCGCCATGCGTTCATATGTCACATTCGGGCGTTTGAGCAGGTCGCTGCCTTTTGCTCCGGTCTTTATCGGGGTCGTTCCGCAGCTTTCAAGAAAGCTGTTTACTTCCGGAGACGGCGGGAAAACCGTGTTCTCGAGACGCTTGGTCTCCTCATCTATCAGCCGCCGCTTTGTCAGAAATCTTGAATACCGCTCAGACGGGATCAGACCTATCTCGTAGCCGTACTGCGTAAGCCGCAGGTCTGCATTGTCCTGCCGCAGCAGCAGGCGGTACTCGCTTCTTGAAGTCATCATTCTGTACGGCTCGTTTGTGCCCTTTGTGACTAAGTCGTCTATCAACACTCCGATATATGCCTCGGAGCGGTCGAGAATAAACGGCTTTTGTCCCTTTAGCTTGAGTGCGGCGTTTATTCCGGCAATAAGCCCCTGTGCCGCTGCCTCCTCGTAGCCTGACGTGCCGTTGAACTGGCCCGCGCCGTACAGTCCGCCTATGCTTTTGAACTCCAGCGTCGGGTACAGCTGCAGCGGGTCGGCGCAGTCGTATTCGATAGCGTATGCGTTTCTCATGACCTGCGCATTCTCAAAACCTTTAAGCGAATGTATCATGTCAATCTGTACGTCCTCGGGCATACTGCTTGAAAAGCCCTGGAGATATATCTCCTCGGTCTCAAGACCCATAGGCTCGACAAAGAGCTGATGCCTGTCCTTGTCACTGAAGCGCACGACCTTATCCTCAATCGACGGGCAGTAGCGCGGCCCTATGCCGGTAATATCACCGCCGAAGAGCGGTGAGCGCTTAAGGTTGTCGGTGATTATCTTGTGGGTTTTTTCGTTCGTATAGGTTATATGGCATATGGCCTTGTTGCTCAGTCCGTCCGGGTCTGTTTCAAACGAAAACGGAACTATGTCACTGTCGCCGTGCTGCTCCTCGAGCACAGAAAAGTCTATGCTGCGCCGGTTTATGCGCGGCGGCGTACCGGTCTTAAACCGCCTTATCTCAATGCCGAGAGCCTTTAAATTTTCTGACAGCTGCGCAGCCGGGAAAACCCCGTCGGGGCCGCTTTCCTGAGAAAATTCGCCGATGATTATTCTCGATTTTAAATATGTGCCGGTGGCGATAATTGCCGCCCTGCACGCAAATTCCGCGCCGGTTGCGGTCACTACCGACTTAACGCAGCGGTTCTCATTGAGCCTTATGTCCACTATCTCGCCCTGGCGCACATCAAGATTCGGCTGGGTCTCAAGTTTGTGCTTCATCCGCATTTGATATAAACGACGGTCTATCTGTGCCCTGAGCGAGTGTACGGCCGGACCTTTGCCGCGGTTTAGCATACGCGACTGTATAAACGTCTCGTCCGCCGTCTTGCCCATTTCTCCGCCGAGAGCGTCGATCTCGCGCACAAGGTGCCCTTTGGCGGTGCCTCCTATGCTGGGGTTGCACGGGAGGTTGGCGACTGCGTCAAGGCAGATAGAAAAAATACAGGTCTTCATTTTAAGCCGCGCACAGCAGAGCGCAGCCTCTATCCCGGCATGGCCTCCTCCCACGACTATAACATCATACTCGTCTTTTGATTTAAACAAAATTTATTCAACTCCCAAAACAGTGTTTTTATATCAAAACAGGCCGGTTATCGTGCCGTCCTTTTCAAGGCTTATCTTATTGGCGGCAGGCTCTTTCGGCAGTCCGGGCATGGTCAGTACGGCTCCGGTCAGCACGACAAGGAATCCGGCTCCGCTGGAAATATTGACCTCGCGTATCGTTATGTCAAAGCCCTTTGGCCGTCCGAGCAGCGTCGGGTCGTCCGAGAGCGAGTACTGGGTTTTTGCCATGCAGACGGGAAGCTTGTCAAAGCCCATTCTCGTAAGAGCAAGTATCTGCTTGTTTGCCGCCGAGGAATATGTAACGCTTGCCGCACCGTATATCTCTCTGGCTATTATCTCGATCTTTTCTTTTATCGGCAGGCTCAGGTTGTATATGGGCTTAAACGCTGACGGCGCAGTCTGGATAGTCTCGATGACCTTTTCTGCAAGATCGGTGCCGCCGCGTCCGCCTTTTTCGAACACCTCGCAGACAGAGCAGCCGACCTCGCGGCTCTTGCAGTATTCCTCAATATATTCAAGCTCAGCGGCTGTGTCTGTATCAAATTTGTTTATCGCAACAACTACAGGCACGCCGTACTTCTTCATGTTCTCGATATGCTTTCCGAGGTTGGCTATGCCAAGTTTCAGTGCGTCCAGATCCTCGTGCTTCAGCATATCTTTTGAAACGTTTCCGCTGTTGTATTTAAGAGCCTTGGCGGTGGCGACAAGTACGACGCAGTCGGGTGTGAGGCCTGCTGCGCGGCACTTTATGTCAAAGAACTTTTCGGCTCCGAGGTCGCTGCCAAAGCCCGCCTCGGTTATGCAGTAGTCCGCAAGCCTGAGGCCGGTCTTGGTCGCAATTATGGAGTTGCAGCCGTGCGCGATGTTTGCAAACGGGCCGCCGTGCATAAGGCACGGGGTGTTTTCAAGCGTCTGCACAAGGTTGGGCTTTATTGCGTCGCGCAGGAGCAGCGTCATTGCGCCGTCCATTTTGAGATCGCCCGCTGTGACAGGCTTGCCGTCCTTGGTACTGCCGATTATAATGCGGCTTATCCTCTCGCGCAGGTCGTCAATATCCTCCGACAGGCAGAGTATTGCCATAACCTCGCTGGCGACGGTTATGTTAAAGCCGTCCTGCCGCGGATAGCCGTTTAACTTTCCGCCGAGCCCGACCACTACCTCGCGCAGCGCCCGGTCGTTCATATCGAGGCAGCGCTTCCAGGTTATACTGCGCATGTCGATGTTAAGGGCGTTACCGTGGTGTACGTGATTGTCGATGGCTGCCGAAAGCAGGTTGTTGGCTGCGGTTATCGCGTGCATATCGCCGGTAAAATGCAGATTTATGTCCTCCATGGGTACGACTTGTGAGTATCCGCCTCCGGCCGCGCCGCCCTTGATGCCCATTACCGGACCCATTGACGGCTCGCGCAGTGCGATTATCGCCTTTTTGCCGATAAGCGGCATCGCTTCACCCAGGCCTACCGTGACGGTCGTTTTGCCCTCTCCCGCAGGAGTGGGGTTTATTGCCGTTACGAGTATGAGCTTTCCCATACTTCTGTCTTTTATGCTTTCGATATACTTATCGCTGATTTTTGCTTTGTATTTTCCGTAAAACTCGATGCTGTCCTCCGGTATGCCGAGTTTTTCGGCGATCTCGGCTATGGGCAGCATTTTTGCTTCCTGGGCGATCTGAATATCTGTTTTCATTAAAACACCCTCCAAACTTTTTATATTTTCCGTAATAAACTGTAACTGAATGATATCATAATTTCATGGATATGTAAATCTTTTTTCAAAAGTTTTCACCAAAACTTAATTTTAACATAGTATACAGTGAAAACAGTTTAGGAGGTGCAGATTCATGAACGGATGTTTCGGAGACAACGGATGTCTTTGGATTATAATTCTGATAATTTTGATCAGCTGCTGCTGCGGCGGAAACAATAACAGCTGCTGCTAATAGGCGCAAAAGTACGGCAAGTCCGTGTGAATTTTGATTAAATATTCAGTTTTCCTCAGCGGTATGGGAAGAGTTCTGCACAATACAAGCCGGGAATCTTCCCATACCGCTGACGGTCAGCATAAAAATAAGGGAGGTGTACGGATATGGGATGCTTCGGTAACGGATTCGGCGGCAACAACTGTCTTTGGATAATAATCCTGATAATCTTAATTTGCTGCTGCTGCGGCAACGATAACGGCTGTGACAACGGCTGCGGCTGCGGCTGCTAATTGAATAACTCATCAAAACCGCGGCTTAGGCCGCGGTTTTGGCATATACAGCCGGTCTTTGGCAAAGGCGGCGCGGCTGCCGCTTAAATTTCCAAATTAATTTGGAAATTTTACGCATATTTTACTTTACATTTGAGCCGCTTTCACGGTATAATATAATTACAGCTGTGCGCATACTGTTTATGCGGGACAGTAATATTTAAGCGAGGTTGATTTTAATGGGCGATAAAGTTTCAAACAAGAACTACAGCTATATGCAGAACCGCGAATTGTCTTGGCTCAGATTTAATGAAAGGGTGCTTCAGGAGGCTGTGAGCGAAGAGGTGCCAATATATGAGAGGCTGAAATTTATATCCATTTTTGTCAGCAACCTTGACGAGTTCTTTATGGTTAGGGTCGGAAGTCTTTTTGACCTGTCTATCGCGGATAAAAAAGCAATCGACAACAAGACCGGAATGACGCCGAAGGAGCAGCTTTCAAAGATATATTCCGCAGTCCGGCCCCTTTACAAAAAGAAAGATGAGATATATGATATAACCATACGCAGGCTGAAAAAGCATAATATAGTTCATCTGCGTCCGGACACATTGTCAGCCGATGAGCTTAAATTTGTTAAGGAATATTATAACAATTATGTTGAGCCTATTTTGTCGCCGCAGCTTGTAGACGAGCATCATCCGTTCCCGTTTATTGCTTCAAAGCAGATATGTGTTGTCGGAAAGGTGACCCGAAAGAAAAACTCGTCACTGGCAGTTGTTACCGTGCCGCCTACGCTTCCGCCGGTGTTGTTTATGCCGGGGAAAAAGATAAAGTATATCCATGTGGAGGATATCATATGGATGTACTTTGAGTCGCTGTTTGAGCAGTATACCATAACGGACAAAAACATGTTCTGTGCTACCAGAAATGCCGATATAAATCCAAACGATGAGGCGTATGATATAAACGAGGATTTTAGGAGCAAGATGAAAAAGCTGCTTAAAAAGCGCAGGCGTCTTGCGGTCGTGCGTCTTGAAGCGGCGGAGGAGCTTGAACCGTATACAAAAGAGCTGCTGCTCAATAAACTCAGTATTACCGACAAACAGATATTTGTCACAAAATCACCTATGAGCCTTGGCTACGTCTTTGGGCTCCAGTCAAAGTTTACGGACGAGCAGAGCAGCCGTCTGTGCTATCCTGAGTTCGAGCCGCAGCATACGCACGGCGAGATAATGACCGGAGAGACAAACAAGGATATAATACTCTCATATCCTTATGAGAGTATGGATCCGTTTGTGAACATGATAAAGAGGTCGGCCTCCGACCCTTATGTAGTATCGATTAAGATAACGATATACCGCCTGGCCAAAAACGCAAAGCTTATCGAGCACCTGTGTACAGCCGCAGAGAATGGCAAAGAGGTGCTTGTCCTGATAGAGCTCCGCGCGAGATTTGATGAGCAGAACAATATTGACTGGTCTGAAAGGCTTGAGCAGGCGGGCTGTAAAATAATCTACGGGCTTGAAGATTATAAAGTCCATTCAAAGGTTTGCCTTATAACCAAGAACGTCGGCGGAGAGATGAGCTATATAACGCAGATAGGTACCGGAAACTACAACGAAAAGACTGCCAAGCAGTACACGGATTTTTCGTTTATAACCGAGGATAAGGAGATCGGAGAGGATGCTTCCGATTTCTTTAACAATATTTCGATATCAAACCTTGAGGGGAATTATAAGCATCTGTGGGTTGCGCCGAACTCCATGAAAGATCAGATAATCAAATACATTGACGAACAGATCGAGCGCGGTGAGGACGGCGATATCTTCATCAAGGTAAACTCTGTTACCGACCGTGAGATCATCGATAAGCTGAGGGACGCCAGCATGGCGGGCGTTAAGATCACTATGCTTGTCCGCGGGATATGCTGTCTTTTGCCGCAGATCCCGGGCGTTACCGAAAACGTCAGAGTGTACAGCATTGTCGGAAGATACCTGGAGCATTCGCGTATCTACAGCTTCGGCAAGGGCGAGGAGCAGAAGCTGTTTATAGCGTCTGCCGATATAATGACGAGGAATATGGATAAGCGCGTCGAGGTCGGCTGCCCGATATATTCGCAGGAGATAAAGGATGTTATCAATCATTATATAAAGATATGCCTGAGCGACACCGTAAAGGCCAGGGTGCTGAGAAGCGACGGAACATATGCGCTGAAGCCGGGCACGCTGAGCCGCGTGAACTCTCAGGAAGTCTTTATGGCTGAGGCAGAGAGAGCCGCAGAGGAAAGAAGCAGGACGGAGACTGAAACAGCGGTTACTGCACTTCAAACAGTGAGAGCAGAGCCTGTAAAAAAGTACGGTTTTTTCAAGAGAAAATATGCGGAACTTATTGAGCGGCTGTATAATAATTTAAATAAGAAATGACAAGGAGGCGGTCATCGTGGCGGAGAGGATTGATTTTGAAGCACTCAGCGAGACAATTGAGCAGAGCCTTAAAAACAGGGACTTTGGGAAAATACGATCCATGTTCACAGCGATGGAGCCGGTCGATATAGCAATAATTTTAGGGGAAGCGGATTCCCGCAGGTTGCCGATACTATTCAGGATACTGCCGAAAGAACTTGCAGCAGAGACGTTTGTAGAGATGGACAGCGAGGAGCAGGAGCTGCTTATAAATGCATTCAGCGAGCGTGAGCTCAAGGACGTGGTCGATGAGCTTTTTGTCGATGACGCAGTAGACATTATTGAAGAGATGCCGGCAAACGTTGTAAAGCGTATCCTGAGGCATACCGACCCGGAGACAAGAAACACGATAAACGAGATTTTAAGATACCCCAAGGACAGCGCCGGAAGCATTATGACGACCGAGTATGTCAGCTTAAAGCCCGGCATGACTGTTTCGGACGCCTTTGACCGGATAAGAAAGACCGGGGTAGATAAAGAGACAATCTATATATGCTATGTTACGGGGACTGACCGGAAGCTGCTGGGACTGGTATCGGTGAGAGAGCTGCTGCTGTCGCCCTACAATACGATAATTGACACTATAATGGAGAAAAATATTATCAGTGTCGAGACTACCGAGGATAAAGAGGCGGTAGCAAATAAATTTGATAAGTACGATTTTATGTCGCTGCCGGTTGTTGATACCGAAAACCGGCTTGTTGGTATAGTAACTTTTGACGACGCTATCGACGTCATTCAGGAGGAGCACACCGAGGATATCCAGAAAATGAGCGCTGTGCAGCCGACCGATGAATCTTACTTTAAGACCTCGGTCTTAAAGCATGCTAAAAACAGAATGCTGTGGCTGCTGCTGCTTATGCTGTCGGCCACTATAACCGGCAGTATTTTGGAGAGCTACGAGGCTGCGTTTACCGCAATGCCGGTGCTTGTGGCGTTTGTGCCTATGCTGATGGGCACGGGCGGAAACTGCGGCGCACAGAGCTCAACCATGATCATACGCGGACTGGCTCTTGATGAGATCCGTCCAAAGGACATTCTAAGGGTTATGTTCAAAGAGGTGAGGATAGCGCTTATAGTAGGCGTTGTGCTCGCGGCTGTCAATACAATCAGGATTTTTATAATGTACAGGGCAGAAAACCCGGTATATCTATCAGTGGTATCCGGCATCAGCCTGATAGGCACCGCAGTCATTGCCAAAATGCTGGGCGGTGCGCTGCCGGTGCTTGCAAAGGTGTGCAAGCTCGACCCCGCGCTTATGTCATCGCCTATTATTACTACTATCGTTGACGCGTGCTCGGTCATAATTTTTTTTAATGTAGCAACAATTGTTATGAGCTGGGGGCTTTAGGAAGAAGTGAGGTGCTGAACAGATGAGGATATCTGATTTTACTAAGCTGGTTTCTGCGCTGATTTTGTGTGTCTTGGTCTGCTGTGCATGCTCGGCCCCTGACAGTTTTTTAAGCAGCGACAGTAAGCCGCGCGCGGAAAAGGATAACTCCGTTTTGAATATAGCCTTTGCCGCCGACAGCGAGCCGTTTTCATACCCGGGCGAGAACGGCGAGGCTCTGGGGTTTGACGCTGCGCTGTGCATGCGTATGTGCGAGGAGCTGGAGCTCAGGCCGGTGTTTTTGATAATGCCGAGGGATGAGCTGCTCAGTGCAGTGCGCTGCGGTATTGCTGATATTGCCGTGTCGTCTCTTGCAGCTGACGATGACAGCCGCAGGCTTACAGATTTTACAGACAGCTACATCACACTGTCGTCCTCAATCGTGACAAATGTTAATAATACAGCGGTCAGAAGCACATATGACCTGAGAGAGGCGGCAAATATCGCCGTAGTATACGGCAGCCTCTCGCACAGTTATGCTATGGAACAAGGGCTGAGCAATATCTCGCTATTCAAAAATGCCGGGGATGCCAAGGATGCGCTGCTCAGTGGAGCGGCGGACGTGCTGCTATCCGACAGCCGCACGGCCTATGAGCTTGTGACAGAAAATGTCGGTTTTGCCATAAGAGAGAGCGGTATTGCCTCCCGCGAATATCATATAGCAGTCAGGGACGGCAGCAGCGATATGCTCAGAAATATTAACGAAGTCTTAGGCGGATTCAAAGAGGACAATACACTTCTCGATTTGAGGCTCGCATATATAAACGGAAACTCCGGGCTGCGGGCGGAATATGACGCACGCCTTACCGCGCTTCAGTCAAAGCAGAACATGTAAACGCAGCCTCTCGGGCTGCTTTTTTGATTACTGAATGGGATTTCAAAGAATTTGGCTTGAAAAAATATTCTATGTATGTTAAAATAAAACTGCAAATTTATTGATTTGATAACAAAGACTTAGGAGGCCGGGTCATATGAAAAAAATATTAGTATTTATATCTGCATTTTTGCTGTTTGCAGCCTGTGCGCTGTCGGTAAATGCTGCCGCAGCCGGGACGCTTGCTTTTCCGGAGGCGGTCGGCGGCGGAAAGTACTCTCCCGGCGCAAGGGGAGTAACAGACAGCGGCGGAGCGGTAGAGGTATACCATGTTACAAATTTGAACGCATCCGGCGAGGGCTCGTTTGCAGATGCGGTATCAAAGCCCGGCAGGATAGTTGTATTCGATGTGGGCGGGACCATTGAACTCAGCGGAACTCTCGTCATAAAGGCCGATAACCTGACAATACTCGGCCAGACCGCGCCGGGTGACGGTATTACTGTAAGCGGCGGAAACGTAGTGTTTGACGATGAGGTCGAAAACATAATCATAAGATATATGCGCATACGTCCCACAGATAAAAACGGCGGCGAGCCGGACGGTCTGGGAGGACGCTTTAACACCAATATAATAATCGACCACTGCAGCGTGTCATGGTGCGTGGACGAACTTTTGACGCTGTATGCAGGCGCGGCCGAGGAGGGCAAAACTGTCGGCAACCATTTGACTATACAAAATACTATCGGCTCGGAGAGCCTGAGAATGAGCAATCACGTCAAGGGTGCGCACGGCTACGGAGCTATCTGGGGAGGTACGGATGCGAGCTACGCCTTTAATCTGCTTGCACATCACGACAGCAGGAGCCCGAGGCTGGACAGACAGCTAAAGAGCACTGACGTTTCCAATAACGTGATCTACGATTGGGGACAGACCAACTCGGCGTACGGTGCGGAGCCGTACTCTTCGGACAGGTCGAGCTTTGAGCCGTCCAACGTGAATTGGGTAGGAAACTATTATAAATACGGCCCGTCCACCAGAAGCAGCCTTAGGTACAGGATATTCGATGTTAGCGCACCGCTCAATGCCGGCGATCCCAAATCGCGGTTCTACTTTGACGGCAACTATGTTTTCGGAAACAGGGAGTATACGGAAAACAATGTTCTCGGAGTAAACAACTCTGCACAGGCAGAGCTGCTGAGCGCGGAGATAGATATGGGCGAATACGATATAGAGCGTATGTCCGCCGCCGATGCGTATGACTATGTGCTGAATAACGCCGGGGCGACCCTGCCGAGGCGTGATGCTGTCGACGCCAGAATAGTCGGCGATGTGAAGCACGGCACCGGACGCGTTATAAACAACGCCTCAGAGGTCGGCGGTCTTATCGCCTCGGATACGGAATACCGTGCTTTTGAGGTGCCGCAGGAATGGATATCTCAAAACGGCTTTGACGGCATGGCCGAAACTGATATTATCGAAAGCGGAGAATATGCGGGATACACTCTGATAGAAGCATATATAAATGAATGGACTGCCGAGCAGTCTGCGATTCCGCCTACAAACCCGGAGATAGTTGTCAAGTCCCCGGCGACGGCGTCGGTAAATGATACTGTAAGTATCGGCGGCGAGGAGGTCAGCGTAGACAACGGCAACTGGGAAGTCGTTACAGAGGGCGAGAGCGTGCATTACAGTGCGCAGGCGTTTGAGGCCGGCGGAAACGCGGTGACAAAAATGGAGCTTTATGACGGCAATATGCTCATCTACAGCTTTGACGGAAGCTATATAGAGACCGACCTGAACCTGAGCGCAGGCACGCATTATCTGACTTGCCGCGCATACAACACCCGCGGCGAAAAGACGCAGAGCACTACCTCGATAGTATATGTAAAGGCAGCAGCAGAGCCGGGAAGCTACTCGCATGTTCAGATAGGCTCTACCGGTTACGATGGCCTCGGCGGCGCGTCTATGGACGAGACGGGAGTGTATTCGATATACGGCTCCGGACGGATCACGGAAAGCGCCTCGGATTCCTGCGACTTTATGTATAAACCGGTAGACGGCGACTTTGAGATTACCGTGCGCACCGAGAGCATTCCCAAATTTGAGAACCAGCAGGTGAGCGGCCTTATGGTGCGGGCTTCATTAAGCCCCGATTCTGTCATGGCAATGATTGGCGACGGCTGGGGCCGCGGCGGAGAGAACGTCAGAGTTTTCAGCAGGACGCGCACCGGACAGAACTCAAAGGAGATATTTTTCAAGGACGCTGACGGCAACGACTGTGACAACGGCGATACGAGTTACGCAATGCCCCGATATATGAAGATACAGCGCGTAGGAGACACGCTGACATTCAGTGTTTCCGATAACGGTATTGACTACAGCAGCAATGCAAGACAGCCGTTTTCTGTGGAATACTCCAATCTGCCGGAGCGGCTTTATGTCGGACTTGCGGTAGACAGCGCAGAGGGTGTGTCTGTAAAGGAGTACTTCGCAGCAGCCAAGTTCAGCCGCTTGACGCTGAACGGTGAAAGCGATGTTGAATATGATGACTACGGTGTTCCGTTTCACGACACTGATTTTGACGGGGCGGCATGGTATATCCCGAGCGGCGATGAGATAGTTGACTGTTCTCAGTCGCCTATCGGCGGCAACAGCGGTACAGTGCTGCAGTTCTGGGGCGCGACGAGCAGAACATTTAATCCGCAGAGCAGAGGTATAATAACGGCTTCGGCCGACTACTATATGCTGGGCGAAAGGGGTGTCGAGAATACGGGTGCGCGGTTTATGCTTCAGGGCATTGACGAAAGCGGCAGCACCGTTAAAATCGCAAGCATATACGCGCAGCACGACCTCGGCTTCTTTAAGGAGTATGACGAAGAAGATGAAAACCGTCCGAGTATACCGGCGGATTCGGAGAACAAGCCGCAGCTCAAGACATGGTACAAGGTGACGGCGGTTCTTGACTATTACACCGGCAAGGGCAAGTATTCGTTTACACCGTACACCGAATATAACTCGGCAAGCGGTGTGTACAGTCTTGGTGAGTCAATATTTGACTATGAATTTGAATTTGACACGAGCGTGGCGTTCTCAACGCTGCACTTCCAGCGGTTCGGCGGATGGCTTATGTATCTCTCAAACGTCAGTCTCGATATAGAATATAACGATACCGTTTTGTTTGAAAGCGGCGGCAAGATAACCGCCTACTCAAAGGACACGGACGCGCACCTTTATGTCGCGGTCTATGATGAAAACGGCTGTCTTACCGAGTGCAGCGAGTACAGCGTGAGTGCGGGCAGCGTACAGACGGTCACTGTCCCGGGCAGTATCCAAAACGGCAGGGTATTTTTGTGGGACGAGAATAACGCGCCGCTCTGTGAGGCGGTCAGATTATAGCAAGACTTACGATCCGGCGGAACAGCTCCGCCGGACTTTTTTCGTCCGGGATACTCAAGACAAAAAAAGAACCGCCTTGGGGAAAGCGGTTCCAATAAAAAGGGAGGGAGTTATGTTTATATTTTGCAGCAACTGCTTGCTACAATTCTTATTATACAGATTTTTAAGCAATTTGGGTGAATAATCTGTAAAAAACTATTTAATAAATTGTGAATACTTATAATTATTTGAGTATAGCGCCGGTCGCACCCGAGGTGACCTGCTTTGCGTATCGTGCAAGATACCCGGTCTTAATCTTCGGCTCACGCGGAACAAAGTTTTCTTTGCGCTTTGCAAGCTCCTCGTCCGTGACTTTCAGGCTTATCGAGTAATTGGGGATATCTATTTCTATGATGTCGCCCTCCTCAACAAGGCCGATAACTCCGCCCTCGGCCGCCTCGGGAGACACGTGACCTATAGCCGCGCCTCTGGTCGCGCCCGAAAACCTGCCGTCGGTAATCAGCGCAACGCTGTCGCCCAGTCCGCTGCCGACTATCGCTGAGGTCGGATACAGCATTTCTCTCATACCGGGGCCGCCCTTTGGCCCTTCGTAGCGGATTACTATAACGTCTCCGGCGTTTATCTTTCCTCCGTATATGGCGTCTACCGCTTCCTCCTCGCAGTCGAAAACGCGTGCCTTTCCGGAATGCTTCATCATCTTCTCGTCAACCGCGGAGCGTTTTACCACACAGCCGTCCGGTGCGATGTTGCCCTTGAGCACAGCCAGTCCGCCGGTCTTGCTGTACGGATTATCCTTGGTTCTGATGACATCCGTGTTTGTTATCTCGCAGCCCTCTATGTTCTCGCCGACCGTGCTGCCGGTGACTGTTATCGGGCTCTTGTCGATAAGGCCGAGCTTGTCAAGCTCGTGCATGACTGCATATACTCCGCCCGCCCTGTTGAGGTCCAGCATAAAGTGTCCGCCCGCCGGGGCAAGATGACAGAGGTTAGGTGTTTTTTCGGATACAACGTTTATAGTGTCAAAGGGCAGCTCAATACCGCATTCGTGAGCGATAGCCGGCAGGTGCAGCGCGCTGTTTGTGCTGCAGCCGAGAGCCATGTCGACAGTGAGCGCGTTGATGAACGCTTCTTTTGTCATGATATCGCGCGGTTTTATGTCTTTTTCAACAAGCTCCATAATCTTCATTCCGGCGGTCTTGGCAAGACGCAGTCTTTCGGAGAACACTGCCGGGATCGAGCCGTTGCCTTTAAGTCCCATGCCGAGAACCTCAGTCAGGCAGTTCATGCTGTTTGCGGTGAACATACCGGAACATGAGCCGCAGGTCGGGCAGGAATTTTCCTCGCAGGTCTTGAGCTCGTTTTCATCTATCTCGCCGACATTTACGCGGCTTACCGCCTCTATCATTGTCGAGTAGCTGGCCTGTCCGCCGGTCCAGTCTGTGCCCGAGAGCATGGGACCGCCGCTGACGAAGATAGACGGGATATTCAGCCTTGCCGCTGCCATCAGCAGGCCGGGCACGTTTTTGTCGCAGTTCGGAACCATTACCAGACCGTCAAACGGATGTGCCATTGCCATTGCCTCTGTGGAATCCGCTATGAGCTCACGTGTGACGAGTGAGTATTTCATGCCCTCGTGCCCCATCGCTATGCCGTCGCAGACCGCGATCGCCGGGAAAACGATAGGAACGCCGCCGGCCAGCGCAACGCCCTGCTTGACGGCTTCAACCACCTTGTCTATATTCATGTGCCCCGGCACAATGTCGTTCTTGGAACTGACCACGCCGATAAGCGGCTTGTTCATTTCTTCTTCGGTAAGTCCCAGTGCATAGAGCAGCGAACGCTGAGGCGCAGCCTTAACTCCTTTTGTGATTCTGTCACTTCTCATTTTATATCACACTCCTTAAGTATTAAAAACCGAATGTTTTGCAGATTTATATAGCATTTTTTATTATATATCACCTGTGCGGCCGTGTCAAGCCGCAAAAATTCTCTGCGGGGCAGGTTTTGTTATTGCAAATCCGCGCCGTTTGTTATATAATTTTATATATTGAGTACATACGAAAGGAGCGGTCAGAGTGAGCAAAGACCTCCGCGCGGTTAGGGGCGTGCTGTTTGATATGGACGGAACGCTTTACGATAGCGAATCGACTTCAATATTCGCATGGGCGGTCGCGGGCCGTGAGTACGGGCTAAGTATCCCAAGGCGGTTTATGGTGGAGTGCATAGGTCTGCCGACGAGAGATATTGAGGAAAAGTTTTACAAAGAGCTGAGCCGGGATATCGACTACAAAGAATTCAGGGCGCGTAAGCTGAAGGTGATGAGCGACATAATAGAGAGCGCGGGCGTTGACTTTAAGCCCGGTGTGCACGAGATGCTCGCGTGCATAAAGAAGCTGGGGCTCCTAAGCGCGGTCGTGACCTCAACAACGACAAGCAGGGCGCTTTATAATTTAAAGGCCGGGGGCATACTTGAAAGTTTTGACACTGTAGTCTCGGGCGATATGGTAAAAAAAGGCAAGCCCGCACCCGACTGCTATATACTGGCTGCAAAAAAGCTGGGGCTTAAAACGAGTGAATGCCTCGTTGCCGAGGATTCCAGGAACGGGATACTTGCGGCTTCCGCTGCGGGCTGCGTCAGTGTGCTCATCCCGGATATTCTGGAGCCGGACAGCGATATGCTCGCGGCGGCTGATTATGTAAAAAAAGACCTTACAGAGCTTGCGGAGCTGCTTGAGGGTGCACAGAGGTAATCTTATATGTTCACAAACTGTTAAACACTTTTTCACATTCTGTTCACCACGTACTCGACAAAAGGTGATATAATTCTAACCGTAGCAAGGGATTGCTGCAAAAGTTAAACATAACTCCCTCTCTTTTTATTTTTTTCAGACCGCTCAAACGGCGGTCTGTTTTTTTATTTAAATATCACGTTTTTTCAAGTCTTTCCTTGATTTAAATCATATTATGTGTTACAATAGGCTCATAAAAAACTATAGAGTGAATTTGGGCAAGGAGAAGTATGAGAAAGATTTTAAGCCGTCTGCGCCGCGCGGTCGATGATTACAACATGATAGAGGAAGGCGACAGGATAGCTGTTGGGGTGTCGGGCGGCAAGGACAGCCTGACTCTGCTGTGCGCGCTGAGTGAGCTCAGACGGTTTTACCCAAAGTGCTTTGAGCTTGTGGGTGTTTCGATAGATATGGGCTTTGATGGTACCGACTTTTCGGAGGTAGCCGCGCTTTGCCAAAGGCTCGGGGTTGAGTATATAGTCGAAAAGACCGATATCGCAGAGGTGGTGTTTGACATAAGACAGGAGAAGAACCCGTGTTCGCTCTGTGCTAAGATGCGCCGCGGCGGGGTCAACGACCTGGCGGTCAAAAACGGCTGCGGCAAGGTCGCGCTCGGGCATCATAACGAGGATGTTATCGAGACGTTTTTCCTGTCGCTGTTTTATGAGGGGCGGCTTTCGTGCTTCTCGCCGGTGACCTATCTTTCAAGGCGTGATATTCATGTTATCCGTCCGATGATCTATGTGCCGGAGGGTGATATAAAGGGTTTTGCAAAGCGCAGCGCGCTGCCGGTGGTTTTGAGCAATTGCCCCATGGACGGAAAGTCCAAGAGGCGGGACATGAGAGGTTTTATTGATGAGCGCCGCCGGGAGGATAAATTTTTTAAGACCAAAATGATGCATGCGATACAAACCGGGCTGCCCGACTGGAAGATAAATAATCAAAACGAAAAATAAACAAATCAGGAGAGGTTGAAAAATGGAGAATATAAAAAGAGTAAGAAAAGCAGTCATACCTGCGGCGGGATGGGGAACCAGGTTTTTGCCCGCGACCAAGGCAATGCCTAAGGAAATGCTGCCGATAGTTGACACACCGACGATTCAGTACATAGTAAAGGAGGCGGTCGAGTCGGGGATCGAGCAGATATGCCTTATAACCAGCCATACAAAAAAGGCGATAGAGGATCATTTTGACCGCACGTTTGAGCTTGAAGCCCTGCTTGAGAAAGGCGGCAAGACCGAGGAACTGAGACAGATAAGGGAGATTGCCGAAATGGTTCAGGTCGTGACGGTGCGCCAGCAGGAGGCAAAAGGTTTGGGGCATGCTGTGCTCTGTGCCAAAGCGTTTGTCGGAGACGAGCCGTTTGCAGTGCTGCTCGGCGACGATGTTGTGTTCAGTGATGAAAAGCCGTGCCTTAAGCAGCTGATAGATGTTTATGAAAGCACCGGCGGCAGCGTGCTGGGAGTTCAGACAGTCGCGCATGAAAATATATGCAAGTACGGCTGTGTTGACGGTGAGAAGATAGGCGACAGAACCTACACAGTAAACGATATGGTCGAAAAGCCAAGACCCGAGGAGGCGCCGACCGATGTTGCAGTCCTCGGAAGATATATAATCACACCGGAGATCTTTGAAAAGCTGGAGAACACAGCCCCCGGCGCGGGCGGAGAGATACAGCTGACCGATGCGCTTCGGGCGCTTGCCAAGGAGCAGAGCATGTACGCATATGACTTCGTAGGGCGCAGGTACGATGTGGGAGACCGCCTCGGCTTTCTTCAGGCAACGGTCGAATATGCACTGCGCCGCAGCGATCTTAGGGATAGCTTCGGCGCATACCTTAAAGAAATCGCACAGACGCTATGAGAGCGTTTTTAAGATTTCTTGCGCTTGCGGCAAATGATTTTAAATCAAGATATGCCGGTAACAGCCTGGGCGCGGCCTGGGCTTTTGCATATCCGTGCATAACGGTGCTGATATACTGGTTTGTGTTTAGGGCGGCTTTAAAGACCGGCGGCTCAGGGGACGTGCCTTATATCCTGTGGCTTGTGTCCGCGCTGGTGCCGTATATGTTCGTTTCGGAGAGCGTAAGCGGCAGCGCATCTGTCATGCTCGACTATTCATTCCTCGTGAAAAAGGCGCGGTTTGACTGGCGCGTACTGCCGGCGGTCAGGGTCGTGTCATACACGTTTATACACCTGTTCTTTGCCGCACTGCTGCTTGCGCTCAGTGTGTTCTTTGGGTTCTCCCCGAAAACGGGCGACCTTTGGCTTATATACTTTTTGCTTGCAGAGCTTATATTTACCGCTGCGGTGTCGTACATTATGTCCGCCGCCGCGGTTTTTTTCAGGGATATCAGAAACGCTCTCGGCGTCTTGTTTCAGCTGGGCTTCTGGCTGACGCCCATCTTCTGGGATATCTCTTCGCTGAGCCCGCGGCTCGGCCTTGCGGTAAAGATTATTAACCCGGTAACCTACATAACCGAGGGTATAAGACAAACCGTGCTCTGCGGTTCGCCGTTTGGGCTCGGTGCGGCGTATACGGCCTACTTCTGGCTGCTCACACTGGCGCTTGGGGCGTGCGCCGCCCTGCTGTTTTCAAGATTAAAGGGGAGCCTTGCCGACTATCTGTAGCTTTCGGCATAATCTACAATTATTAAATCGGTTTTTTGTATAATATTTCCGCAACAAAAAAGCCCGACTAAATGTCTAAAAAATAAAAAGTATTTAGGAGGATTATTATGAAAAAACTGATTTGCACACTGCTTGCCGTGTGCCTTTTTGCGGCATGGATACCTGCCGCGTATGCGGACGGCAAGGATACATATATGATAGGCGGGCTTGAGGTTCCGTATTATGATGACGGTGCGCAGCGGCTCGAGGCCCTGGGATTGTTTGAGGGCACCGGGGACGGCTATGCCCTTTCGCAAAGCGTAACCCGCGCAGAGGCCGTTCTTATGGCTCTGCGTATGGTAGGCGAGGAGCAGGATATCCCTGATACATATGAGAGGCATTTTTCTGATATGAGCGGGCATTGGGCTGAGGCTGCGGCAGAATACGCCTACAGCCGCGGCTATATAAACGGTACGGGCGAAAGCGAGTTCACGCCCGAGCGCAGCGTGACCGGGCGCGAATTTGTAAAAATGCTGCTGGGCGCTTTCGGGTACACAGAGCTTACTCTTGAAAATGCATATGATACAGCTGTAGATAGCGAAATATTGCAAAATAACTATACGCGGACAGCAGTGAGAACTGATGGTTATGAACTAAAGCGCAGTGATGTTGTCAGGATATGCCTCGGGGCACTGCATGGAAAGCTTGCGGATGGACGAAGGCTTAATGAGCTGCTGACAGAGCGCGGAGTTTTCACACGGCAGCAGTTTACCCGCGTGATGGGAAGCGCAACTCCCGCATCACGTGATAACAGGGATTTTGCATGGAATCTTAACTCCGAGATGCCGAGTGATAAAAACTATATGTTCTCGCCGCTCAGTATAAAGGCGGCGCTTGCCATGGCGGCAAACGGCGCGGAGGGCGAGACGCAGAGGGAGATCCTCGATGCGCTCGGGATTGACGACCTTGAGGTGTTTAACGAGAGTATGAGGGCGCTTATTTCCGAATATGCGCAAAGCGGGGAGGTCGCGCTCAGCGTTTCAAATTCCATATGGCTGAACAAGGACTATCCCGGCGCTGCGCAGGCGGAGTTTAACCGTGAGTTTCTCTCGGTGATAGAGAACTCGTATTTCGGCGAGGCAAAGACAGTCGGAAATTCCGATGCGGCCGAGACGATAAACGCTTGGGTCAGCGAAAACACAAACGGCAGGATACCGAACATAATCAGCGACTGCGATTTCCTTGCCGCGCTTATCAATGCGGTTTACTTTAAGGGAGAATGGCTCACTCAATTTAACTCATCGTATAATGATTTTAAGACGTTTAAAGGGCGTGACGGAAGTGAAGAGAAAATCGAGTTCATGAACAAGACCGGGTATTACCAATACTTTGAAAGCGACTATGTGCGTATGATAGCGATACCGTATAAGGATACGGATGTTTCGATGTATATCGCTCTGCCGCAGAGCCGTGCGGTAGACCTTGATATCTATATCCCGGAGATGAAGAGTACCTACATCAGCCTGTCAATACCCAAGTTTAGGATCGAGTTTGAGACGGAGCTTGGCGATATGCTCAAAGAGCTCGGCATAGAAACCGCGTTCTCCGAAGCACGGGCGGATTTCGGCGGTATGGTGGACAACTACCCGATGAATGTGTTTATAGACAAGGTCGTGCACAAGACCTACATAGATGTTGACGAAAACGGAACAGAGGCCGCCGCTGCGACCGGCGTCATGGCCGGAGGCACCGCTATGCCGCCCGAGCCCATAGAGTTTACCGCGGATGAGCCGTTCACCTACTTTATTTATGACCGTGCGAATGATGAGATATTGTTTATAGGCGAATACGCCTATGCTGAATAAATTAGGAGGGATTGTTATGTTAAAAAGACTTTTGGCGTGCTGCACCGCTGTTTGCGTAATGCTGCCTGCGGCCGCGTATGCGGCACAGCCCGACTTCGGACAGATGAGGTATATTGCGGTATCCGACTATGGCGAAGCATACGACAGCTATGTAGCTGCCGATACGGCAAGCGGAGCGGTCTTACCGCTCAGCTGCTCGCACGGGGGATATTTATATTGCTTCGCCGGGGACGGCCAAAATATAGAGCCCAAAAAGGCGCAGCCGATTGAGTTTGGCGATACAGCAGGAGAGTACAGCAATTACTATGTAAACTACCTGTCATCAAGAGGCGTGGTAAACGGAAATCCCGACGGCACGTTCGGCGGAGATATGTTTGTCAGCCGTGCCGAGGCGTGCGCCATGCTTGCGCGCTTGTTTGGGCTTGAGGCCGAGACGGAGGAGCCCGTATTTTCAGATGTAAGCGCTTCCGATTGGTTCTGCGAAGCGGTTAGTGCGCTGAGGGAGTGCGGAGCGGTGAGTGATGACGAATATTTTTACCCAAGCCGCACGGTTACAAGAGAGGAACTCAATACGATGTTCTATCGGATATTAAAGGAGCTTCCGGGCTTTGAAGCCCCGAGTGCGGAGTTTTCCCTGACAGGAACAGACGCAGCGGACATTTCGGACTATGCAAAGGAGGCGTATGAGCAGCTGGCGCACAACGGCTACAGCACGCAGACCTATTCCGAAAACGGAGATCCTCTGTATGCTCCGCTTGAGGAGCTCAGCAGATTTGAGACCGCCGAGATATTTTATCTTTATGCAGACAGGTTCATGAGCCTTAACCTGCCGGCTATCGCGCGTAACGAGGCGTTGGAATACGGCTTTGACAGCGAAATGCCGGTAATAGACGGTTCGACGTCGTCGTACCCGATAACTCAGGCGGTGTACATCTCGCTGTTTGAAAACGCGTTTAACCACCCGAGCCTGCCGGAAGCTCACAGCAAGACGATAGAATCCTACAAAAAACTGATTGGCGGCGAGGCGGATATAATAATCGTTCCCGACCCGAGCGAGGACGTGATATCTCTTGCGGAGCAGTCGGGCACGGAGCTTCGGTTCATACCGATAGCCAACGAATCGCTGGTGTTCTTCACCAACGGCGAAAACAGCATATCGGGGCTTTCGAGCGAGCAGATAAGAAATATTTACATCGATAATGCGTACAGAAACTGGAGTGAGCTTGGCGGGGAGGACGCGGCGTTCGTTCCGTACTGCCGCAACAATGACAGCGGAAGCCATGCTCAAATGGAGAAGTTCTTTTTGGGCGGCGGCGAGATAAACCCTGATATACGCCGTGAGAACATATCCTACGCAATGGCGAGCATACTTACCGACGTTGCGGATTGTGCCGCAGAGAATCCCGGCAGCTATGCCTTGGGCTACAGTATGTATTATTATTTTAACACCGCGCAGATGACACTGGGGCCTCTTGATTTAAAGCTGCTTGCTGTCGACGGGGTTGAGCCGAGCGATGAGACGATAGCAGACGGCAGCTACAGCCTTGCGACATACTATTACGCGGTTATCCGTGCGGACGAAGATGAAAATTCGCCCGCGTCCAAAATGGCGGAGTACCTGACGTCGGCCGCAGGGCAGAGCTGTATCAAAAACGCAGGCTTTGGCGCGCTCGGTGCAGCACAGACTGAGCCCGCTGAAAACGAATATTAAAAATTTCAAAAAAGCTATTGACAAAATTTAGGTTATGATATAAAATAAGAGCATAATAAAGGGGAGTAACATTCCTGATTTGTCGGGAAGCACGGCTGCGTCAGTACGGTTTTTGAAAACCCGCTCCGTGCATGGTTTTGATCAGCCAGAGTGAGACTTTTATTGCATGGGAATTGTGCAGTAAAGGTCTTTTTTCTTTATATTTGTAAAGGATATATGTAAAAGATTTAAATTTAAATATACGGAGGAAAGCTTATGAATTATTTTGAAGCTCCATACGAGGAGGTCCTGAAATCGGTCAAGTCATCCGAGAGCGGACTGAGCAAGCAAGAAGCGGAAAGACGGCTTGCGTCAGACGGCCCCAACGAGATAAGCGAGGGCAAGAAGAAAACCGTGCTTCAGGTATTTCTGTCTCAGTTTGCAGATGTGCTTGTTGCGATACTTATCGTCTGTTCGATACTTTCGCTGCTTACGGGGAATATCGAGAGCACGATAGTTATACTCCTGGTCATAACCATGAACAGTGTTATAGGTACTGTAGAGCACTTCAAGGCCGAAAAATCGCTCTCTGCGCTAAAGGCGATGTCTGCGCCGCACGCACGCGTTATCCGTGACGGCAGCGTCTGTGATATACCGGCGCGTGAGGTCGTTGTCGGCGATATCCTGGTGCTTGAGGCGGGGTCGGTGGCTTCGGCCGACGGTCGCGTTATCGAGGCGGCGGGACTGCTTGCCAACGAGAGCTCGCTGACCGGTGAGAGCGACAGTGTTCTTAAAACGGTAGATCCGATTAAAGCAAACGGTAAAGAAGTCGTGCTCGGCGACAGGCTTAATATGATATATTCCGGTTCGCTGATAACCGGAGGCCGCGGAGTTATAGTCGTCACCGGTACGGGAATGAACACGGAGATAGGTAATATTGCAGAGATGATAAGCAATGCCGAGGCTAAAAAGACTCCGCTGCAGAGAAGCCTTGACAGCTTTTCCAAAAAGCTGTCTATCGCTATCATGGTAATATGTGTGATAGTACTGGGATTGTCGCTTCTCAGAGGCCAGAACATACTTGACGCAATGATGTTTGCGGTCGCTCTGGCAGTCGCTGCGATACCCGAGGCACTCAGTTCTATAGTTACGATATCGCTTGCGATAGGAACCCAGAAAATGGCAAAGCATAACGCGGTCATACGCGACCTCAAGGCGGTTGAGGGCCTTGGGTGCGTAAGCGTTATATGCTCGGACAAGACGGGTACCCTGACGCAGAACAAGATGACGGTCAGGGAGTTTTATGCAGACGGCAAGCACTCTTATGCTTCGGTAAACGACAGCAACTCGCTGCTTCTGCCCATGATTTTGTGTAACGATGCGGCATTCACAGAGGGTAATTCTACCTTGGGCGACCCGACAGAAACTGCGCTTATCGAATATTTCGGCAAGGATAAGACCGAAACTGTCAGGGAGCAGTACCCGAGGCTCGGCGAGATCCCGTTTGACAGCGACCGCAAGCTGATGAGCACCGTACACAGCGTAGACGGCGAAAACGTTATGCTGACAAAGGGCGCGGTGGACGTCATGCTGAAGCGTCTGACAAAGATAGAGGACGGCGGCGTTTTGAGGGATATCGGCGAGGATGATATCAAAAAGATAATAGAGATGAATGTTGAGTTCTCCGAAAAGGGAATGAGGGTACTGTGCTTCGGCAAAAAGACAGTCTCTGACCCCGCAGGCATTGATGTTGACGACGAGACCGGATATATCTTTATGGGTCTGTGCGCGATGACCGACCCGCCGCGTCCGGAGAGCAAGCCTGCCGTTGAGGACTGTAAGCGTGCGGGAATAAAGCCCGTGATGATAACGGGTGACCACAAGATGACCGCAATAGCAATCGCCCGCGAAGTGGGAATATTTAATGACGGCGATTTGGCTCTCGACGGTGCGGAGCTTGAGATGCTGAGCGATGAAGAGCTGTCCAAAATGCTGCCCAAAGTCAGCGTGTATGCAAGGGTCAGCCCGGCGCATAAGATAAGGATAGTAACGCTCTGGCAGGAGCTTGGGCACATTGTGGCAATGACCGGCGACGGCGTAAACGACGCCCCGGCGCTTAAAAAGGCGGACGTCGGCGTTGCAATGGGCATAACCGGAACCGAAGTCAGCAAGGACGCCGCGTCCATGATCCTCACCGACGACAACTTTGCAACGATAATCAAGTCGGTCGCAAGGGGCAGAAGTATTTATGCGAATATAAAGAACAGTATAATGTTCCTGCTTACAGGTAACCTTGCGGCGATAATCGCGGTGCTTTACAATGTTATAATGGGTCTTGCGGCTCCGTTTTCGGCGGTTCAGCTGCTGTTTATAAACCTGCTGACGGATTCGCTGCCGGCTATCGCCATAAGTATGGAGCCTGCGGATAAAAACCTGCTCAATGAGAAGCCAAGAGGTATTAACGACAGTATCTTAGATAAGCAGATGATGTCAACCACCGGAGTAATCGGTGTGCTTATATCAATATTCACTATCATTGCGTATTATATAGGCCATGACTTCGGCGGCGACGTAGCCGCAAGCACAATGGCGTTCGGAACGCTGTGCCTGGGCAGACTGTTCCACTGCTTCAACTGCCGCGGCAGGAACCCGATAAATATCCTGAAGTTCAGCACCAACCCGTTCAGTATCGCGGCGTTCTTTGCGGGCGTCTTGTTCCTGGCGGCAGCGCTGCTTATAACGCCTATACATGACCTGTTCACAGTGACAACGCTGTCACCTGCTCTGCTTGGGTATCTGGTTCTTCTTGCCGCAGCTCCGACGGTCATCATACAGATATATAAGAATATCGCGTATTTTACAAGAAACAAGGCCTAAGCCTTTAAACTTGCAGCCGAAAGCCGGTTTTATGGCTTTCGGTTGTTTTTATATGACTTAAGGATTGAGTGTTTTGCCTAAAGACAATAATCTTGAATGGCAAAAATTACAGAAAATATTCAAAAATATTTATATTTTAAAAAAATTACTTGCAATTTATGTATGTCTGTGGTATAATTCAATAGTTGCGTTTTCTGATTAAGAAAATTTTTTATTTTATATATGTTCGGGTTATGAGGAGGAGCGAAAAATGCAAACAGCTTTAGTTATTATTCATGTAATTATTGCTTTGGTATTGACAGTTATCGTGCTTATGCAGCATGGTAAACAGCAGGGTCTGTCCGGCGCTATTGCCGGCGGAGCGGAGACCTTTTTTGGAAAGAATAAAGGAAGAACGATTGATGCGATTTTGAAGAAATTCACGGCAGTATTTGCTATATTGTTTATTGTATCTTCTGTTGTATTGACGATTGTTTCGGTCAACCAGTATTCGGCCCAGAATACAGATACAAGCGCCGAGCAGGGCATCAATGTAACAATGGACGAGAACGGAAATTTGGTTGACGAGGAAGGCAATATTGTAATGTCGGCTGAGGATTATGCCGCTGCTGAAGCAGAGGCTGCAGCAGGCGATACAGCTGATGGTACAGATGCCGCCGCTGACACAACAACCGACGGCGCAGCTGCTGACACAACAACAGCAGACGGAGCTGCCGATACCGCAGCTGATGCAGCAGCTGACGGCGCAGCTGCCGGTGATACTGCTGCTGACGCAGCAGCTGACAGTGCTGCCGATGCGGCCGCCGATACTGCGGATACAGCTGCCGGTGAGAGTGCCGCAGAATAAAATGATTTGAGTTTTTTGGGGTAGGCGGCGCCTGCCCCTTTTGTTTTGAGAGCAGTATTTGTGTTGCACATTGAATATTCTTGCCGCAGAATGGAGGTTTAATTATGAAAGATACAAAATTGTATGTTGTGATCCCGTGCTACAACGAAGAGGAGGTGCTTAGCGAGACCTCAGGGCGAATGCTTGAGCTGTTTAAAAGCATGATATCAGACGGACTTATCGGTGCGGAGAGCAGGATAGTCATGGTGGATGATGGCAGCCGCGATTCCACGTGGGAGATCATCAGCCGTCTGAGCGAGAGCAGCAGCGTTTTCAGAGGCATTAAGCTTGCGCATAACGCAGGGCATCAGAATGCGGTGCTTGCCGGGCTTATGACAGTAAAGGACGAGTGTGACTGCGCGGTATCGATTGACGCAGACTTGCAGGATGACATTAATGCCATTGCGGAGATGGTAAGAAAGTATGACGATGGCTGCGACGTTGTGTACGGGGTGAGAAGCGAGAGAAAGACCGACACGTTTTTTAAGAGATTCACTGCGGAAGGCTTTTACAAGTTTATGAAAATTATGGGCGTTGAGATAGTATTCAACCATGCGGATTACAGGCTAATGAGCCGCCGTGCGCTTGATTCTCTGTCAGAGTTCAAGGAAGTAAATCTGTTCCTGCGCGGTATCGTTCCGCAGATCGGATTTAAAAGCGACTGTGTTTATTATCAGAGAGCAGAGCGGTTTGCGGGCGAGAGCAAATATCCGCTTAAGAAAATGCTGTCCTTTGCGTTTGACGGCATAACGTCTTTCAGCGTCAAACCTATCAAGCTTGTATGGTCGATGGGCGTATTTGTGTGCATAGCCGCGATAATCGCAGCTGTATATACGCTGATAAGCAAGTTTTTCGGGTATACATCCGACGGCTGGGCTTCAATCATGTGCTCGATTTGGTTTATCGGCGGTGTGCAGCTGATATCTGTCGGAGTGATAGGCGAATATATTGGCAAAATATACAAGGAGACAAAAGCAAGACCCAGATTTATTATAGAGGAGTACAAAAAGCAGGATTAAGAAAAAAGCGCGGTTTATGTAAACATTCTATTAATAATACCGGGCAAATATTGAGAAAAGGTTAATAATGTGCTATAATAATATTATCAGATGTAAATATGTGCGGTCTGATAAAATTTAAACGAGGTGAATTTTTGTGAGAAAAATAATAACCGCAGTGCTGCTTACTTTCTGTATGTCGGTGTCGTGTATCAGCGGCCTCGCGTATGACCCGAACTGGTGGGCTGCGGAAACTGTAGAGGGTGCGATGGATAACAGTCTTATCTCTACCGAATATGGAGACAAGCCGTATACAGACCCGATTACAAGAGTTGACTTTATTAATGTCGCGGTGAATATTTACGCAACCATAACGGCTGAGAATGTCACGTCAAATGCAAACAGCCCGTTTGTCGATACTAATGATGTTTTCCCGAATATGGCATATTATGCCGGCATAATCAGCGGTGACGGAGAGGGTCACTTCTTCCCGTCAAACTACATAACGAGGCAGGAGATGTGTAAGGTCATAACCAGCATGCTGTCCGCTGCCGGTGTTCTCGGCCCGTACTTCCCGTCAGAGGGTGTTTTTGATGATATTCAGGATGCATGGCAGATCGATGCATGGGCAAGGGACTATGTTGCGTTCATGCTCGATAATGACCTGATGGCGGGATATGAGGGCTTGTTCAAGCCGCTCGACTATGTCTCGCGCGAGGAGGCGGCGATAATCGCGTACCGCTGCTTTGTGAAATACGGCAGAGATGTTGACGGACTGATCCAGTCTGCGCTTAAAGAGGGTACCGATTCAAACGGCCGCAGGGTTTATACTCTTGAAAAAACGGTAATGCAGGGCAACGGAACGGTTATAGCGCTGAGAAATGCACCGGACAAGCAGCTTGTAACACCGGGCGGAGAGATCGTGGGCGGCGGTACTGTTGTCGAGACGGAGCCGGAACCGGTTCCGGACGGAAGCGGAGGCTATGCGCCCAGCGGAACACCGCTGCAGGTGCCTGACGCTGACGGACTGTATCAGCTGAAAACTTATTCCGAAACGCTTGCCACAGGTGAGGCGACCGATAAGGAGATTAGGATTTTCGGCGGTGTCGGTCAGAAGTACACAACTCAGGAAGAAGCAGATGCGCATATGGTCGAGGTGACCGTGCCGGTATGGGAGTTCGGCGAAGGTGACGAGCTTGTAACCGGCTGGAGATCATTCAGAATAAATGAGGTCTTGGCGGAGGACGTCCAGGCGATATTCAGTGAGATATATAACTCACCGCTCAAGCCTCCTATCAAGGATGCTACCGGCTATGCATGGAGAAGCGCCCTGTCAGGCGGCGGGTTCTCCGACCACAACTACGGTACTGTTATAGACCTTAACTATAACGAAAACTATTGTGTTTATAAGAGCGGTCAGCAGATCGGTTCATTCTATGACCCGGCAACGTCGGTATATTCGTTCGCGCCGACGGGCGTGGTAGTCCAGACATTTGCCAAGTACGGCTGGCTCTGGGGCGGAAACGCATGGGTCAGCGGAACGGTTGACTATATGCACTTTACGTATCTTGGAAAATAGTAATCGCTTAGCGGCTCTCACTGCGGGAGCCGCTTTTACTATGTCTTTTGCGAAAAAATTATTTTACGTTTAAAGCACAACAGTATTGAAATACAGCTCAAATTATGATATAATACTCTAAACACGGCATAGCGAAGCCGCATGGCCGTATTAGTTAAGTGAATGGAGGAATTCATATGAAAAAACTAACATCAATTATTGCTGCAATCTGCATGCTGGCTTCAATGTTTACAGCCTATGCAGCGGACTACACGGTCTCCGACTGGGCGGCCGAGAGCGTAGAGAGAGCCTGGGATCTCAGGCTTCCGGACAAAGAACTGACAGGAAGAGACTTAACTCAGCCGATAAACCGCGAAGATTTCTGCGCGGCGGTCTTTAATCTCATGTCGCATATAGCCGACGGAGAGCTCAGTTCCGATCCCGACCTGTGTAAATTTACCGACGTTGATAATATGAAGGTGACGTTTCTCTGCGGTATGGGAATCATAAACGGCAAGTCCGAGACCGAGTTCGCGCCGAACGACAGTCTCACTCGCGAGGAAGCCGCAACTATCTTACTGCGCATGATCAATAAGGTCAAGCCGATGGCCGCGACCGAGATGTGGTTCGACTTCGCAGACTTATCGGATATATCCGACTGGGCGCTGAATTCCGTCCAGACGATCTGTAACATGGGCTTTATGGAGGGCGTAGGAGATAACAGATTTGCGCCCAAGGATACCTACACCGAGGAGCAGGCGCTCGCGGTACTTGTTCGGATATACGACGCAGCCGAAGCTATGGACGCGGCAAATCCGGACGTTACGCAGGAATACAGCTTTGATACGCCGCTCGGAACGGTGACCCAGACCTCGGATAACTGCGTAGAACACATCAACTTTGCGGTCGAGACTGAGGCGATAGTAACTATAGTAAGAGATCAGTCAAACTTCAGTAATTCGTATATAGATACTCCGGTCAAGGCGATAACCAACCAGGATACGACTATGATGATAAGTTTCGACGACTTTGCAAGTATATTCGGCGGCGAATGGAAACTTACAGACAACGTGTTTGAGTTTACCTACGACCCGGCGACGCCCATAGAACTGTCAGAGAGCTATACCCCGTTTACATACGAGAAACCCGCTCCGTCTCAGGATGCTCAGCTGTCTCCGGTCACAACCTTTATAGACATGGATACGATAACCGTAAACGGTGAAGAGACCGAACTGCTCTCATCAAGCGGCGGCAGGGTGCATCCCGGCTCGATATGCATGTATGGCGACACGCTCTATATCAGCGTTCAGATGGTCGCGTACCTGATGGGCTGCGACTTGGCGGTACTCATTCTGTAGAATACTGATAAATGAAGATAAAACAGGAAGAAGGCAAAAAATCATGAGTAAAAGAGGTTTCGGCATTGTTTCGGTGATAACAGCCATCTGCATTATACTTACCGGCATATGGCTGCCGTCGTTCCGAACTTCCGCCGCAGGCGGAGATGCGCTTATTGCGTTTCCGGGCGCAGAGGGCGGAGGTATGTATGCGACAGGAGCCAGAGCAGCGGGAAGCCCGGCAGTCTATCATGTCACTAACTTAAACGACAGCGGCAGCGGTTCGCTTAGAGACGCAGTGTCTGAGAGCAACAGAATAATTGTATTTGATGTTGCGGGTACTATTGAGCTAAAATCAACGCTGAATATAACCGGTGATAACTTAACGATACTTGGTCAGACCGCGCCCGGTGACGGTATCTGTATCAAGGGGGCGCCGACCAATATAAGTGCAGACAATATAATAATGCGTTATTTGCGGTTCAGAATGGGTGTTTATGACGAGGACAGCCTAAAATATGACGGCGACGCACTGGGCAGCACCAGCAGTAATCACAGCCTTATCATTGACCATTGCAGTATGAGCTGGTCAACAGATGAGTGCTGCTCGATATATGCTGTAAAGGATTGTACCGTGCAGTGGTGTATACTCACAGAGCCGCTCAATACTTCCATTCATGTAGAGGACGGAGTTCTTCAGGAGCACGGCTACGGCGGTATTTGGGGCGGAGTTAACGCGAGCTTCCACCACAATCTTGTTTCAAGCGCAAAGAGCAGATTCCCGAGAGTGGGAACAAGCGAGACGGTAAGATCATATAATAACGGCGCTGATACCGAAAGTTTGCTTGATGTGAGAAACAATGTGTTTTACAATTGGCGATCCAACAACTCCTATGGCGGTGAAAACGGCGTCAGAGTAAACCTGGTGAACAACTATTACAAGGAAGGACCTCTAAGCAGCTCTATAAAAAGATTTTATCAGATGACCGGCGGTTCAAAACGCGGAGTTAAGAATTGGGGAACTGACCTTGCAATATCGGGAAATTATTATGACGCAAAGTCAAGCAGCAGCAGGGTTGATGAAATTAACGCGGACAACACTAAGGGTGTTGATACGTCTGATGCGGATACATATGATCTTACCGCCTACGATCCGAGCCAAAATCCGAGTGATGAATTATCACATACTCAATATATAAACGATTATCCAATCATTACCGATTCGGCGGAGAGGGCGTACTACAGAGTTCTTGAGTATGCGGGAGCGAGTATTTCGCGCGATGCTATTGACGAACGCGCAGTCAGTGATGTTATAGGCAGAACGGGTACGGCGGGCAGCAACGGTTCGGTCGACTGGGGAGATTCGGCTATTGAGTGGCCGGCCCTTACGGGAACAAAGGCGGCCGACGGCGACAATGACGGCATACCCGACGACTGGGAGGATTCAAACGGCCTTGATAAAAATGACCCGTCAGACGCGCTTGAGACCGCAGCTAACGGTAAATATGCCGGATATCTGAACCTTGAGATATACTCATTCGAGCTTGCCGGCGGCGACCCGACTCCCTCGGCGTCGCCAGGGCCGACCTGGGATCCGTCAAAGCCTACGCCGACTCCAACGGCAACCCCAAGGCCGACCGCAACGCCCAAGCCGACTGCAACGCCAACTCCTGAGCCCAAGTACAGCATAAGTATAGATGAGAATATACAAAACGGCAGTATAGAGATAAGCACCGCGTCAGGCAGCGGAGGATCTTCTGATGATGCACTGTGGCAGGCTTCCGATTATATTGAAGCGGGTGCTGCGGCTAATACGCTTGTGCTTAAAGGTCCTCAGACCTTATATGTAAACGGAACGGACGAATCCGGAGGAACCATAAGGACGCATGACAGTCTTTATGTTGGTGATGCGTCAATGACCGCGACAAACAAAGACGCCAAATTCATTGTCGGAACCGAGAACCCTACTGCAAACCCGCCGTTTTCGGATTCGAACAAGCCGACCGGAACCGTTCTGCGGTTTGATACCCCTGCCGAGGGTACTCTGAAGCTGAGATTATATGTGTACACCGGAAAGCAGTTTAACATATACGATAATGTCAGTCAAAAATATATTATACAGTCGCAGACTTATTCGAATACAGACATACACGAGTATGTTATTGACTGTGCTGCGGGCGGAGAGTATTACGCCTGGGCTAACGGCTCAAAGATAGGAATAGAAAGCGCGGTGTTCAGCCCTGCCATGCCCACAGCAAAAGAGGGTGAGACCGTGACGGTCATAACATCTCCGGATGAGGACTATGAGACCGCTTCTGTCAGCGTCAGCAGCGGAACAGCTGTGACAAAGCAGGATGAGAACGAGTATACGTTTAATATGCCGGCCGAAAATGTAACAGTAAGCGCCGAGTTTGTATTGAGCGGTGCTGCGGAGCCAACGACTTCACCAACAGCATTGCCGACAGCCTCGCCAACGGCTTCACCAACAGCTTCACCGACAGCCTCGCCAACGGCTTCACCGACAGCTTCACCGATAGCTTCACCGATAGCTTCGCCAACGGCTTCACCGACAGCCCCGCCAACAGCTTCACCGACAGCTTCACCGACAGCCTCGCCAACGGCTTCGCCGACAGCCACACCGACAGCCACACCGACTGTGTCTCCGGGGATTTACTACATTGAAGAGCCGGAGCTTAAAGACGGACGGCTTACAGCTTCGGTCTTAAACAGCGGCGGTGCAGACAGCGGCGTTATGATAGTAGGTATATATGACAAAGAGCTTCAAATATTAAAGAGGGTTTTGATTTATAAAATAGAGCCTAGGGCTCAGAGAATAATAAATGAAGAGCTTATTTTAAATCAAGATGAAACCGCAAAGGCTATGCTTTGGAATGAAAAGCTTGCGCCTGCCGCTGCGGCTGTTGTCCTTGAATAAACGCAGCAACACAGGGATTAATTAGCGATTGGTACTGTGACAGGTTTATTCTCGAGCAAATATTGAGTTTATTCTTAAAACTTTCTGATAAGTGCAATCTGCGGCAGGCTTGCGCGGAGCTTATTTTTACGCAAGAGTGTATAATAAAGACAAAAAAAGACAGGGGCGGAAGTATAAACTCCACCCCTGTCTTTTCTTTTATCCGAATGCGATCGGTTCGCTTGAAATTTCTTCAATGTCTCCGTTTTGATAGACGTTAACTGTCTTTTTTGCGTTCTGGCTGTCGACCTGGATCTGCATTCTGTAAAATTCCACTCCCTCGGAATTTTTTTCGGGCATCAGGCCGGATAGGTCGCCGTCAATTTGGATCCCGTAAGCGTCCTCAACTATCCTGACTGCCATCTCGGGTGTGAAGCTGTCCGCTGCGGCAGCGGACTGAGAGGCGTTGTATATTTCGGTTTCTATCTTCTGGTACTGTTCAAGCTGTTCACCGCTCAGCTCGTCGCGGTTGACCGAGCTCAGCATTTCCCGCGCGTCGTCATACATTCCGGCGGAAACAAAAGATTCGGCGTCGGCAAGCTCGGAATCGACCCGGCTCGGTATGCTCTCCGAACTGACGCTTTGTGCTGAGGCTTCCGGAGTTTTATCCGGAGTTTCTGCGTCCGTGCTTTTTGGGGTCTGTGCGTCAAATGATGACGTTTCAACGCTCGAGGCCTCCGCTTCGTGGGTCGCCTGTTCTTCTTTTTTCTCCCTGCCGCAGCCGAAGAGCATGGTGCACGAGAGTATGAGTGCTCCGATTGTAAGCGCTGTGCGCTTTTTGTTCAGTTCCATTAAAAAACCTCCTGTTCTTTTGTATTTTTTAACAGCGCAGGGATATGAACGGCGCTGTTTATTCGTCATGCTCCTTTTCAACTCTGGCGATAGTGGTTATCTTAACGCCGTCGCCAAGGCGCATTAGCTTAACTCCCTTGGTCACTCTGCTGTAGGTGCTGATGTCCTCGGTGTCGAGCCTGATGATAATACCGTCTGAGGTTATGAGTATAATATCGTCATCGGGGGATACGACCTTGATGCCGGCGATCTTTCCGGTCTCAGGCGTGATCTTATAGGTAGAGCAGCCCTTGCCGCCGCGCGCCTGAATTTTGTATTCGCCAAGGTCTGTCTTTTTGCCGTAGCCGTTTTCGGAAACGACCAGCATTTTGCAGTTCTCGCGGTATATGCTCATGCCGACAACATAGTCATCGTCTTCGAGCTTTATTGCGCGCATTCCGCGTGAGACACGTCCAAGCTCACGCGCGTCTTTCTCGTTAAAGCGTATCATCTTGCCGTTATGCGTGCCGAAGAATAAATCGGTGTTGCCGTTTGTCAGCTTAACCCTGAGCAGTTCGTCGCCGTCGTCAAGTTTAATAGCTATCTTGCCGCCTTTCGGAGCATTTTGATATTCCATTATGTCCGTCTTTTTGATTATGCCGTGACGTGTGCACATTGTCAGGTACTGTCCCTGAGAGTATTCCTTTATCGGAATAACAGCGGAAATGCTCTCGCCGGGCATCATATCAAGCAGGTTGATTATAGGAGTGCCCTTTGCCTGACGGCCGGCCTCCGGTATCCTGTAGGCCTTTATACGGAACATTCTGCCGGTGTTTGTGAAAAACATAACGTATGAATGTGTTGAGGAGATAAACATTGTCGAAACAAAATCCTCCTCCTTGGTCTGCATTCCGACAATACCCTTGCCGCCTCTGTGCTGGCTTCTGTAAGTATCGACCGGGAGCCGCTTTATATAACCCTGGTGGGTCATTGTAATGACGTTGTCCTCCTCGGCTATCAAGTCCTCGATATCTATATCGTCCGCAACCGGTTCAATAGAAGTTCTTCTCGGATCCGAGAATTTATTCTTGATCTCGGTTATCTCTTCTTTTATTATATCAAGCACCATCTGTTCGCTCTCCAGGATCTCACCAAGATGAGCGATCAGCTCGTGCAGCTCGTTTAATTCGTTATCGACCTTTTCGCGTTCCATGCCGGCGAGGCGTCCGAGACGCATATCTAAGATCGCCTGAGCCTGCTCGTCCGAAAAGGCAAAACGCTCGATAAGCCTCTGCTTTGCATCGTTATAGCTGTTTCTGATTATATTTATGACCTCGTCAATGTTATTGAGCGCGATCTGCAGGCCTTCAAGAATATGTGCTCTGGCCTCTGCTTTTTTCTTGTCAAACTTTGTGCGCCTTACTATAACATCTTTTTGGAAGTCGATATAATGCCTGAGTACTTCTTTGAGCGACAGCACCTTGGGCGAAATCCTGTCGACCAGGGCAAGCATTATAACGCCGAATGTATCCTCAAGCTGCGTATACTTGTATAACTGGTTAAGCACAATCTGAGAGTTGGCGTCGCGCTTCAGCTCTATAACGATCCTCAGACCGTCTCTGTCAGATTCATCACGCAGGTCGGAGATCCCCTCAACGCGCTTCTCGTGAACCAGGTCCGCGATCTTCTCTATAAGGCGTGCTTTGTTTACCATGTACGGGATCTCTGTCACAACAATGCGCTCTCGTCCCTCTTTCCACGGCTCTATCTCAGCTTTTGCGCGTACTTTAAGTTTGCCGCGTCCGGTCGAGTACGCGGCGCGGATTCCGCTTGTGCCCATGATCTGCCCGCCGGTCGGGAAGTCGGGACCCGGAATGTATTCCATAAGCTCATCGACCGTGATGTCGGGGTTGTCGATAAGCGCTATGACCCCGTCAATGACCTCCCCCAGGTTATGGGGAGGTATCTTGGTCGCCATGCCGACCGCTATGCCGTCAGAGCCGTTTACCAGCAGATGCGGGAACCTTGAGGGCAGCACGACAGGTTCCTCCTTGCTCTCGTCAAAGTTCGGCATAAAGTCGACCGTGTCTTTGCCGATATCGGTCAGCATGTTGAGCGACAGCTTTGACATTCTGGCCTCGGTATATCTGTATGCCGCCGCGCCGTCGCCGTCTATGGAGCCGAAGTTTCCGTGACCGTCAACGGTGGGATAACGCATGGAAAAGTCCTGCGCCATGCGCACGAGTGCGTCATAGACAGAAGAGTCTCCGTGCGGATGGTATCTTCCCAAGACGTTACCGACTGTAGTGGCGCACTTTTTATACGGCTTGTCGGGTGTGATCCCGTCTTCATACATAGCGTATAATATTCTCCTGTGGACAGGCTTCAGCCCGTCTCTGACATCCGGCAGGGCACGGCTGACGATTACTGACATGGAGTAGTCGATATAAGACTTCTTCATCTCGTTGTCAAGGTCGACCGGAATTATATTCAGCCTGCTCGGGTCAAAGAGAGGTTCGTTTGTTTTGTCTTTTGCCATTTAATTCTCTCCCTTTCTGAAATGCTTAAAAATCACGTTTAAATCGACTTTTATGTTTTTACCACTCTTTATAAAATTCGCCTAAAATCATAAAAATCCTCTTAAATGGCAAAAAATTATACTGAATTTATTTGATATGTAAAAAAATATCTAATATAATATAAATATACTAAAATTTATTTATTCACACAAAAAGACCCAAGCGCACAGCTTAGGTCTTTAGCATATTATTCCCAATAGAGCACTGCGTATTGCTTTCTGCCGTCAGATGTGAACCTGACGCCGTTATCCAGACCGAGTGCGGCGCTGCCGCCTCCGTCAAGAGCCAGACCCGACATGCAGCCGAGTGAGGACAGAACCTGACCGGCACGTGCGAGCGTTGTTGAAGAGCTTACGCAGAGTACGATTTTGTCCATATCCGGATTATAGCCTATGTAGGTTCGGTTTGTGTATCTGTCAATGTCGAAAGTTCCGACAAATCCCTCCTCAGAAGCGGTGACTGTGGGCAGAACGCCGCAGCCGCTAACCGCGAACAGAACATTTTCCTCCTCGTAAATGTTAGATACACGCTTTATCTCTACGCTGCCGTCGTAGTGAACTATCAGAGTGGTCACCGGGCTGCCGTGGGTTATGTAGTTGGAGATTACCTGTCCGTCGCTGACTATGATTCCGACGGAATATGTGTTACCCGTTGCCTCCCAGCCAAAGAAAGTGGAGTTGCTGTAATTACTCTTGCCGCTGCTCTCGGCCGACTTGTTCACAATAGCCTCGGCCTTAATGTTTAGCGGGTCGATATAGCAGACATGCACTCCGCCGATATAGCTGTACTGGTAGTCCTGCGGAGTGTGACTGACAATGTTGACGCAGTCGTAATTTGTGAAGTCGACCGTATACCACAGTGAGTTCATCAGGGATTCCAGAGGAACATACAATGTGCCGTAGTAATTGATAAGCGGCGCTGACCATTCCTCCGTGTATGTGTTGTTGATAACTGCCAGATTGCTGCCGAGTGCAATTTTGATTGAGTAATCACTGTTAATGACGTATGCGGTGTAAAGCGACGGGTCGTAATACACGCTGCACTGTATAAAGTCCGGCAGAGAAGTGAGCGCCGCCATTAGAGTGCCGTCGGCATAAATCATAGGAGAGCTTAAATACCGCTCATGCCCGTTTACGTAAAGTTTGCTGCCGTTTTCGGTTATCGCTGCTGTGGTTCCGGCCGGCGTATCTGCGGATATCGTACCGGCGGAAGCGTTCGAAAACGCTGAAACGTCGATCTGAAAATCATAATCGTATTCCGATTCCACCGCATAAGCGTTTATAGATCCGATAAGCATTGCTGCGGCCAATATTGCTGCAGCTGCTGTCTTATTAAAAATGTCAAATTGCATATGTGTTAAAATATTCCTTTCGTTATTTATGTTACAAAAATGTTACAAATAAGTTACAAAAAGGATTATAGCACGATTGAGCTTAAAAATCAAGTTTTATAATAAATTTTGTATAAAATGTATATCAGCGGCGTGATACGGAAAGCAGAGTGCTCAGATTTGATATAAGCTCCTTTGCGGTTATATTGATCTTACCCTCCAGCCATTTGTTTACAGTGTTAATGCAGGCGCCTGCGTAAAACGCAGACCAGAATTCCGGGGCGACCGGGAGCTCTCCGCCGTTTTGTATTTTATCGTTTGCTATAAGGTTCAGCTTGTGCTCGAGCAGCTGCTGTATTTTGTCAGACACTGTCTCGGATGATCTGTTTTTTACGATAGAGCAGTAAACTTCCCGGTGCCTGTCAATATGTGTAATGATTTCTTCAATAAGGCCGGGAGATTCGGGGTCGTCAGCAGAGCTTTCTGAAATTTTAAACGGTATGTGCTTGTCGAGCGTGTAGCTTAAAAGCTCATATTTATCGGCAAAGTGTGAATAGAACGTCGCGCGCTGAACAAGCGCCCTTTCGCAGATGTCGCTGACCGTTATCTTTTCAAACGGTTTTTCTTTTATAAGCTCAAAGAGCGCGTTCGAGAGCAGCCGCTTAGAGCGTTTTATTCTCAGGTCTTCTTTTTTGTTCAATTGCTTCACCTCGTAATCCGCTGCGCCAAGACCGCGCATTATGTTTAAATCTGTCAGTATAATTATACTTCTTAATGCGGGTGCTGTCAACGTAGGGATTGGGGATTGGGGATTGGGAATTAGGAGTTAGGACGTGACGGGTTAGTTTCTGCCTATCTTTTTATCACAGCAGTGGAACAATCGCAAAAAGGTGGTAGCGCAGCGTGCCTTTTTGCGAAAAGGAGGAGCAGCGGCGCAGGCGACAGTTTTTGTATCTTGACAAAAACGGAGCAAGCAACGCTCACTTTGACGCAGGAGTTAGGGCGGTGACGGGTTAGTTCCTGTCTCAAAGCGTCAAATAGTAATTTTGGCAAATTTTTCAATTAATATTGACAAGCATTGCGAGGTAATATATAATATATCTGACGGTGATTAACAGAATATGATCCGGGTCAAAATATATTGTATGCCGGCAAGCTCCGGCGGAAAGGAAGACAAAAATGAAATATATTTGCGATGTTTGCGGATACATTTATGATGAAGTTGCGGGAGACCCCGATAACGGCATAGCTCCCGGTACAAAGTGGGAGGATGTTCCGGACGATTTTTTATGCCCGCTCTGCGGAGTCGGAAAAGATCAATTCAGTAAGGTTGACTAAGCCTTATTTTTGACTGTGTGAACTAAGCCTGTGCCCCTGCGGCACGGGTTTTTTATTTGCAGCCCCTAAAAAACAAGCTTTGCCTTGAATGCCGCACACGGTTGTGGTATGATATATTATAACCGACATACGATTAAATTTAACGAGCGTTGTCTGTTATGCAAATTAAGAATTCAGGAGAGTTAAAATGGAATGGAATTCATCGTTGTATGACAATAAGCATGATTTTGTGGCTGAATACGGCAGGAGCCTATTAGAATTCATACCCG
>DXIJ01000054.1 GCA_019112945.1 Candidatus Monoglobus merdigallinarum | reverse complement strand
TTAGAGAGAATGGTAAGCAACCTGTCTCTTTATTCCGAGCTGGATTTTGGGCGGATAAGATACAGAGTTTTGGATATAACAGAGTTCATAGGGCAGATGCTGAATGAATATGCGTTAGACTTTAAAAAAGCCGGTATCGAAACAGAAACGGATATACCAAAGGAGAGCATATATATAAATGCCGACAGTGATAAGCTCAAGCGTGTGTTTTCGAATATATTTGACAATACCGTTAAATATAGAAAAAGCGGCATGGCGGGCAGGCTGAAAGTCAGTATTGCACAGGAGGACGATTTTGCGGTATTGGCATTTTCGGATAACGGCATAGGCATGGACGCAGGCGATGAGAAAAGGGCTTTCGAGACATTTTTCAGGGCGGATCCTGCCAGGAGCATGAATGTTTCAGGAAACGGCCTCGGGCTGTCGATATGCGATAAGATAATAAAGGAGCACGGCGGACGGATCTGGATCCGCTCCGGAGGAGAAGGCGGAGGCCTTACTGTATACGTCAGGCTTGCCGTTTTAAAATAGCCGGAAAGGAATGGAGATATGGGAATTTTAATCATAGAGGACGATCTCAGCATAGCGGAGCTTGAAAAGGATTATCTGACGGCGAACGGGTTTGAGTGCGATATTGCATCGGACGGAGAGAGCGGTCTTAAAATGGCGCTTGAGAACGATTATGAGCTGGTGATTATTGATGTTATGCTGCCGCGCCGCGACGGGTTCTCGGTGCTCAGCGAGCTGAGGCGCCAAAAGGAGGTGCCGGTGATATTTTTGTCTGCCAGAGGCGAGGATATCGACAAGATACGCGGCCTGGGTCTGGGCGCGGACGACTATATGTCAAAGCCGTTCTCGCCGTCCGAGATGGTGGCGAGGGTCAAGGCTCATATAAGCCGCTACAGCAGGCTGAAAAACGGTGCAGCCGCTGACAAGAAGAGGGTAATAAGCTTTAAGAATATTACGGTAGACGTAAATTCAAGGCGGGTGTTTGCAAACGGCAGTGAGATAATACTTACTGTTAAGGAATATGACCTGCTGCTGTTCTTCCTTGAAAACCCGAATATAGTTTTCAGCAAGGATACGCTTTTTGACAGGATATGGGGTCTTGACGCGATAGGCGACGTATCCACGGTCACGGTACATATACAAAGAATAAGGGACAAGATCGAAAAATACAGCGGTCAGAAGATAATAGAGACTGTTTGGGGAGCGGGCTACAGATTGACGATGTAGAGCTGCTTAACATATTTTTCGCCGTATACTTCCGCCTGATGATGAATAGAATTAAGCGGAGGCGATAAAATGATCAACAAAAACTTTCGGCCAAACGCCGCTGCGGTAATAAGAGGCAGCGCCCAATATCCCGAGATACGCGGGAAAGTGTTCTTCAGACAGAGGCAAAACGGCGTGCTCGTCACTGCCGAAGTTTATGGCCTGCCGCGCGGCGGAGCAGAAAAATGTAGCGGCGGGATATTTGCGTTTCATATCCACGAGGGAGGCGACTGCAGCGGGAATGCAGATGATCCTTTCGCAAACGTCAAGGGTCACTATAATCCGGGAAGCTGTCCGCACCCGTATCATGCGGGAGACCTGCCGCCGCTTATGAGCAACACCGGATACGCCTATATGTCGGTCATAACAGACAGGTTCAGGGTATCGGAGGTGATAGGCAGAAGCGTGATCATACACTCGGGCTATGACGACTTTACGACCCAGCCGTCCGGAAATGCCGGCGAGAAAATAGCGTGCGGAGTTATCGAAGCGTCCTGAAAAACTATCGTTTATGCGGCGCGGGGCAAACCCGCATACATATACCGCATACTGCGCCGCGGCCTATCTTTTGATAGGCTTTTTTCATGTGCGCGCTGCAGGCGAGTGCGTCAATGATCTCCTCGCGTGCGATCCCGGGCTGCCACTTTCTGCCTCGTATAGCCATCGCGGGGCAGGCCTTTTGGCAGAGAGTGCACTCACCGCATCCGCATTCCATAACGGCGGTGTTTACTTGAAAGCCGTCATAATCCGTAAGTATGGTTCCGAGCCTTACCCGCGGCCCGTGCTCCCTTGAGATGAACAGCCCGCTCTTGCCGATAAACCCAAGCCCCGACATAACTGCGGCGTATTTGTGCGAAAACACACCGCGGAGCCCATCGACAGACTGTGATGCCGGAACAGCGGCATACCTGTACCCCGCGCGGCTGAGCATAAGCCCTGCTTTGAGCGAGGTGTTGTCAAGGTGGGTGTTTACCGTGCGGTAGTGGTGAAAGTAGGTATAAGTCGGTGCGTCCTGTATCTCGTCAATAACGGCGTCTGAGAGCGGTATCGTATATGATACCGCATATTTTAGGCCAAACGGATTGCGGCCGAATTCATCATCGCCCAGGCGGCAGAACCCAACCTGGCCGGCTCCGCTTTCAAAAAGAAAATTTGTTATACTGTCTTGTATCCCGGTCATAATATTTCTCCGTTTTTACTTTGTTTAAAGTCTTGATTTAAAGTCAGAGTATCCGAATGAGCGCATCGTCTCTACAGCTCCGTCGCGGCGCCTCAGGACAATGCCCGGCAGATTGATGCCGTTGAACGTATTGTTTTTTACAGTCGTGTATATCGCCATGTCCTCAAAGACGAGGCGGTCGCCGGGCTTTAGAGGGTTGTCAAACGAGTAGTCGCCGATAATGTCTCCGGCGAGGCAGGTAGGGCCTGCCAGACGGTAGGTATACTTCTTTTCGCCGGGCCTTTCGCTGCCGCTGAGCGGCGGACGGTACGGCATTTCAAGCACGTCCGGCATATGGCATGCGGCGGAGGTGTCAAGTATGGCTGTTTCGATGTCATTTTTGACAATGTCAAGCACCTCTGTCACAAGAAATCCCGCATTCAGCGCGACAGCCTCGCCGGGCTCCAAATATATCTGCAAATCGTACTTGTCGCGCATATACTCAATGGATCTTATAAGCGTCTCTAAATCGTAATCGCTGCGGGTTATGTGGTGCCCGCCCCCGAAGTTCAGCCACTTCATACGCGTAAGGTACCTGCCGAACTTTTTTTCAACTTCAAGCACGGTGCGCCACAGGGTATCGGAATTTTGCTCGCACATGGTATGAAAATGCAGTCCGCTTATACCGCTGAGGTCCTCTCCCTCAAAGGCGGACAGCGTAACCCCCATGCGCGAGCCGCGCGCGCATGGGTTGTATATCTCGGTCTCTATCTCCGAGTACTCAGGGTTTATCCTTATCCCGCATTCAGCGCCTTTTGCAAAAGGCGCGTACTTTTTCCACTGAGAAAAGGAGTTGAAAATTATATGGTCGCATATTTTTGCTATCTCTTTAAAATCGTCCTCTTTGTAGGCCGGAGCGAAAATATGAGTCTCGCGTCCCGGCATTTCCTCGTGCCCGAGACGCGCCTCGTTAAGGGAGCTTGCTGTCGTGCCCGAAAGATATCTGCCGATCAGCGGGTACAGCGAATACATCGAAAAAGCTTTCTGTGCCAGCAGTATCCTTGCGCCCGTTCTGTCCGATACGCTTTTCAGTATTTCGAGATTTTTTATTATCAGGTTTTCATCCATAAGATAATATGGGGTGCGGATGTTATTGTACATTTTCTCTCCCAAAGCCTTTCCGCCCGCTTCAATATCGGGCTTGTTTAGTATAAACGGCAGGTTTAAGCCCTAATCTACATCAGGCTGCAAACATTTGCGGTGTATTCTACGGGGTCGTCTATCGGCAGCCCCTCTATGAGCCTTGCCTGGTCGTACAGGATGCCGGCGTATTTTTCAAGTTTTTGCGTATCCTCTGTGAATACGGCCTTGAGCCTTTCAAACACAGGGTGCGCAGCGTTCAGCTCAAGTATTTTGTCGCTGGCCGGCTTTTCGCCGCCGGCGTTTGGCATTGACGCCAAAATCTTTTCCATTTCTATCGAGAGCGGCCCCTCGCTCGACAGGCAGACCGGGTGCTCCTTAAGGCGTGTGGAAATCTTTACGTCCTTTACCTTTCCCTCAAGAGCCTTTTTCATCGCGTCGAGCAGCTCGCGGTTCTCTTCTCCGGCAGTCTCGGCTGCTTTTTTCTCCTCGTCAGTCTCAAGACCGAGGTCGCCGCTGCTGACATTCTTAAATTCCTTTTTTTCAAAGGCGTGAAGAACCTGCAGGCAGAACTCGTCAACGTCCTCGGTAAGCAACAGCAGGTCGCAGCCCTTGGAAAGCACGGTCTCTGCAGCGGGAAGCTTCATCAGCATTTCGTTTGAGTCTCCCGAAGCGTAGTATATATATTTCTGTTCATCACCCATGTTCTCAATATACTCGGAGAGAGTGACGAGTTTTTCCTCTTTAGCTGACCAGAACATCAGCAGGTCTTTTAAAGTATCGCTGTTTTGCCCAAAACCGTCATAACAGCCGAACTTTATCTGGCGGCCGAAGTTCTTCCAGAACTCCTCGTACTTTTCACGCTCGTTGTCGCGCATACCTGTGAGCTCGCTCTTTATCTTTTTCTCAAGGTTTTTACGGATTATGCCGAGCTGTCTGTCCTGCTGCAGCATTTCGCGTGAGATGTTCAGAGACAGATCCTGGCTGTCAACAACGCCCTTTACAAAGCTGAAGTAATCGGGCAGCAGGTCGGCGCACTTGTCCATTATCATAACGCCTGAGGTGTAAAGCTGCAGGCCCTTTTCGTAATCCCTTGTGTAGTAGTCATACGGAGCGTGTGACGGTATGAACATCAGCGCATTGTAGCTTATCGCGCCCTCGGTCTTTGTGTATATTATCCTAGATGGGTCTGAGTAGTCGCCGAACTTGTCCTTGTAGAAGTTGTTGTATTCTTCATCGGTAACATCCTTTTTCGGCCGCTTCCACAGCGGAACCATGCTGTTTACCGTCTCAAGCTCAGTATATGTCTCGTACTCCGGCTGATAATCCTCTCCGGCGTCTGCGGGCTTATCCTTCATGCGGCTTTTTGTGCGGTACATCATGATAGGATAGCGGACATAGTCGCTGTATTTTTTGATAATGCCGGATATCCTGTATTCGTCAAGAAATTCACTGTAATTCTCATCGTCCGTGTCCGCTTTAAGCTCCATGGTTATCTCGGTGCCCGGAGCGTCTTTTTGTGCGCTTTCTATAGTATATCCGTCCGCGCCGGAACTCTCCCAGAGCCATGCCTCATCGCTGCCGAAAGCGCGGCTCAGTACGGTGACCTTTGAAGCGACCATGAAAGCCGAGTAAAATCCAACGCCGAACTGGCCGATTATGTCAATGTCCTTGCTCTTGTCGGTGTTTGTTTTAAAGTCAAGGCTGCCGCTTTTGGCGATAACGCCGAGGTTGTTTTCAAGCTCTTCCTTTGTCATGCCTATTCCGTTGTCCGCGACCTTGATCGTGCGGCTGTCCTTGTCAAGCGTCAGCATTATCTTAAAGTCGCTGCGGCTTATTCCCGAGGTTTTGAGAGTGTCGTCCGTGAGGCTTTTGAAATACAGCTTGTCTATAGCGTCGCTCGCATTGCTGATTATTTCCCTCAGGAAGATTTCCTTGTTGGTGTAAATTGAATTGATCATAAGATCCATAAGTTTTTTACTTTCGGTTTTAAATTGCTTTTTTGCCATTATTTTTATCCCCTTTCGTTTTGAGCATTGTTATTTATCCGGTTCTCCGCCAGCTTTTTTGTGATGCGTACATAGCTTAAAGCGTCGTCCTCACCGAGAGAAAAAAGCATCTGCACGGTTTTTTCGGTAAGCTCTTCCCTCAGTCTTTCGCATATCCTGCGCCCGGGCTCTGTGATCGTGACCTCTATCCTGCGCCCGTCCGACGGCGACCTCTCGCGGCATACCCAGCCCTTGTGCTCCATGCCGCCGAGCATTGCCGCAGTCCTTGCGGAGGACAGCCCGGTCTTTGAGCTTATCTCCCCGGGGCAGGCCTCGCCTCCGCAGAGAGAAATATACGCCAGCACAAGCATCTCCCCCTGTGCCAGCCGGTTCAGACCGCGGCCGTATTCGCGCCGTCTGAGCGTAAGCTCATGCTTTAAATATTCTTCAGCAAGGCTAAGATAATCCATAAACCTCAATCCTTTCAGCTAAAGCGGTTTTTCTAACACTGTTAGGTATTTTAGCATAAGAGTATATGTTTGTCAATAGAGGTAAAAATAGAATAAAAAAGATGATTTTCAGTAATTTTGAGTTTACAAAAGCATTACAGCCATTGATAAAGAAGGCTCAAGATGATATAATAATAATGATTTTTATGTTTGGGATGTGAAAGAATGGGAGAACCTATTGTTAAAGAGAGGCCGGTTTCATATTCATATACAGAGCAGGTGCAGATGGTGACCTCGCCCGACCTCAACGGTTACGGAAGATTGTTCGGCGGCAGGCTTATGGAGTGGATCGACGTTGTCGCCGGGATAGTTGCGCGCCGTCACAGCGGCTGCAAGGTCACTACCGCAATGGTCGACACCTTGTGCTTCCGCGCTCCGGCATACCCTAATGACACCGTTGTGCTTGCCGGAAAGGTCACACGTGTGGGAACGACCTCAATGGAGGTGTGCGTGCGCACGATGGTCGAGGATCTAAACGGCATAAAGCGTACGATAAACAAGGCGTATCTGGTGCTGGTCGCGCTTGACGATGACGAAAAGCCCACAAAGGTTCCGGGTCTCATTTTAGAGACGGACGAGGACCGCATGGAGTGGGAGCTCGGCGAAAAGCGCGGCAAGCTGAGAGAAGAGCGCAGAAAGATAAATGCCGGATAGGCGGATTTTGCGGGGGTTTTGTTATGAGTGAAAATGCGCCTTTGAGAAAGTTCAAGCCGGAGCTGTCGTATATGAATATCTTTTGCGCATTGCTGGTGATATTCATACACTGCGCCTCTGTGCCGCTCGGAGAGCTTCCGTTCGGGGAGAGGGCGTTCAATTTGGTGTTTGTGCCGTGGCGGTTCAGCTCTTTCGTGGTGCCCGCATTTATTTTTATGAGCGGCGTCAAGCTCTTCCAGACCGACAGAAAGATAAATTATTTTAAGTTTTACTTGGGCAGGCTTAAAAGAGTAGTGCTGCCGTATATGCTGTGGGTTATAATTTATTTATTCTTTTTTATAAACCATGACTATTTTGACTTTTCATGGGAGCTGCTGATCCATTCGTGGCTGAGGGGCGACCTCGTCGGGCACTTTTACTTTGTGATAATAATAGTTCAGTTTTATTTGCTGATGCCGCTCTGGCGTTTTGCGCTGAGGAGGATTAATCCTGCGCCGGCAATAGCGTTTTCGGCGCTTGTGTCTATTGTGTTCGGGTTTAACCTGCTTAATATGCTCAACGTGATAGTCCCCGGTTATGAGTTTGAGTGGTCGGACGTTATATTCACAAAATACCTGTTCTACTGGGTGTGCGGGTGTTATGCAGGGATGAATTACAAGAGCTTTAAGGCCGGAGTGCTTAAAAACAAGCTTTTGATAACCTTACTGTTTTTGATTTTTGCCTCGCTTGACATATTTCTGGCGCATAGGACCTACAGCACGACCGCGGGCTGGATGGAGTCCGTACATATTATGTACTGCGTCTGCGCAATTCTTTTTTTCTTTATGCTGTTCTGCATTATTGCGGGCAGCAGGGAGAAGCTGTTTATCATAACAAAAGCGCTTGATGCGGAGAGCTACAATATATATCTGTCGCACTGCCTGATAATCCTCTGGCTCAATGACTATATGATCACCGTAATGAATATAGACGATGTGCTTATAAGATTTAAATATGTGACGCTTGCCGCATACATAGGTTCTGCTGCTTTCTGGCTCTTATGGTGGTTCATAAAGCTTTTTGCGGGTAAGCTTTGGGGATATACCGGCATGAGGCTGAGGCGTAAATAATGGAGGTATTGATATGAAGTTTAAAATAAAGACTATAGCGCTTCTTGCGGCGGCAGCTTCCGCTGCGGCAGCGCTCAGCGGCTGCGGCGGCGGAGGAAACGCCGAGCCGAGCCCTGCTGCGCAGGCGCAGACGGGGCTTTCGCAGGAGGCTCAGAGCGAGCTTACCGGCAGATACAGCACGTATATTGAATCATTCATAAGCGACGTCGGCGCGTTTGTTGACGGAGATTTGAGCGACATTCTTCAGCAGGCGGGGGAGGTCGATTCCGGCAGTCTTGAGGAATGGAAGACGAAGTATCAGGACGGTTACGAGAGCGTTCAGCACTGGTACAACGAGGTCTCTACCGCCGAAATGCTGTGTGCGGAGGAAAATTTAGAGGCGCATCGGAGCATTGTGGAGACCGTTGCCGCGATATACAGGATCCTTGAGGGACTTGAGCCGAGAGTTCAGGCGGCGGAGAGCGGAGATTTCTCCCGGCTCAGCGAAAAATCAGGGGAGTACAAGCAGGCCGACACGATAATCAAGGATATGTGGCAGCAGTCGGTGGAGAATGTCAGAAGCACACTGAATTAATTTAGACTTGATTTTTTTGAAATTATGGTTATAATAAGAGACAGAGATTTTGAAAGGAGATTTAACAGCTATGGCTAATCAGGTTACCAAAGATACAATTATAATTGATGTTTTGAGAATGGATCCGGGTACGGCGGAGTTCTTTCTGCAAATCGGAATGCACTGTCTCGGCTGCCCGTCGTCAAGCGGCGAGAGTATCGAACAGGCGTGCATGGTGCACGGCGTTGACTGTGATGAGCTTGTGAACAAGATTAACAGTTATTTGGCTTCAAAATAGCCGGAATTTTAATATTTTTTAGAAATATTGAAAAATATATTGACAAACAGGCTGTGATTAGATATAATAATCGCTGTCTGTTTGTGTTTTGTTTTGAGAATAGGAGACAGAAATGGATATAAATATAGCTTCTGTAAAGAATTATGAGGGCAAGACGCTCACTATCGACTGCGAGATAAGTCTGCCGGGGCGAAAGGGCGATGATTTCAGGCTCGTTTCTCCGGTCAGGGTTTGCGGAGAGCTGCGAAACTTCGGCGGCACGCTTGAACTCAGTGCAAAGGCCGAGGCCGGTTTAGAGTTTGTGTGCGACAGGTGCGCCGAGACCTACTCAAAGCTTCACAAGTTTGATATCAGTGAGAGCTTTAAGGAATATGAGGGCGCAGACAGCGGAGAGAATCCCGACATAAACTATTTCTCCGGAGATGAGCTGGTGCTTGACGACTATGTCTATTCCGGCTTGGTGCTGAGCCTGCCGGGCAAGCATTTGTGCTCAGAGGACTGCAAGGGCCTCTGTCCCGTGTGCGGCGCGAACCTTAACAGGGAGACCTGCTCATGCAGCCGCACGTCAACAGATCCGAGGTTTGATATCCTCGACAGTCTGGATTTGGAATAGAGCGTCTGATTCGGCGTTTATAGAAAATTTTGGTGTTTGTAGAAAATGCAGTGCGATATGACCGTGCTGTTTCATAAATATTGATGAAACGGAAAGAGGTGTGATTAAATGGCAGTACCAAAGGGAAAAGTATCGAAATCGAGAAGAGATAAAAGAAGAGCAAACTGGAAGCTCACAGTACCCGGCATGGTCGAGTGCCCCCAGTGCGGTGCGCTCAAGCTTCCGCACAGAGCGTGCAGAGCCTGCGGAACCTATAAGGGAAGAGAAGTTATTTCGGTTGGCGAATAATTAAAATGCACGGCTGTCGCAAATGCGGCAGTCTTTTTGTTATGAATTAAAAACTAATTCTTGATGAATGCGGCTAAGTATGGTATACTGAAATAACTAAATTAAGACGTTCCGCCGCACTTTCGGCGGCGTGCCCCGACAGGGCTGCGCCCCTTATTGAAAATGTCGGAAGCAAAAGCGTTAGTGCAAAGGAGGAAGAATATGAAACCGGTTGTGGCAGTAGTCGGAAGACCGAATGTAGGTAAGTCTACTTTTTTTAACAAGATCGCCGGAAAGCGCATTTCCATAATCGAAGATACGCCGGGAGTGACCCGTGACAGGATCTATGTAGACGCCGAGTGGTGCGGCAGAGAGTTCACAATGATAGACACGGGCGGTATAGAGCCCGGCAGCGGCGATGTTATTTTAGAGCAGATGAGGGCTCAGGCAGAGCTTGCTGTCTCTATGGCAGATGTTATAGTTTTTATAGTAAATATAAGAGACGGGCTGACCGCTGCCGATAAGGACGTCGGCGCGATGCTTCAAAAGAGCGGAAAGCCGGTTGTTATCGCCGCCAACAAGGCGGACAATCCCGGCGAGCCGCCCATGGAGATATATGAGTTCTATAATCTTGGACTGGGTGAGCCGCTGCCGATCTCGTCGGTACACGGTCTCGGGATAGGCGATCTGCTTGACGAGGTCGTCAAGTTCTTCCCGGACGCAGATACAGAGGAGGATGAATCCGACACAGTCCATGTGGCTATTGTCGGAAAGCCGAATGCCGGAAAGTCGTCGCTTGTAAATAAAATATTGGGCGAAAACAGGGTCATAGTAAGCAGCGTTGCCGGAACGACCAGAGACGCGATAGATACACCTTATGAGAGAAACGGCAAAAAATATGTGCTGATAGATACCGCGGGCATGAGAAAGCGCGGCAAGATAAATGAAAGCATCGAGCGCTACAGCGTGGCGAGGGCTCTCGGTGCGGTCGATAGGGCAGACGTTTGTCTGATAATGGTAGATGCAGAGATGGGTATAACCGAGCAGGACACCAAGATAGCGGGATATGTGCACGAATCCGGCAAGGCGGCTGTGATCGCCGTCAACAAGTGGGATCTGATAGAAAAGGACACCAATACAATGCGCGATTTCAGGAACAAGGTCAAGGAGGGCTTTAACTTCATGATGTACGCTCCGGAGGTGTTCATTTCAGCGCGGACGGGGCTCAGGGTCGACAGCATATTTGACGTGATGGACGCGGCGGTAGAGGAGAACAGAAAAAGGATATCGACCGGCGTGCTCAATGACGTGCTGAGCGAGGCGGTCGCTGCGGTGCAGCCTCCGAGTGATAAGGGCAAAAGGCTCAAGATATATTATATCACCCAAAGCTCTGTTAAGCCGCCCACGTTTGTGCTCTTTGTGAACAATGCAAAGCTTGCGCATTATTCATATATCAGATATCTGGAAAACCAACTGAGAGCACGTTTCGGCTTTGAGGGCACACCGATAAGGTTTATCATCCGCGAAAAGGGAGAAAAGAAATAATGAATATTTATATTTTGGCGATAGTACTGGGTGCGGCGGCGTATCTTATCGGCTCCGTCAATTTTTCGATAATCCTGTCAAGGGCGCTCAGCGGCAAGGATATACGCGAGAGCGGTTCCGGCAATGCCGGCGCCACCAATATGCTGCGCACCCACGGCAAGAAGATGGGAGCGCTCACTCTGGTGCTGGACATATTAAAGGGCGTGGTCTGTGTTCTTGCGGCGGCGCTGATAGAGAGCCGCCTTATCGGTGCGCAGCCGGAGATGCGGCAGACACTTATGTACATACCGCTTCGATATATCGCGGCTGTCTGCGTGATACTCGGGCATAACTTTCCGCTGTATTTCGGCTTCGCCGGAGGCAAGGGCGTGGCGACAAGCCTCGGAGTTGTGCTTGTGCTTGACTGGAAAGTCGGATTGATAGTCGGTATCTGCGCTGTTGCGGTAATGGCGGTAACACGCTATGTCTCGCTGGGCTCGGTGCTCGGCGGCGCCGCCTATATTATAGTGGAGATCGTAAAGGCGGCCGTTACGGATTCTGTAGTGCCTGCTCAGATAGTATGCGTAATCATAATAGGCGGATTGCTTATCATCAGGCATCATGCAAATATCAAACGTCTGCTCAGCGGTACCGAAAACAAGCTGGGTGCAAAAAAATAACCGGCTGAATATACGGAGGTTTTTTTATGGCAAATATAAGCGTTATAGGCAGCGGCGGCTGGGGCAGTGCAATGGCGATTATGCTGGCGGAGCACGGGCATAATATCATGCTCTGGTCGTATCTTAAAGAGGAGTGCGAGGATCTTAAAAAGTACAGAGAGAACAAGCCGTACCTCCCGGGTGTGAAATTCCCGGACGGCGTTGAGTTTACGCATGATATTGAAAAGTGCTGCCGAAATACGGATATAATCATCACGGCGACCCCGTCCCATGCCGTGAGAGCGACCGCAAGGAGCATGGCCGGATATGTCCGGGACGGGCAGATAATAGTTAATATCTCAAAGGGAATAGAGGAGGGAACATATTATACCCTCTCTCAGGTAATACGCGAGGAGATACCGGGCTGCACCATTGCGGTCATGTCCGGCCCCAGCCATGCCGAGGAGGTCTCGCGAAAGGTTCCGACAACAAACGTCGTTGCCTGTGAGAGCGAGAAAACGGCAGAGTATATCCAGGACGCGTTCATGAACCCGAATTTCAGGATATATACAAACCCCGACGTGCTCGGCGTGGAGCTCGGAGGCTCGCTTAAAAATGTGATAGCGCTGTGCGCCGGCATCATTGACGGCATGGGGCTCGGTGACAATACAAAGGCGGCGCTTATGACGCGCGGTCTTGTGGAGATGTCGCGCCTCGGCGCTGCAATGGGAGCGAATCCGGAGACCTTTAACGGCCTGTCCGGCGTGGGTGATTTGATAGTTACCTGCACCAGCATGCACTCGCGCAACCGCAGAGCCGGAATACTTATAGGACAGGGAAAGACCCCGGAGGAAGCAAAGAACGAGGTCAAAATGGTGGTCGAGGGCATAAGAACCTGCCGCGCCGCCAAGGAGCTGTCCGATAAGGTCGGAGTCGAAATGCCTATCGTGAACGAGGCGTATAAGGTCCTGTTTAACGGGCTTTCGCCGCAGGAGGCGATAAAAAACCTGATGGGCAGAGATAAAAAGCATGAGAGTGAGAGGTCGTTCCTCGGAACAAAGTGATACGCAGCCTTTCTGTGCAAAAAGCGCAGAGAGGCTGATTTTATTTAAGCTCAAAGCGGTTTTTGTGAAAGTCCAGTATACCTTCGCTGCGCATTCTGCACAGTTCTCTTGACAGTGCGCTGCGGTCAACCGAGAGAAAGTCGGCCAGCTGCTGCCGGTTAAAGTCAATTAAGAAGACCGGGCTGCCGTGCGCCTGTGACTGCTCCGAAAGATATGACAGCAGCTTTTCGCGGATGCTGCGGCGCGACATATGCTCGATTTTTTGCGCAAGCACCCTGTTTTTCTCTGCCAGCACGGTCAGCAAATTCAGGGTCAGCTGAACATGGAGCGGGTTTTGAGCGCTTGTTATCTCATCAATGCCGACAAATAGGATCACCGCGTCGGTTTCAGCCACAGCCGATACTGAAATGGCAGAGTTTTTAAGGCAGGCGTAAGCCTCGCCGAAAAGCTCGCCCCGCCCCACCTTTGACAATATGCTGAGATTGCCCCAATAGTCCTCGCTTTCAATTTGGACAAATCCGCAAAGAACGACCGCCGCAGAGTTTATCTGCTGCCCTCTTCGGAAAATGTATTCACCCCGCAGGTATGATCGTACAGCAGTTTCGTGTCCGCTCAGCATTGCTTCAATATCTCTTTCAGATATCTTATAAAATAATTTAGACTTCTTTATAATTTCCAAATATTTTTTCATAATTTCCTCATTCCGTTGTATTTGCAACATCAATTCCGTCGTTATTATACTATAATATCCGTGTAAGGTCAAGAAATACATCAAAGAAAGGTGAGATATAATGATAAGAAAGATAATAAGCATTGATGAGGAAAAATGCAATGGCTGCGGAGCGTGCGCGGACGCGTGTCATGAGGGAGCTATTGAGATGGTGAACGGAAAGGCCCGGCTTATGCGCGATGATTACTGCGACGGGCTCGGCGACTGTCTGCCTGCGTGCCCTGCGGGTGCTATAACGTTCGTTGAGAGGGAGGCGGCTCCGTATGACGAAGCGGCTGTCAAGGCAAACAAACAAAAATCCGTGCTGCCGTGCGGGTGCATGGGTTCGCAGTCAAAGCTGCTCAGAGCAGAAGCGCAGCCGGAGACGGAATATGACGGAGAGGAAAAAAGCCGGCTCATGCAGTGGCCTGTACAGATTAAGCTAGTGCCGCCGAATGCCCCCTACTTTGACGGCGCAAAGCTGCTGATTGCCGCAGACTGCACAGCATACGCCTATGCGGGATTCCATAAAAGGTTCATGAGCGGATATGTTACGCTGATAGGCTGCCCGAAGCTTGATGATACGGATTATTCACAGAAGCTTTCCCAAATCATAAGGGAAAACGATATCAAGAGCGTGTCGGTTGTAAGGATGGAGGTCCCGTGCTGCGGCGGCATTGAGCACGCCGTGAAACAGGCTCTGATTGACAGCGGAAAAATGATACCGTGGCAGGTGAGCGTTATCTCCACCGACGGAAGACTCAAAGAACAGTGAGCGGCGGCCCGGGTGTGCATCAAGGCGCCCGGGCCGGTTTTATTTGTTGGGTGAAAAAATTTTCCTAAATTCTTTTAATTTATTATTGCAAATAGGTTATGATTGTTATATAATAAACAAGTAAGCAAAAAACAGCATTTATATATATTGAACAGGAGGTTTTCAAAATGGCAAAGGAAAAGGTTGTTCTGGCATATTCCGGAGGACTTGATACATCTATTATCATTCCTTGGCTAAAGGAAAATTATGATTATGATGTTATCGCGGTATGCGGTGACGTCGGCCAGGGCAAGGAGACTGACGGCCTTGAGGAAAGAGCCAAGAGAGCGGGAGCCTCAAAGCTTTATATAGAAGATCTTCGCGATGAGTATGTTGAGGATTTCATTATCCCGACACTTAAGGCGGGAGCAGTTTACGAGGGCAAATATCTGCTTGGTACTTCTCATGCGCGCCCTATCATTGCAAGGCGGCTTGTTGAGATAGCAAAAAAGGAGGGCGCTGTAGCTATATGTCACGGAGCTACGGGAAAGGGCAACGATCAGGTAAGGTTTGAACTTACGATCAAAGCGCTGGCTCCCGAGCTAAAAATAATCGCGCCCTGGAGGATTTGGGATATAAAGTCAAGGGAAGATGCTGTGGATTATGCCGAGGCGCATAACATTGAAATCCCTGTTACAAAAAAAGATCTGTATTCGCGTGACAGAAACATCTGGCACATCAGCCATGAGGGAATGGATCTTGAGGACCCGGCAAACGAGCCTCAGCTTGACAGCTTGCTCAAGCTCGGTGTTTCACCGGAAAAGGCTCCGGATAAGGCGACATATATCACAATAGGTTTTGAAAAGGGCGTCCCGGTATCGCTTGACGGCGAGAAGCTGAGCCCGCGCGTGCTGGTCGAGAAGCTCAACGAGCTCGGCGGAAAGAACGGTATCGGCATTGCGGATATCGTTGAGGACAGACTGGTGGGAATGAAGTCAAGAGGTGTGTACGAGACGCCGGGCGGTACGATACTCTATACGGCTATACAGGAGCTTGAATATCTCTGCCTCGACCGTGATACCCAGGCTTTCAAGCGTCAGGCCGCAATAAAGTTCGCTGAGCTTGTCTATGACGGAAAGTGGTATACTCCGCTGCGCGAGGCGCTTTCGGCAATGGTAGACAGCATGGAGGAGACGGTCACCGGTGAAGTGCGTCTCAAGCTCTATAAGGGAACCGCAAGCCCTGCCGGCGCAAAATCGCCGTATTCACTTTATAACGAGGATATAGCAAGCTTTGGCGACAGTCATGAGCTCTACAGCCACAAGGACAGCGAGGGATTTATCAACCTGTTCGGGCTGCCGCTTAAGGTCAGAGCATTAATGAAGCAAAAGAAAGAACAATAGGAGATAACAAATGGCAAAATTATGGGGAGGCCGTTTTTCAAAGGCGACCGATGCACTGGTTGACGATTTTAACTCGTCGATAAGATTTGATTCGAGAATGTATGCTCAGGATATTGCCGGCAGCAAGGCTCATGCCGAAATGCTCGGCAGACAGGGGATAATCAAAGAAGCCGATGCGGAACTTATAGTCAAGACCCTGAGCGGGATACAGAGTGATATCGAAAGCGGAAAGATCGAGTTCACGATAGATGCCGAAGATATCCATATGAATATCGAAACGATACTTATTTCAAGGATAGGCGACGTGGGCAAGCGGCTGCATACCGGACGCAGCCGCAATGACCAGGTTGCGCTCGATACCAGAATGTATCTGAGAGATGAGAGTGATAATATAGTCTCTGAATTGGAGGAGCTCAAGTCGGTCATTCTCAGCCTTGCTGAGGAGCATTTGGAGACGGCAATGCCAGGCTACACGCATTTGCAGAAAGCGCAGCCGATAACGCTTGCGCATCATCTTATGGCGTATTATGAGATGTTCAAGCGTGATACCGAAAGGCTGGCGGACTGCCGCAAGCGTATGAACATAATGCCTCTCGGCAGCGGGGCCTTGGCGGCCACAACATACCCTCTCGACCGGGAGTTTGTTGCCGAAAAGCTGGGCTTTGACGGGGTCACGCAGAACAGCCTTGATGGAGTGTCTGACAGGGATTTTGTGCTTGAGCTGGCGTTTTGCCTGTCGGTTGTGATGACCCACCTCAGCAGGTTTTCGGAAGAGATAATCCTGTGGAGCACGGGTGAATTCGGCTTTATAGTGCTTGATGACGCGTACAGCACGGGTTCCAGCATAATGCCGCAGAAGAAGAATCCGGACGTTGCCGAGCTTGCGCGCGGCAAGACCGGCAGAGTGTACGGCGATCTTATGGGACTGCTCACAGTCATGAAGAGCCTGCCGCTTGCGTATAACAAGGATATGCAGGAGGACAAGGAGCAGATATTTGACGCTCTGGACACCGTAAAGATGTGTATCCCGGTGTTCGCAAAGATGATCGCCACGATGACAGTCAAAAAGGACGCTATGCTCCGCGGCGCAAAGGGCGGCTTTACAAACGCGACCGATGTTGCGGATTATCTTGTAAATCACGGTCTGCCGTTTCGTGACGCTCACAGCGTTGTCGGACATATGGTGGCGTACTGCATAGAGCATGACACGGTCATTGACGCGCTCTCAATGGAAGAGTTCCTGTCTTTCTCGGAGCTCTTTGAGGAGGATATATACGACGCGATCTCAGTGGATGCCTGCATTGGCAGAAGAAGCATTGTCGGCGGACCTGCGGCTCAAACAGTTAAAAAATTAATAGAAAAATATAAAAAATAAAATATATTTAAAGAAGGAGAGACATATATGAAAATTTTTGTCGATACCGCCAATGTTGATTACATCAGAGAAGTAAATGATATGGGTGTCATCAGCGGAGTAACCACAAACCCGTCCCTTATCGCAAAAGAGGGAAGAGACTTTATTGAAGTTGTTAAAGAAATAACAGCTATTGTTGACGGCCCCATAAGCGCAGAGGTTATAAGCCTTGATACCGAGGGCATGGTAAAAGAGGCTGAGGAGCTCGTTAAGACTATCAACAACAAAAATCTGGTAATCAAGATCCCTATGACGCCGGCAGGTCTCGGTGCGGTTAAGCAGCTCAGCGCAAAGGGTATAAAGACCAATGTTACACTTATCTTCTCTGCTGCACAGGCACTGCTTGCAGCCCGCGCCGGAGCAACATTTGTAAGCCCGTTCCTTGGCAGACTTGATGATGTCGGACAGACAGGCATGACCCTTATAGAAGAGATAGTTGAGGTGTTTGCGGCTGACCCGGAGATAGATACAGAGATCATCGCTGCCAGCGTTAGAAATCCGCTGCACGCTATCGAGGCTGCTCGTCTGGGCTGCGATATCGCTACGATACCGTATAATGTCATTATGCAGATGACAAAGCACCCGCTGACAGATATAGGAATTGAAAGATTCTTAAAGGATTGGGAAACTGTTCCGAAAAAGGACTAATTACATAACACGCTTAAAAGACAGCATTTAAGATGCGGCTTTTTGAGATATGATAATACAGTCAAAAAACTGATTTCGTTATTTAAACGAAGTCAGTTTTTTTACGAACCGGATATATTTGCTTTTTTAAAGAGAAAAAGCCCTGACGGTCATGCCTTTTTAGCTAAGATTTTAATGATTTTGAGCGCGTCCCGCTGCTGAGCTTCGCTCATAGATTTAAGATATGCGTTAATCTTATTTATGATTAAATTAGAATCGGCATAGCTGTCAGCCGCAGTGTCAAACGAAAACAGCTCAGAGAGTGTGACGTTCAAAGAAGCAGCGATATGCGAGATTGTCTCAACGGTCGGATTTTTCTGAGCGCGTTCTATCTGTCCGAGATGCGGTGCGCTTATGCCCGCCAGATAGGCTAATTCCTCCTGGCTCATTCCGCGTAGCTGCCTGAGCCGTCGTATTTCTTTGCCAAGTAAAGTGCCGGTATCGTTCATAGTATCACCCGAATTATGTCTTGATTTTTAAATCGGAGCAAAGCCTGATAAGCTCGCTTAATCGGGCTGTGACGATTTAAGCCGCGCAGGGAGCATTTGCTCCTCAGGATTTGGGGGATTATGCCCTCGCAGAAAAACTGAATAAAGCCCGCCGCCGAATAAGCGGAGGACATCTGCAA
>DXIJ01000009.1 GCA_019112945.1 Candidatus Monoglobus merdigallinarum | reverse complement strand
TATTTGGTTAGATAACTTAGCTGAATTTGAGTTTATCCTCAACGTTGGTACAGCATATAACACTTTGCGCAAAGTGTTAGTGCAAACTGCGGTAGGTGAGCCTTTAGGCGAACACGTTAGGTGCGCAGGCGAGGAAGAGTTTTTTAAGAAAATTTATCAGACAGCCCCATAGGAATACCCAAATAACAAACCGAAAGCCCAGCGACAGCGGGTTTCGGTTTGAGAGGAGAGGCTGCGGCGTGAGTGAATTTACACCGAACAGGTGGAAAAGAACGATACAGAGCTTGCCTCGACGAGGCTGCGCACCTCTGAGCTTGCTGCCGCAAGCCTACCGATGTTTGCATTAACCAAAATTGTTATTTGGTTAGATAACCCGTCTCAGTCCTAATCCCTGCGTCAAAGCAAGCTCCCTTGTTCGTTTTTGCTCTCTGGGCAAAAAGCTCACCCGCTTTGCTGCTTTTCCTTTTCGCAAAAAGGCACGCTGCGCTACCACCTTTTTGCGATTGTTCCGCTGCTGCGATAAAAAGATAGTCAGGAACTAACCCATCGCGTCCTAATCCCTAATTCCTAATTTCTAATCCCTACGTTCCTACAATTATGTTACAATGGTAAATATTTACTTGACGAACAAGCCTCTTATTATGTATAATATACAAAAAGATATAAAACGCTGCCGCGGAGTTTGTAAGAATATTAAGATTTTGTGGCTTTTTACAGCGCGTCTATGACTTTGCGGATAGGGCAGTTTAAACAGCTTAAAAAATAAATATTATAAAAAATAATAAATGGGAGGTTTTACAGTGGATTTTGTAAGCATTGCACCCTGGATCGTACTGGCTGCGGCGGTATGCGGCCTGGCTTTTGCTGCGTACAAATTTTTCTGGGTCAAAAGTCAGCCGGAGGGTACTAAGGAAATGGCGTTAATCGCCTCAAAGATCAGAAAGGGCGCTATGGCGTACCTTAAAAGACAGTATAAGACCGTCGGCGTATTTTTTGCCGTTATGGTCGTTATCATTTGCGTTATGGCGGCGTTTGGTCTGCTTACCTGGTTTGTGCCGTTCGCTTTCCTCAGCGGAGGCTTCTTCTCGGGACTGTCAGGCTTTATAGGGATGAAGATAGCTACTTATGCAAATTCAAGAACCGCCAACGGCGCAAAGCAGGGGCTTAACAAGGGCCTTAAGATTGCGTTCTCAAGCGGCACGGTCATGGGTCTTACGGTTGTCGGTCTGGGACTTCTTGATATCAGCGTATGGTTCCTGATTTTAAGAGCGGTTCTGCACGATCCAAACGAGATAATGTCGGCTATGCTCACATTCGGTATGGGCGCAAGCTCGATGGCGCTTTTCGCACGTGTCGGAGGCGGTATATTCACAAAGGCTGCCGACGTCGGCGCAGACCTGGTCGGCAAGGTGGAGGCCGGTATCCCGGAGGATGACCCGAGAAACCCGGCGGTAATCGCAGATAACGTCGGCGATAACGTCGGCGACGTTGCGGGCATGGGTGCTGACCTTTATGAGTCTTACGTCGGCTCGGTAATATCGACGGGCGCGCTTGCAACGGCTGCACAGCTGGGCTTTGAGGGCATAGTTGTGCCTATGCTGATCGCCGCTATCGGTATTATTTCTTCAATAATCGGTACTTTCTTTGTCTCAACAAAGGAGGGGGCGTCTCAGAAAAACCTGCTTGGCTCATTAAGACGCGGAACGTATATCGCGGCAGTGCTTTCGGCGATAGCCTCAGCCGTGCTGATTTACGTATTCCTTCCTGAAAACTTTGGTGTGTTCTGGGCTGTTATTTCGGGACTTATTGCGGGCGTGCTTATCGGCTTCTTCACCGAATACTATACGTCCGATTCATATAAGCCGACTCAGAAGCTGTCTGCGTCCTCGGAGACAGGAAGCGCAACGATAATCATCAACGGTATAGCACTCGGAATGAACTCTACGGCTATCCCGGTCGTCATTGTCGGAATATCTATTCTGATAAGCTTCTTTGCGGCGGGCGGCGGCGGATTTATTTCAAACGGGGATATGCTGAGCTTTAACATGGGTCTGTATGGCGTTGGTATCTCGGCTGTCGGTATGCTCGCCACATTGGGAATAACCCTTGCGACGGACGCATACGGCCCCGTTGCCGATAACGCGGGCGGTATCGCCGAGATGGCAGGTCTTGATGAAGAGGTCAGAAACCGTACCGACGCGCTTGATTCTCTCGGAAACACAACCGCCGCTACAGGCAAGGGCTTTGCTATAGGCAGCGCGGCTCTTACGGCGCTTGCGCTCATAGTTTCGTATACGGATAAGATCGAGTCGATAGACGAGGGTGTATTGCAGCTTTCGCTGAAAAACCCGCCCGTGCTTATAGGCTTGTTTGTCGGAGCGATGCTCCCGTTCCTGTTTTCAGCCTTTACAATGCAGGCGGTCGGACGTGCGGCACAGAAGATAGTGGTAGAGGTAAGACGCCAGTTCAGAGAGATAAAGGGCTTAATGCAGGGCAAGGCCGAGGCGGACTATGAGACATGCGTTGATATCTGCACGCGCTCATCGCTTAAGGAAATGATACTTCCCGCGTCGCTTGGCATACTGGTTCCGATTATCGTCGGTCTGGTGCTGGGCGTAAACGGCGTTGTGGGAATGCTGGCCGGCGCTCTCGTTTCGGGCTTTGCGATTGCGATAATGATGGCAAACTCCGGCGGTGCATGGGATAATGCGAAAAAGTATATCGAGGCCGGAAATTTTGGCGGCAAGGGCAGTGAAAACCATAAGGCGGCTGTTGTAGGAGATACTGTGGGAGACCCGTTCAAGGATACATCGGGCCCGTCAGTCAATATACTGATCAAACTTTTGTCCATGGTTTCTATCGTGTTTGCAGCACTCACGGTCAAGTTCAACCTTATCGATATAATCACAAATCTAATTAAATAGCAACAGAGGTGATACTATGAAATATTGCTCGAAGTGTGGAAATGCTGTTGATGACGCGGCGGAGTATTGTCCCATTTGCGGTGAGAGGTGTGCCGCGGAGGCGGCAGAGACTGTGGATGCGGAGCCGGTCGGCAGTAATTACGGCAGTACGGGTTCAAATGATTACAGAACGTTTGAGACAAAAAAGCCTGAGGGCAAGTCTTTGGCAGGGTTCATTATCGGAGTGGCGAGTATGATCATATGCAACACATTTGTGGGGCCTGTTGTCGGCCTTATCTTGTCGATAATCGGACTTGTGTCCTTTGACGAGAGCAAAAACACGGGCAAGTGGTTAGGCATTGCCGGAATTATTATCAACATCCTGGCGATATTGATATTTACGGCCTTTGTTATTGCAACAGTTGTAATGATGAGTTCGGGAAATAATTTTCATTATTACCGGCATTTTGATTTTTAAAAACAGGCAAATAAAAAGGGGCTGTAAAAAAACTCGACATATAAAATGATTGCGTATGGGGTGTCCAAAAAATAGTTCAGAACGGACAAAAATCAGTTTACAGCGGTGGCCGCATTTGGCGCTGTAAACCTTGCCCGACGGCGTATAGGTATA
>DXIJ01000053.1 GCA_019112945.1 Candidatus Monoglobus merdigallinarum | reverse complement strand
TCAAAAATTTTGTAAAAAGCTATTGACAATATCTTCTACTTAGTGTAGAATATAATCATCTACACAGTGTAGAATAAAGGAGGTATAGTTAGGTGAATATTTCGGAGTCTGAAATGGAGATTATGAAAATTATATGGAGCAGTAATGAAGCAGTGACGACTGCTTATCTGCTAAAGACGCTTAACACAGGCTGGAAGCATACGACTGTGCTGACGTTTTTAAAGCGGCTTTGCGAAAAGGGCGTTTTAAAGGCCGAGAGGCACGGAAAGACCAACTGTTATCTGCCGATAATCAGCGAGGAAGAATACAAAAAGCGGCAAACCAGGGAGTTTCTCAGCGAAATACATTCCGGCTCGGTAAAGAATTTTCTGACCGCGCTGTACGGCGAGAAAAAACCGTCCGATAAAGAGCTAAACGAGATAAAGCAATGGTTCGAGGGGGTATAATCTATGACTGAGATTTTGCATTGTCTGCTTGTCTCAACGGTCAGCGGCAGTATTATGTTTGCCATTGGATCGCTGCTTAATGTTGTAATAAGCCGCCGCAGTATGTCTTATTGGTATTATCGGGTCGTGCTGCTGTCCGTGCTTATGCTGATTGTCCCGGTTGAGGCGTTTGTCAGCCTGCCGCGAATAGTGAGTGTCGAGCTCCCGAGCAGTGCGGCAGTGGCAGGCTCGGGAAGTACGGTTATTGCCGGCGGGGCGGGAGAGCGCGGCGTTTCCGCTTTGGAGGCAGTATTTGCGGTGTGGCTGAGTGTTGCGGCTGTTTTGATGATAAAGAATATCGTTATGTATTGGAGAGCCTCAGTGATGATAAAGCGTATGACCGCGCCGTGCACCGACCGCAGAACCCTGTACATATGCGACAATATGCGTGCGGAGCTGAGATTGCGCAGAAAGGTGAGGGTGCTCAGGAGCGCTGAGGTATCATCGCCGCTGTTGTTTGGGGTAGTGCGGCCTAAGATAATAATCCCAAGCAGAGAATTTTCGGACGAAAGCCTTAAAATGATTTTTGCGCATGAGCTGTCCCATCTACGTCATCACGATCTTGGGGCAAAGCTGCTCGTAATTGCGGCCGGCTGCCTGCATTGGTTTAATCCTGCGGTGTACTTTATGAAAAAGGCGCTTAGCAGTGCGTGCGAGCTGTGCTGTGACGAGACCGTGCTCAAAACGCTGAAGCTGAGTGATAACAAGGATTACGGCCGTCTTATAATCTCGGTGATAGAGGACAGCCGCGGGATCGGCGCATATGCCGCGTCAATGGCGACCGCGGGCAAGAGCTTAAAGCGCAGACTGTTTAAGATCGCGGTATTCAAAGGGGTGACAAAGACGCTTAGGACGGCGGGTGTTTTGCTGACAGCCGCACTCAGTGTGTGCAGTATGACGGTGTTTGGATTCAGCCAGGCTTCACAGGTTTTGCCGGAGGAGATCGCAAAGGTGTTTGACAGCCCTGCGTATTCGGTGACGACAACGTTTTCCGCACCTTGGGAAGAGAGCGCAACGCCTGAGAGCCCGCAGCCGGTTAAAAACATTAAGGCAAATTCTGAGAATACCTAAATCTCGGCGGAGGCCGGAGCCGATGCTGACGCTCAAATGACAGCTGAGGAGCCGGGCTTAGAAACAACGTCCGTATATGATGAGCCCGTTATGGAAGAAACACCGCCTGTTGCCGCAGAGACTGAGGCCGTGCCGCAGAGCGGTGACGCTCATACCGAGCCTGAACCTGCGGGAAGTGCACCGGTGACGGCGGAGCCTTTGCTGAACGCGGACGGCGGGACTTACGCAGACACTTCGCCGGAGGAAACCGCAGCGCCGATTGAATATATCGTGATACCTGCGAGTTCAAACTACATTGTCGGCTGGACTGACGAAACCTCGGAGATTTTAAGGACCTCTGTAATCAGGGTGACCGAGGACACCGAAATGACGCTTATCAACGTTAATGCTGCGGCGTCTTTGACTGTTTACCAATGCGGAAGCGGCGGAGAGAATGCGGTCGCAGTATATAAGGATAACGGAGCTGTGCGAAGTACTTACAATATTTCTGTCAAGGGCGGAGAGTTTTATTATGTGACCTTGAGCCGCCAAGACGGCAGCTTGTCAAACGAAAAATTGATAATTGATTAGGAGCTAAAAAAGTATCAAAGAAAGGAATGGATTATATGAAAAAGTTTAAACGTATTACAGCCATTGCGGCAGCGGCCTGCGTTATGACCGCCTGCCTTGGAATGCAGTGCGTTTGGGGAAGCGAGGCAGTCACTTCCGAGGATGTGAGGAGCCTTATCTATGAAAATACACTGAGCGGCAGCGAACACTGCGAAGAAATGCTTGAGCAAGACTATTATCCGGACGATGATATGGCAAATCCGGTCAAGGCCGGTAGTATAATCGAGCCTGAAAAGGCTGTTCTGTCGCTTGGGCATGCGTACAGCATAACCTCGTATTATGACAATGGCGCCGAAAGCTTTGAAGAGGCTATGGAGCTTTGCGGGCAGAGCGGAGGATTGTCCGAGAGGTATTTAATGCCGAGCGGCGAGAGCGAAAGCGGAGTTGATTTGGCTTATGCGCTGAGCCGCACGGACTTCGGTGATGAAGAGTATGTGTATTTTTACATGGGCAGCCCGTTTTATCTGAGTGATGAGAATATTGAAAAAATAGCTTCGGCCGTCAATAAATTTTCTCTGGGAGTGCCCGATAAAATCTACTTTTTTAACCTTGACCCGTCCGTATATGTAAAGACAGCAAGCGGCGAGTATATTATCCCTCTTGAGGAGCGCATGAACGTTTTTACAGAATATCTCGGCGAGGCGGAGAGCTGCCTTGAAGCGTTTGTGCCCGTCAGTATAAGCGAGTTTAACGACTATACAAAGGGCTTTGAATTATCACAGACCGAGGCAAGGCAAAAACTTTTGGAAAAGCTCAGGGAGGCTGCGCCGGAGTATAAAACGATCGATGAACTGCGCAGATATGACAGCACGGAAAATACCGACAGCTTTTCAAAGTATCTGGGCACAGCGCCGCAGTATTCGGATATCAGCCAAAATATGGCGGCGGTCACAAACCAGCTGACAGAGCTTGGTGTGATAACCGGAAACGGCGGAAAATTCTTCCCAAACGATAATGTGACACGCGGCGAGTTCAGCGCAATGGTATGCAGGCTGTTTGAGCTCAGCTCTGACGGAGGCGGTTCGTTCTCTGATATACCGGAGGGCTACTGGGCAGAGCAGTATATAAGAACGCTTGCGGATAAAGGCGTGCTGAGCGGCTTTGATGACGGGACATTCAGACCGGACGACGGCATTACATATGAGCAGGCGTTTAAGATACTTGAGTACATGATGGGGTACGTGATATCGGACGGATATCCGACGCAAACCAATCTCACGGCAGTAAGGCTTGGCTGGACGGACGACCTGAGCAGCTTTGATTCAGGCAGCCCGATGACGCGCATTGAGCTGGCTTGCGTGCTGAGCCGTGTGATAGATACGCACATGACGACACGAGATGTGTATATAAGCGAATTTGGGCTGCATACCTATATGTATACTGATATAACTCTGGCTGAGTATCTCGGGGACAAGCCTCTGAGAGGCGCTCTTATAACCAATGCGGAGAAAATGGACGAATATGATGAGCAGGCAGAGCAGCGGTATGCAGAGCTGTGCGGCGGCGTTATAGATGAGTTCAACCGCATGACCGGTGTAAATATGAGCCGCGGGATAAGCGGAGGAATTTCATATACGGTGTCCCCGGGCAGCAGTACGGCACGCATCTGATATTCACAGAATAAAATTAAAAATACCCGCGGGCCGGAGCCTGCGGGTATTTAGATTTAAATAAAAGCTTTAACAAGAAAATATCCGAGCACAAGCACGCCGAGGACTATCCTGTACCAGCCGAACACCTTAAAGTCATGCTTTTTAACATAGCTCATCAGGAACTTTATCGAAAGCATCGAGACCACAAACGCGACCACGCCGCCGACAAGAAGAATAATAAGCTCCTCGGGAGTGAATGAAAATCCGAACTTTAAGAGCTTTACAAGGCTGCCGCCGAACATTGCGGGAATGGCTAAGTAGAACGTGAACTCGGCCGACGCGGTTCTTGAAACTCCGAGCAGCAGAGCACCGACAATCGTTGCGCCCGAGCGCGAGGTGCCGGGGAATACCGCTGCGATAAGCTGGAACACGCCGATTATGAACGCTGTTTTGTATGTAATGTCCCGGATATCATCCACTTTCGGCAGCTTGTTCTTATTTGAGTTTTCTATAACGATAAACAAAACGCCGAACAAGATGAGCATGACGGCAACCGTCCACGGATTATAGAACCACGCGCTGAATATATCGTCAAACAGTATGCCGATAACGCCGGCGGGTATCGAAGCTACGATTATCTTTGCCCATAGGATAAGCTTTTCCCTGTCGGCCTTAAAGCCGCCCCTGAACTCAAACGGAAAAATCTTGTTAAAGAATATGACGACGACCGCCATAATAGCTCCGAGCTGGATCGCCACCAGAAAGAATTCCAAAAATTCCGGGCTGACGTTTAGCTTGATAAATTCGTCAACCAGTATCATATGCCCTGTGCTGCTTATCGGCAGCCATTCGGTTATACCCTCGACGATACCTAAGAATATGACCTTTAAAAGTTCAATAAAATTTAATTCCAAAATCAGTTTTCCTCCCAGCATAAAATTGTGAGTAAATTTTTGGCTTAAAAACCACTTCAATATTATATACGCATTGTGATATAATATCAAGAACATATATTATAAAATTTTATTACAAAACATAGAATTTTTATTGCAAGATATCATAAGCCGCCGAAAAAAATATTAGTGCGTAATATGACAAAAGCCTAAAAAATTGATCAAAAAGCCTTGACAAATGTATGTTAAAGTGTTATGCTTATTAAAGTGGAATATCGGGCAGAAGAGTGAGGGCAACCTCGCTCTTTTGTATTGCAGGGCCCGGGACATATAATTTTAAAGGGGGAATTGCTCAGTGACATTTTCAAAAACCGAGAAGCTGATTTTCGATATGGCTGCGCCTATCGCAGAGAAGCTCCAATTTTTACTTTATGATATCGAGTTTGTTAAGGAGGGCGGCAGACGTTTTCTCAGGGTGTTTCTTGACAAGGACGGCGGGATAACGATAGACGAGTGTGAGACGTTCTCGCGTCTGCTTTCCGAGCAGCTTGACAAGAGCGACCCTATCCCCGAAAATTACTATCTTGAGGTTTCTTCGCCCGGGATAGAGAGGAAGATACGGCGCAGAGAGCATTTTGAGATGAATAAGGGAAAGCCGGTGGATATCGGCCTCTATGAGGCAATCGGCGGCTCAAAAAAACTGACCGGGATACTCCGCGGGCTGGACAGCGAAGATAATGTTATAGTGGACATCGGCGGAGAAAGGCTGTCGGTACCGCATAAGAAAACGACAGTCATAAACGTTCATTTTGACTTTTAGAAATAACAGAAAATTAATTTACAGAGAGGATGCTTTAGAAAAAATGAGTGCAGAGCTTTTTAATTTATTGGATGAGATCGAAGAGGAAAAAGGCATAAGCAAGGACGTTATTTTAGACGCGCTTGAAAGTGCGCTTATATCGGCGTATAAGAAGAATTTCGGCGCCGTGCAGGATATCAACGTAAAATTTCCCGAAAACGGAGATATCAAGATCTTCGCGCGCAAGACAGTTGTGGATGAGGTCGAGAACCGCGAGACCGAGATCTCGCTTGAAAACGCCCGTAAGATAAAGGGCGAATACGAGATAGGCGACATTGTCGAGTTTGAGGTAACGCCCGATTCCTTTGGCAGGATAGCGGCGCAGACTGCGCGTCAGGTCGTTTTCCAGAGGATACGCGAGGCGGAGCGTGAGAAAATGGTTGATGAGTACAGCGGCCGTGAGAACAGCATAGCCAGCGCAGTCGTCAGAAAGATCGAGCGCAGAAACGTTATGCTGGAAATTGACGGAGCGGAATCGGTACTGATGTCAAACGAGCAGGTCAAGAATGATAATTACAGGGTCGGCGAGAGATATAAGGTATTTGTTGTTGAGGTCGCGGACGGCATAAAGGGCGTGCACCTTGTGGTGTCGCGTTCGCACCCGGGGCTTGTAAGATGCCTGTTTGAGCTTGAGGTACCGGAGATATCCCAGGGCATAATAGAGTTTAAGGGCATATCCCGCGAGGCGGGCTCCAGGTCAAAGATCGCCGTGGCTTCAAATTCAAGCAATGTCGATCCGGTCGGAACCTGTATAGGCCCCAAGGGAATGAGGGTTCAAAACGTAATAGACGAGCTGAGAGGCGAAAAGATAGATATAATAAGATACAGCGACGACCCGGCGGAGTTCGTTTCAAACGCACTCAGCCCGGCGGACGTTGTCTCGATAGAGGTGTTTGAGGACAGCAAGATGTGCAAGGTCACGGTTCCCGAAAGCCAGCTGTCGCTTGCGATAGGCAAGGAGGGACAAAACGTGCGTCTTGCCGCCCGCCTGACAGGCTGGAAGATAGATTTGAGCGCGGTCCCGGACAGCAGTAATGCAGATGATCTCGGCATAGACAGCGGTGAGCTCACCGAGGATGAAATGCAAAGAGAGGTCTCTGAGATATTAAATGAGCAGGAATAGGTGAAGATATGCCGGTAAGAATGTGCGCGGTCTGCAGAGGCCGCTTTGAAAAGGCAGAGCTTTTCAGGATAATAATGAGCCGCAGCGGAGAAATATTGCTCGACAGGGCACAAAAGGCGCAGGCACGGGGGCTTTATATATGCAGGGAATGTATGCCTCATGCGGCCGGAAAAAAGGTGCTTGAGCGCGGCTATAAAAGAAGGATAGATCCCGGCGTATACGAAAGACTTGCTGCGGAGGCTGAGAGTGATGAATGACAATTTGCATAGGTTCATAGGTCTTTGTATGAAAGCCGGCAAGCTTGCCGTAGGAGACGGAAAGGCTGAGGACGCTGTAAGGCGCGGCAAGGCTTACTTGGTGCTGATATCAAAGGATGCTTCGGCAAATACGGAAAAGAAATACGCCGATATGTGCAGTCACCGCGGGCTGAGACTGCTGAAAGCGTTTGGGGACAGATACGAGTTCGGCAGGGCTGTCGGACGGGAGTTTGCGGTCGTTGCAGCCGTGACCGACAAGGGCTTTTCGCAGCGGATTAGTGAGTTATCAGAAAGGGTTGGTAAATAATATGGAAAAAATACGAGCATACGAATTATCAAAGATATTCGGATTCCCAAGCAAAGAAATTGTCAAGGTGCTTCACGATTACGAGGTCTCCGGCAAAAACCATATGAGTGTGTTGTCCGAATACGAGCTGGATGTTATTTTTGAGTATTTTACGCAGAAGAACCGGGCAAAGGACTTTTCAGTCTTAGAGCCTAAAAAGGAACCGGAGCCTGCTCCCGAGCAGAATACGGAAAGCCGCGAAGAGGCGGAGGAGCTGCCCGTCACCGAGATCGAGGTCAGACGCAAGACCAGAACTGTCGATACGCGCGTCAGCAATGTTGACCTTGACCGCATAGATGATGAGAAGATAGAAGAGCTCATCCCCGACAACGTCAAGCAGGGCGACAAGAAGCAGAAGATAAACCAAAAGAAGAAGCAGCAGCAAAGACAGCAGCGCGGCACAAAGCAGAAGAGAAAGCCGGACAACGTCTTTAAAAAGACGGAGAGAAAAGAGAAAAAGGCTGAGCCGCTGCACGTGCTCATACCGAACGAGATAACGGTGGGCGAGCTGGCTTCCAGAATGAAGAAGTCGCCCGCGGAGATAATCAAAAAGCTGATGCTGCTTGGAATAATGGCCTCGGTCAACGAGACGTTGGATTTTGACACCGCGTCGCTTATTGTTGATGAATTTGGAGGAACCTACGAGAAAGAGATAATCCTGACAGAAGAGGAAAAGCTGTTTGATGATTTCGAGGACGCACCGGAGCAGCTCAAGCCGCGTTCGCCCGTTGTTGTTGTCATGGGACACGTTGACCACGGAAAGACGTCGCTGCTTGACGCTATCAGGCATACAAACGTTACCGAGGGCGAGTTCGGAGGAATAACGCAGCATATAGGTGCTCACAGAGTAAGAGTCGGGGATAAGAAGATAACCTTTCTCGACACTCCCGGACACGAAGCGTTCACCGCTATGCGTGCAAGGGGCGCGCTGGTCACGGATATCGCCATTTTGGTCGTTGCTGCCGATGACGGAATCATGCCGCAGACAGTTGAGGCTATCAACCACGCAAAGGCCGCCGACGTCTCGATTATCGTAGCGATAAACAAGATAGACAAGGAGGGTGCAAACCCCGACAGAGTTAAGCAGGAGCTTATGGAGTACGGCCTTGTTCCGGAGGAATGGGGCGGAGACACAATTTGTGTCGAGGTATCTGCAAAGAAGAAGCAGAATATAAAAGAGCTGCTTGAGATGGTGCTGCTTGTTGCCGAGATGAAAGAACTAAAGGCTAACCCTGACAGAAAGGCAAAAGGTACGGTCATCGAGTCGCAGCTCGACAAGGGCAGAGGCTCAGTCGCTACCGTGCTGGTTCAGAACGGAACGCTCCGCGTCGGAGATATTGTCGTTGCGGGAACAGCCGTCGGCAGGGTCCGCGCGATGAACAACGATAAGGGCAAGGCCGTCAAAAAGGCGGGACCGTCGATACCGGTCGAGATACTGGGACTTTCGGAGGTTCCGGAGGGCGGCGATGAGTTCTATGTCGTAAGTGACGAGAGAAAAGCCCGTGCGGTCGTTGAAAACAGAAAGTTTAAGGAGAAGCAGGAGAAGCTAAAGGCTGCAACAGCGATCTCTCTTGATAATCTGTTTGAGCAGATCGAGGCCGGAAAGGTCAAGGATCTCAATATTATCGTAAAGGCCGATGTTCAGGGAAGTGTTGAGGCTGTAAAGCAGTCGCTTGAGAGAATTTCCAACGAAGAGGTCAGGGTAAACGTCATTCACGGCGCAGTAGGTGCGATAACCGAATCCGACGTTATGCTGGCGAGTGCGTCAAGCGCTATAATAGTCGGCTTCAACGTCCGTCCGACGAACGGTGCGTCTACTGCCGCGGCCGATTCCGATGTTGATATGCGTATGTACAGAGTTATCTATGACGCTATCGAGGATATAGAAAAAGCAATGAAAGGTATGCTGGAGCCCACGTTCCGCGAGGAGGTGACCGGTCACGTTGAGATAAGAACTACCTTTAAGGTCTCGGGCGTCGGAACGATAGGCGGAGCGTATGTGCTTGACGGCAGAATAAAGCGCGACAGCCTGGTAAGAGTTGTACGCGACGGTATAGTTATTCACGAGGGCGAGCTCGCATCGCTGAAGAGATTCAAGGATGACGTCAAGGAGGTAAACGCGGGTTACGAGTGCGGACTGAGCATAAACAACTATAATGATATCAAGGACGGCGACGTTATAGAGGCGTATATCATGGCTCAGGTGCAGCCCGAGTAAGCAGAGGTGAAGCAAAATGGCTAATTACAGCAGAACCGACAGGGTCTCGGAGGAGATAAAAAGGGAGCTTGCGGCGGTGATACGCGAGCTGAAAGACCCAAGGCTCCCGCAGATGACCTCTGTCGTGGCGGTCAAAACGACCAAGGACCTAAAATATGCAAAGGTGCATATCAGCGTCATGGGTGACGATAACGTAAAGAAAGAAGCTTTTGAGGCATTAAAGAGCGCGGGCGGATATATCAGAAAGGAGATAAGCCGCAGGCTTAATCTCAGACAGACGCCCGAGTTTAAGTTTATAGAGGATGACAGCATTGAATACGGAGCGCATATAGAAAAGCTGCTTAAAGATCTGTAAAATATCATAAAGCGGCAGAATGCGCGGCAGTCTGTGAATACCTCCCCAAAGACATGAAATACTGCAAGAAATGGAGAGACACTACTATGTTTGAGAAGGTTATACCGTTAATTAATGAAGCACACAAAATTGGGATATTTACGCATATCACGCCGGACGGTGATGCTATGGGCAGCGCGTATGGGCTTAAGCTTGCGCTTGAGTCTTTGGGCAAGGAGTGCCGCGTGTTTTTAAACGATTCGCCCGACAGACCCGCATACGATTTGATGAAAAAAGGACCGGACACGGAGCTTCAGCCAAGCGATTGTGATTTGCTGGTAGCCCTTGACAGTGCGGATATAGGGCGGCTTGGCAAGTTCGGGGAGATATTTTCGGAACACAAAAACACTATTGCCATAGACCACCATATCACCCATGTTAAGTATGCAAGTTCCGGAACCGTCGTGTGCGAGATATCCTCGACCTGCGAGCTCTTATGCACTCTGCTTGACGAAATTGGCGTTGAGCTGACAAAGGATATTGCGAACGATCTGTATATAGGTATCGCAACCGATACGGGCAGCTTTAAGTATTCAAGCGTAAGCGGCGATACACTGAGGACGGCGGCAAGGCTTGTAGATACCGGTATACCCTTTTCGTATTTGACTAATATGCTCTTTGACACCAAAACGTTTGAGTATTATGATCTCTTAAAAACGGCGTTGTCAAAGCTGAAGCTCAGGTGCGGGGGGAGAGTTGCCCTGATGTATCTGTCGGAGGACGATTTTAAAAATGCGGATATAGATGAAGCTCACGCTGCCGGAATAGTCAATATTCCGGGAAGCATTAAGGGCGTCAAGGTAGGAGTTTATATAAGACACCGCGCGAGCGGAGAGTATAAAATAAGCCTGCGTTCCAATAACAGCGTTGATGTCTCGGCAGTCGCCGCGCACTTCGGCGGGGGCGGACATGTGCGTGCGAGCGGCTACAGCGTTAGAAACAAGAGTGTACAGCAAATTTGCAGCGAGCTGATAGGGGAGCTGGAGAAAATATGGCAGGACTGAGCGGTATAATCAATGTGAGAAAACCGGCGGGGATGACGTCTCATGATGTTGTTGCGCGGCTGAGAAGAATATTGCGGACGAAAAAAACAGGTCATACCGGGACTCTTGATCCGGACGCCGAGGGAGTGCTTCCGGTTTGTGTCGGCAGGGCTACAAAGGTTGCCGATATGCTTACGGCTTCGGATAAGGAATATATTGCCGGGGTCGTTCTCGGTTTTGAGACAGATACGCAGGATATCTCAGGCAGCGTTACGGAGCGCAGAGATATGCGCGATTTTAATATTTCCGCCGCTGAGCTTTCCGGTGTGCTTGCGGGATTTTGGGGGGCCTCAGAGCAGATACCGCCTATGTATTCGGCAATTAAGGTCGGCGGCAAAAAGCTCTACGAGCTTGCCCGTGAGGGTATAGAGGTCGAGCGCAAACCGAGACCTATCAATATAAGCAGGATCGAGCTTCTTGAATTTTCGCCCGATGATGGGAATATAACAAACTTTAAAATAAAGGTCTCATGCTCAAAGGGAACGTATATACGGACGCTGTGCAGCGATATAGGCAAGCGTCTTAAATGTTTTGGCTGTATGTCGAGCCTTGTCAGAACGCGCAGCGGAAGATTTTCGATTAAGCATTCATATACTTTAAGCGAGATAGAGGATATGTATATGCGGGGCGATATGTCTTTTCTTGTGCCGGTCGATAAGGTGTTCTCGGAATTTAAGAGACTTGAGGTTGATGATAAAACGGCGTTTCGGATATGTAACGGAATAACTGTCAACAGCCCCGCGGCGGCGGCCGAGGGCGAGATTTTCAGAGTATATAATAAAGAGGGAAAGTTTTTGACGATTTCGGAGTACAGGGGAGAAGCGCTGAAAACTTTAAAGACATTTTATCAGGAATAAAAGAGGGGTGCCAAAATGGAGTATTATGCACAGGATGAACTGTTTAACCGCCATGATTTGGATAATTTAAGGCTAAAAAATACGGCTGTTGCACTTGGTGTTTTTGACGCTATGCACCTTGGGCACCTGGAGATAATCGACACAGTGGTAAAGTACGCGCGAGAAAACGGTCTTAGATCCGCTGTATATATGTTTCGCAATATACCAAAGAGCGTTTTGACAAATACAGATATTAAAAATGTGAATTTATTTAAAAAGAGACTGCATATTCTCTATGAACGCGGCGTGGATATTGTGATTGCCGAGAGATTTACAAAGGATTATATGAAGCTGGAGTATACCGACTTTATAAAAAACTATCTGGTTGACAAATTCGATGCAAAGTTTGTGTGCGCGGGCTTTAATTATCACTTTGGATATAAGGGGCGCGGAAATACCGAAGAGCTCAGGCGCATATGCGGCAGCTACGGGATAAAGGTTCACATAGCCGAGTGCAAAAGCCTTGATAAGCCGGTCTCCAGCACGCTGCTGAGAAATCTGATAGCGGACGGCGAAATGGAGGATGTATCGAAATATCTCGGCAGAATATTTTCAGTTACAAGACGTGTCGAGCACGGCGAAAAGGTCGGAAGAAAGATAGGCTTTCCGACAGCAAATATAAAGCTGCCCGACTTCCATGTTGTGCCAAAGTTCGGCGTATATATAACACGGGCAAAGGTGAATGGGATCTGGCGTCCTGCTATAACCAATGTGGGCGGCAAGCCTACCGTCGGCACGCAGGAGCCGAGTATTGAAACTCATATACTTGATTTTGAAGAAAATATTTACGGAAAGGAAATGGAGATAGAATTTTATCACTATTTAAGACCTATCGCAAAATTCGAAAGTCTTGACGCGTTAAAGCGGCAGCTCGAAAGCGACAAAAAGGCCGCGCGCGAGTATTTTGCAAACCGGCGCTGATTTAAATAATGGGCGCAAGCCCAGTCATAGAGCGTATTCATCAGGTGAATTGACGCCGCCAAAAAAATAATCAGAACCCTGCGCCGAAGATGCGGGGGGACGTCCTAACTTAGTTATATTTGGTAATTGTTTAAATTTTAAGGAGAATATTCAGGTGAAACAATGGAAAGTAAGAAAATAAATAAATTCGAAATGGATATGTGCAGCGGCCCGATTCTGCAAAAAATGCTGATATATGCGGTGCCGCTCATGTTTTCGGGCGTATTGCAGCTCATGTTCAATGCAATGGACATTGTGGTGGTCGGCAAGTTTTCGGGTGATAATTCTCTGGCGGCCGTCGGCTCAAACTCATCGATAATAGGTCTTTTGACAAATTTGTTTGTCGGGATGTCCGTGGCGGCAAATGTGCTGGTGGCGCGGTTTTACGGCGCAAAGGACAGAAAGGCTCTGACAAGAACTGTACATACCTCAATGCTGATGAGCCTGATAAGCGGCGTAATAATGACAGTGATTGGCATTGCGGGCGCAGAGTGGGTGCTGAGGGCAATGCAGACGCCGGATGACGTGCTGCCTCTCGGCGTGCTGTATTTAAGGATTTACTTCCTGGGTATGCCGGCGACTATGATATACAATTTCGGCAGCGCTATCCTGCGCGGCGTCGGTGATACAAAGCGTCCGCTAATCTATCTGACCGTTGCGGGGGTTATCAACGTAGTGCTTAATCTGGTATTTGTCATAGTCTTTAAGCTGGACGTTGCCGGGGTGGCTATAGCCACCGTGATATCACAGTGCGTTTCAGCGCTGATGGTCGTGCGCTGTCTGATGAAAGAGCGGAGCGGAATACGTCTTAAATTATCAAACCTCAGAATCGAAAAGAGCAAGCTGCTGCTTCTAATCAGGATAGGCTTGCCTGCGGGATTTCAGGGAATGCTGTTTTCGCTGTCGAATGTGGTTATCCAGTCATCAGTGAATTCTTTCGGACCCACTGTAATGGCGGGCAATGCGGCGGCGTCAAATCTTGAATCGTTCGTATATATGGCGATGAACGCTTTCCATCAGGCAACTGTTACGTTTACAAGCCAAAACTACGGCGCACTGAATTATAAGAGAATAAACAAAACCTTGATCTGCGGTGAGCTTTGCGTTACCGTGGTCGGAATTGTATTCGGAAATCTGCTTGCCGGATTCGGCGGTACGATGCTGAGTATTTATACGTCAAGTCCGGAAGTGATAGCGGCGGGTATGCAGAGGCTGAATATAATTTCGCGGACGTATGCACTGTGCGGAATAATGGATGTAATGGTGGGTTCGCTCAGAGGCATTGGGTATTCGGTGATACCTATGATAGTGTCGCTTATCGGAGTGTGTGTGCTGAGATTGGTCTGGATATGGTCTCTGTTCAGCATCGAGAGCCTGCATGTGATAGAAACGGTCTATTTTTCATACCCTGTCTCATGGCTGATAACATTTTTAACGCTTCTGTGCTGCTTCCTGGCAGTCAGGCGCAATCTTGACAGAAGAATCAAAACGCACGGGATATGAACGTAGGGATTAGAGATTAGAGAGTAGGGATTAGGACTGTGACGGCTTTGTTCCCGATATGGTTTTTGACGAAAGGTTATGGAAATTTCTATGAAAACTATAAAAAGTTTTTTATTTACAGTAGTTGTTATGAATATATTTATTCTTTTGTCCGTATGTGTGTATGCAAATGAAGCGGACGCTTCGTTTACTGCTCAAAGTCTTAAAATAAGCGATACGGAAGAGTTGAATTACTGGCTGTTTACTC
>DXIJ01000052.1 GCA_019112945.1 Candidatus Monoglobus merdigallinarum | reverse complement strand
ACGCCGTCGGGCAAGGTTTACAGCGTCGGCTGCGGCCACCGCTGTAAACTGATTTTTGTCCGTTCTGAACTATTTTTTGGACACCCCCATACGCAATTATTTTATATGTCGAGTTTTTTACAACCCCAAATTACGATATACACAATAATACAGAGGTGATTTCAATGGATGCGACCGTCAGGCTATATAATCAAAATGATATAAAATATATGGCGGAGATATGGAATGAGGTAATACTGTCGGGCACTGCATTCCCTCAGGAGGAAACGCTTGACATCAAGAGCGCCGTGGAATTTTTCGGTGCCCAGACCGCGTGCGGCGCAGCAGAGACCGGCAGCGGGATCGTTGCCGGTCTCTATATCCTCCACCCCAACAATGTAGGCAGATGCGGACACATATGCAATGCGAGCTACGCCGTTCTGTCCGAATACAGGGGACGGGGTATAGGCGAAGCTTTAGTCAGGCACTGTATTGGCACCGCTGCCGCATACGGGTTCAAAATCCTGCAGTTCAACGCAGTTGTTGCAAGCAACACGCCTGCGCTCATGCTTTACAAAAAGCTGGGATTTGTCCCCTTAGGCACGATCCCGAACGGCTTCAGAATGCCAAACGGCAGCTATGCCGACATCATCCCCCACTATTTAACGCTTAATGCCTAAGAAAGGCATTACAGGGTTTTTGAGCAGTGGCGCGTAACATGGCAGCTGATATTGACTGCGCACGGCATTCCGGCAATATGTGTGGGAAAAGTCTCAACGTTCACGCCGAGAGCGGTAGTCGCTCCGCCGAAGCCCTGAGGGCCGATATCCAAGCTGTTTATTTTTTCAAGCAGTGTCCTCTCGAGCTCTGCATAATAGAAATCCGGATTTTCAGTGTCAATATCGCGCAGCAATGCCGCCTTTGCAAGATAAGCGGCTTTTTCGAACGTACCGCCTATTCCGACGCCGACTACCAGCGGAGGACATGGATTGCCGCCGGCATTCTTAACCGTCTCAACAACAAAGTCTATCACACCCTCAACGCCATCGGACGGCTTAAGCATCTTTACCGCGCTCATGTTCTCGCTTCCAAAGCCCTTGGGCGCAAAGGTTATTTCAAGTTTATCGCCGCCCGTGAGCTCGGTATAGATCACCGCGGGGGTGTTATCGCCCGTGTTTCCGCGCCTTATAGGGTCTGACACGACCGACTTTCTAAGATAACCATTTTTGTATCCGCGGCGTACGCCCTCGTTTATCGCATCACCCAGCAGTCCGCCGGTTATGTGCACCTCCTGGCCAATTCTGACAAAAAATACCGCCATTCCGGTATCCTGGCAGATAGGCAGCATTTCCGCCTCTGCGATCTCAGCGTTTTTTATGATATTATCAAGTATGCCTGCGGCGGTGGCATTTGCTTCTGCCGCGCGGCCGTCCGTCAAAGCGGCTTTAATGTCCGGGTTAAGCACACAGTTTGCATCAATGCACATTTTCTCGACCGTATCTATAATCAATTTTACATCTATCTCTCTCATAAAACACCTCATTCTATAGCTCAATCAGAGCTTCAATAAGGGGCGCAGCCCCTCTGTTCAACATTTTCAGCAGGGAACCCGGGTTCCCTGCTGAAAAAATTAAGATGATCCCGCCGCTGAAGATGCGGGGGACATCTTAATTTAATTACAAACTAATTTCCTCTGTTGTGGAACACCCATGTGCTGAGCCATTTGAGCCAGATATTTGAATACTCTTTTGTTATCGTCATACCTGACAGCACAGGATAGAAGCCGACAAACAACAGTCCGCACAAGGCAACATAGCAGTTTGATATGTGTCTGAACCAGCCGAAGCGTTCTTCAAGGTCACGCAGTGTATAGACTATCATCATAATCAAGAACGGCAGGCTTGCGAAGAAGTGATATATAAACACACATCTTGTGACAAGCATCCACGGCAAGTACTGCGCCAGAAACGCTACAGTCAGGAACAGGACTTTCTTATCACGCTTGATTATTCCGACAATAACCGTATAGAAAAACGCAGCTATACATGCCCAGAACACCAGCGGGTTGCCCATAATCGAAATACATCCGATATTGTTCTGACCAACCGTCTCGACCGGCGCAGAGTACGCCCAAAGCGGCCTGTATACTACCGGCCACTGATACCAGGTCGAGGAATACGGGTGTGTTGCTTCAAGGTTGCTGTGATAGTTATACATGTATTTTTGGTTGTTGAGCATAGTCGTCCAAACATTCGGATAACCCTCAACCATTGATATCGGAAGGTACGAAAGCAGATATATCACTCCCGGTATCGCTATAAAGAACACAACGCATGACAAACACGTCTTAACAGCAAAGGCACTGAACACCTTTTTATGCTTTTTAGGCAAGGCCATGTAAATACCTGCCAATATCATGAAAAACTCTACAGCAAGACCCGCGCCCGCATACAGGCATATCCACTTTGTCGCAGCACCCAGGCCAAACATAAGTCCGGACAAAAGCAGCGGCACAAACAGCTTTTTGACAGTTGCAAAATCCTTTAGCTTATACGCCTCGTTTTTGGCAATCCGCAGAGCATTCTTGCCGAATATAAACATAAACAGATACATTGCCATAATAAACGCAACCGAATACGAATCTATCGTGCCAAGCCTTGTCAGCGAGAAGTGCATAAAGTCAAACGCGAGTATCAGCGTGCCCAAAACAGCATACCTGGTACGCTCAAATAATTTTTTGAGCATAACATACATAAGCGGAAGCATCAGTATGCCAAAGAGCGTTCCCATGACCCTCCAGCCAAACGGCGTCATTCCAAAGACGGCTATACCTACAGACATTATGAGCTTGCCGAGAGGCGGGTGTGTGGTCTCATAGTAAGGCATAAGATGCAGATGCTCATACGCGGTACGCGGATGATATATCTCATCGAAATATGTTCCGTTCATGAACGAGGTTCTGTACTGTGCCATATCCTGTTCATCTGCAATATTGGCGCAGTCATCACTGCCGCTCACGGACTGTATTTCAATAAGCCCGCCCTGCGGATCCCAGAACGCAATCTCAAACATTCTGTAGTCCACCGCACTTGATACACCGCGGATATATCTCGCCTGAACCGGGGCGTTTAATTCATTGACCTCCCATTTAAAAACGGATTTAAGCTCGCACGGCGCATTGAGGTCTGTCCACGACATACCGTCTGTAGAATACGCAAGCGTCATTTCAGGATTACTGCCTACGTCTCCGATGCCTAAATAGTATGATACCGTATCGATGCTTTGTACAGAACCCAAGTCTATCCGTATCTCCTCGTTAGCTCTGCTTGGCTGATAAAACGTCTGGGGGCTCTTTGTATTTCCCAGATTGACATATGCAACTATTGAATACGCAACTATTATGACCGCCATTGCTATCAAATCGGCTCTGACAATTTTTTCGGTCTTGCTTGCCTGCAGCTTATCGCCGCCGCCAATGAGCCTGCCTGCTCCGCTGCTGAGCTTAGCACAAAGCGCAAAATAGGCAGTCTTTCCCTTTTGTATCCAATTATCAAGGGGAGTATTATACTCCCTCTCTTCACCGCTCGTTACGCTCGGATAGAGAATATAGTCATGAATAATAACAAACATCGATATAATGAAAGTTATCACCTCTATCAAAGAAGCAAGCGCTATCGCTTCATACGGAGGGCCTGATGTATTATACATCAGGATATATCTGAGTATGCAGAATACATTGATGAAATTAACGCTGCTCAGTACCGCAAATATTCCAAGCGTTCTTTTGTTCTTTGATATGATATATTCAAATATCAAAAACAATATCGGCGTAATCAAATAGCGTTCATGCATCTTTAGGCCGAACGTAAACAAAAACGCGATTATAAAGAATGACGGGATAAAAATCTTTCCGCTCGGGCTTTTTATCTTTATAAACAATACCAGTGAACCGGCGACTGCCAGCAGTATCAAGCCGTAGTTTAAAATATTAAGCACCGTCTGCGCCGTTCCTCCGACCTCGAGTGTAGCCCAGTTGAGTTCAAAGAGCGCATATAAGTTAAAGGCGTTGATAGTAAAATACGGATATGAAGCCAGCGTATTTTTATACTTCTCAATCAGCCAGACCGGATTGAACGCGTTAAGCAGCTTCTCAAAAAAGCTGCTGTCTGCGGCGGTCCATGCGTCATAGTTATACGGAATAATAAATATAAACAGCAGGACTATTCCTATCCCTATCATTTTCAAAATCATCTTCCAGTCTTTTGATGCAAGATACGCAAACAAAATTACCGGACCTATCATTAACGCCTGAGGCTTTATCAAAACAGCCAGAACATATAAAATGCCTCCGATATAATAATTCTTTTTATAGATATTATACATCGAAAGAATAAGAAATACAGCAAGCACTGATTCTATCTGTCCCCATGCGGCAGAATTGATAAGCAGCAGCGGGTTTACCATCAGCAAAATGCCGAGCAGCAGGGCTGATCTTTTGTTCATGTGCCTTGAACCTATAACGAACACCGATATCATCAAACCCATATCCGCAAGTATTCCCGGCATCTTAAAGCACAGATGCAGCGCCTTTTCTCCGGTGATATTAAAGATATCGGCTATCCATGCAAAAAATCCCAGTACGGTAATGTATCCGGGCGGATAATCGCAGAAGTAGTCCGGAGCGTAAAAATGACCGGGGCCGTTATTTAGCACACTGTTTCCCCAAGATATCCAGCACGACATATCAGTTGGGTAACCCTTTAAAAAATATCCCATTATCAGCCGAAGCGCAAACGCAGCAATACCCGCAATAACAAACGCCTTTAAAGGAATATTGTCATTTTTTAAAAGCGTTTTTACGGGTGCTGCACTTATCTTCCTGCTGTTTTTCTTTTTGGACGTACGCACCTTTACATCAGCATATACTTCGGCGGCAGGCCTCAGCTTGGGACCTGTATACTTCTGTATACCGTAGTATACCAAAATAAATAATACCGCAATTAAATAACCTAAATACACTTTCTTTACCCCTTTTTCTCAAATTATAACCCTCGCCGCAGCCCGATTAAGCATGCTTATCAGGCGTTGCTCCGGTTTAAAAGCCTTTATTGTTAACATTAATATTATTCGACATCAAGTGTCGCCGACACGCCGTTCTCAGTCAGGCCTCTTAAACATTCTCTTAAATCATCGGCAAGCACTGTGTAAGGATAGCTTAAGACAATAAGCTCATCAAATGGATAAAGCCGGTGAAAATCATTGATATTAAACCTGAAATCATTACCGCTGTTGCCGTTAAACTGCCTGTAGTCTATTACATATATATCGTCATAGTTGTTGACAAGCCAGGTAGAGAACGCATTTCCGTAAGATTCTTTGATAATACAGACCGATTTGCCGCTGTTTGCGTCAGTTCTGATATGTACAGCCGGATTGTCGCCCTCGATGAATATCTCGTAATTTTTACGGCTGAGGTCAATAAGCTCAATATCACGAATCTTGTTTTCCAGCTCCATATCACTGTAAGCCGCGGCCTCACAGTGAACTTTCGGCAGAAACAATTCGATCCTGTCGCGGCTGGCACTGAGCATGCCGTAGCCGTCCGTACCGTCGGTAACACCGCCCCACGAACCTAAATAGCCGTCGATCGTCTCGGTTTCAAATTCATCAAGCTCCGCCGGAATATTTCCCGAGACACTGCAAAATTCACGGTAGGCATAATATGAACCGAGATGTGTCCAATGGTGGTCGGTCTTAAAATAAATATACTCGTCAGCGTTTTCCATCATTATCCGCTCTATATTAAACGGTATAACATTCTCACTGAGAGAATTATATATATCGGATATAGCTGACAGGTAGTTCGTCTTATACACCTTTGCCGCATAAAACTCGGAAGCCGTGGGGATGATACCGCAGTAAACCTTACAGTCGGGCAGCATATCAGCCATTGTACTGACTATATCCGCGTAATCCTCGCCGTCGCTTTCAGGTATTCTCAAAAGCTCCATTCCGAAATAGTCGCTCTTTGCATTGTCAAAAATCGAAACGCCGTTATACTCACCGTCAAAATTTTTATAGCGGTATTCATCGGAGATAACCGTACCGCTCATCGTTTCGTTTTCTTCAACCGGCGATGTGATAGTCACAGTACGGCTCTGCTCATCCCAGCCGACCGTACTGCCGAACGCCTCGGATACGGCTCTGACCGGAACCATAGTCCTGTCCTCCGCAAGCACCGGCGGTGCTTCAAGCGTAACGCGCGTATCGCCGCAGAGCATTTGCCCGCTTCCTATCTGAAGCGTGACCACCTTGTCTTTCATCCCGGCCGTGATTATCTCGGTATCCTCATACCATACAACCTCTGCACCAAGCCCCTCAAAGATTGTCCGCATGGGAACCATTACTCTTTCATTTTGGATAAACGGCTGTGTATCAAATTCCATTCTGTCGCCGTCTATCAATACCGTGATATCCTGTTTAGCATACACGTTAAACGACATTGCTGCGGCGGCCAGTGCAGCACATACCGCCGGCCTTAAAAGCTTTTTAAGACCGACCCTTGATTTTTTCAGCATACAATCCCACCTAAAATACAACAATCTATCCGGCTATTGCCGCAAGCGCGTCAAGCTCCTGCGTACCATTGACCGAAACAGGATAGTTCATTATTACCAGGTCGTCAAACCTCACCTTTTCATAAAATTCACTTATCTTAAACTCGCGGCTGCTTTCCTCGCGGCCATAATAATTGTTAAAGCATCTGTAATCAATAACATAAACCTCACTGTAATTATTGAGCGCCCAAGCTG
>DXIJ01000051.1 GCA_019112945.1 Candidatus Monoglobus merdigallinarum | reverse complement strand
TGTGCAAGCATTGACAAAATACATCTCAAGCAATCTCGGCAACAGTGAGCTGTTGCTGAAATGTGCAGACCCTGCCGCGCGTTTTTCGAACGTATCAGAGTTCATGGTCAAGTCTGCCGAGGACAATGCATATTTTGTAAGAGAAATGATCAACCAAATCATTACCACCGAAGCGCTAAAGGGTGAAAATCTGGACGCAGCATGCAAGATAAACTCGGCTGTTTGCGAAAACTATGCCAGGATGAAAAACCTGAGCGTTCTGTGCAGTGCCGACAGACTAAAGCGCACGATGACCTATATAAGCGCGGCGCAGTATGCAAGAGAGTTCTTTAAATCGGTAAACGAATCCCTGCCTCTTGAGATGTGCAGGAACATCTGTCTGAATGCGGCTCTGGACAAGGAGGTTTACTGCAAGGTCAATACGCAGTATCTCACTCAGATCCTGCTCAACTTTTTGATCAATGCTATCATACACGGCCATACGGACAACAACAGAGTTGATATCGCAGTGAGCCGTGTGCCAAACAGCGCTTACGCCGAAATATCTGTGATAGATTACGGAGTCGGTATTGATATAAACAGGCTGCGCAAAATTATGAACCGTAAAAGCTCCGGCTGCAACAACGGCAATCTTATCCTCGCCAGCTACCGCGGCTACGGCTTGATAGTCTGCCAAATTCTGGCGGAGGCCCTGGGAGCAAAGATATTGGTTTCAAATGTGGAACGCGGCGGCGCAGCATTTATACTTTTGCTGAAATGCACCGACAAGCCGGATCGCCCCGGACATATGCGCCTTGCGGATCCGAGACCGGCGCTCGGCTTCCGCGAAGATCGGATGATCCGGCTGTCACTTGCTCAATTTGATAAATGGGAGGATTAAATATTATGACTATTACTTACGAATACCATACTTCACTGTATGTAAACATCACAAACAGGTGCTCCAATGCGTGCGGGTTCTGCGTCAGAACAAAGCACGACAACGTCAACGGCAAAGATGATCTGTGGCTTGACAGAGAGCCGACGCTCGCCGAAATAAAGACTGACTTTGAAAAACGCGACCTCTCAAAATACGACGCGGTAGTGTTCTGCGGATACGGAGAGCCGACAGAGCGGTTTGATGATGTTATCGCGATCTCAAAATGGCTCAAGGAGAGGCAGCCGGGTATTTCGATCAGGATAAACACAAACGGGCAGGCCGATTTGATAAACGACAGAGACGTCACTCCGGAAATGGAAGGTATTATTGATGTTGTTTCGATAAGCCTGAATGCGCCAAACGCAAGGGAGTATCAGGAGATCTGTCACAGCCGTTTCGGAGAAGCGGCATTTGACGCGATACAGCAGTTTGCAAAAAGCGCAAAAAACTATGTAAAAAAAGTAGTGTTCACAGTTGTAGATAAAACAATGCCAAGCAGCGATATTGAGCTGTGCAGAAAAATTGCCGAGAACTGCGGCGTTGATTTCAGGATTCGTGCGTATATAGAATAGACTCAAAAATTCAAGTATACAAGGACAATAAATCTGTAATACGTCCGAATTAAAATATCTTTTGGTCTGCAAGCGGGCGGCAATATACCGGTAAATTGTCGTGTACGACCGCTTTGCTCATTTTTTACGTAAAAAATACGGTAAGGCGGAGCTTTTTGGTTCAGCTGTAAAATTTTGTTATTATTTACAGAATTTTTACAGAGATATTTTAAATGATTGAATTATATTAAATACTGTATTATAATTTATAATTAAAGTAACTTTCTAAAATTACGGTAAAAATAACAGGAGGAGGATTTATGATGAGTAAAGCGGCAAACAGAGCATGGAGCATATTCATTTGTATTGCGCTGATTTTTACCATCGCTGCTGCGGCAGGAACAAGAGAGGTCAGCGCAGCCGGAACGGTCGTTCCGTCCGGAACCACGAATTATGACTTTTCAAAAATAACCGAAAAAACCTTATCGCCCGGAACCGAGGGATTCGAGGGCTTTTCCGGAACATTTTCGGATATCAAAAACGCTGAGTGATATGTGCAGTTCCGAAAGACGTCTACGGACGCGCTGACGTTTGTGGTCGAGAGCACATGGACTGCAACGTTCTCCAGCACGCACAGCAATAATGCGCGCGGCCTGCTTATTACAGGGCCTCTGGGCGAAAACCAGAAGCTGTACGGCTGCAAATCGTCCGAGAGCCTCACGCTCTCAAACATGGCTCCCGGTACATATACGATTACCGGAACAGCAGTTGATACCGAGGTAATTGACGGAAACGGAAATACTGTAACTGCCGGCGACAATCACGGTTATCTGTCGGCTATACACTTTGAGGTCGAGGCCTCAGAGCCGCCCGCAGACGTTACAGGCCTCACTGCCGAGGTCGGAAACGGACAGGTAACGCTCAAGTGGACAGAGGTACAGGGTGCGGCTTCGTATGAAGTATATGTTGACAATGAAGCCTAGCCAACGGTCACGGATATCGCGTCATGCACGATAGGAGGTCTCCAAAACGATGTTGAGCACTCATTCAGGGTTGTAGCAGTCAATACTGCCGGAAAGAGCGCGGGAGTTACTGTGACCGCAACGCCCAAGGAGCCGACCGACCCGCCGGGAGCGTTTACACTTGCGGCTGTCGGAGGCAACGAAAGAGTTAATTTAAGCTGGAGCGCCGCTCAGTACGCAGAGAGCTATGACGTAAGCCGAGACGGTACGGTTATTGCCGCAGGTCTCAGTGATACGGCTTACGAGGACAGCGGACTTATAAACGGCACAGATTATACATATGTTGTGACAGCCAAGAACAAGAACGGCAATACATTGTCTAATACCGTCCGGGTGTCTCCGGTAGAGCCTCTGCCGTCAGATGTTAAAATAGTTGAACAAACCGGCTGGCTCGAGTCTGCGCTCGTCAGATGGACCAACCCCGCTGAAGTCGAAAAGTACAACGTATATGTCAAGCAGCTCGGAGAGGCCGAATATATCAAGGTGGACGATGGGCTGCTGCGTTATTACGGAGATTATTACAGAGTTGATATCCCGGGGCTTGCTGCCGGTCAGTATATCGTAAAGATCGCCTCGGTCACAGAGGGCGTGGAATCCTCTGCTGTTGAGACGGAAGTTATTAATGTGCTGGCGCATGACAGAAGCGGTTATGCACACGACCCGGCATCTCCGAACGGAACTGCGTCCGGCGGATACAACGATGACGGAACCCCGAAAGAGGACGCGCAGATACTTTATGTTGATAAGGACACGGTAAATACGATAGAGCTTGACGTTATAACCAACAACAAGGGTCAGACAACCCATTGCACGGGTCTTGCAAATATTATGCAGGCGCGCCAGAAAGGATATGACAAGACTCCGCTTATAATCCGTGTTGTCGGAATGATAGACGGCTCGGCCGTTGACGGTCTTGACAGCAAGAACTATCTCAATATTAAGGGCTGCTATAACGTAACTTTCGAGGGTATAGGCAGCGACACCATGCTAAACGGCTGGGCTCTGCTTGTAAGAAGCGCAAACAATGTTGAGATAAGAAACCTTGCCGTTAAGGCGTTTAATGACGACGGCATATCGCTTGACACCGACAATACCAATATATGGGTGCACAATGTTGACTTTTTCTACGGTCAGAACAAAGGCGGAGACCAGGCAAAGGGCGACGGCTCTCTTGATGTTAAGTCACATTCGACATATGTTACATTCTCATACAACCATTTCTGGGATTCCGGAAAGTCTTCGCTGTGCGGAATGCATCAGGACAGCGGTACGGGCGAATTTTTTGTAACATATCATCACAACTGGTTTGATCACTCCGATTCAAGACATCCGAGAATCAGAGTCGGAACGATCCATATTTACAACAACTACTATGACGGCAACGCAAAGTACGGAGTAGGCGTTACCACCGGAAGCTCTGCATTTGTGGAAAACAATTATTTCAGAAACTGCAAGAACCCGATGCTCTCGTCTCTCCAGGGCACCGATGCTTTGGGCGAGGGAACATTCTCGGGCGAGGACGGCGGAATGATTAAGGCGTTCGGAAACGTGATTGTAGGCGACAAAACGGAGCCTGTGATTTATGCGAGCAGCAGCAATCTTTCGGATTTTGACGCATATCTTGCGCAGAGCCGCGACGAGGCTGTACCAAGCAATTATGTTACAAAGGTCGGGGGAACTACTTACAACAACTTTGATACAGCTGCAAATATGTACTCATATAAAGCAGACAGTGCAGAAAGCGTTCCGGAAATAGTCAGTACCTATGCGGGACGTGTTCAGGGCGGAGACTTCAATTATGAGTTTGATGATTCGTCTGCCGATACTTACTATGGTATCGACACAGTTCTGGAAGCTGAACTCGGTGCGTATGTATCACCTGTGAACAAAACATATCTTTCGCCTGGACAGACGTATCCGGCGACAGAGGGAGACGTTCCGGTAATAACTCCGGCTCCGAGCCCGACAGCTACACCGGCTCCATCGTATGATTACAGCATCGTATCGGCTGAAAGGGCCGGAAACAGTATTTCAGCCGTTGTTGAATACAGCGGAACGGCTGCTCCGGGTGCATATTTGATCGCTGCGGTCTACAATTCACAGGGCGTCCTAATCGGCTTTAATGCAGCGGAGATAAACGGTTCGGGAACTTATGTGATCAATGATGTAAGCGCCTCCTCGGGACAGCGTACAGAGCTGTTTATCTGGAGCAATCTAAGCGAAATCGCACCGCTCAGCAAAAGCTATCCAGTTGAATAAGATTTAAATATTTTGGGGTCTGCGTTTGCAGGCTCCATTTTTTATCAAATGATGTTATTTGGTTAGATAACCTGATTAAATATTGAGTTTATCCTAAAAACTTTCCCTCGCCTCCGCGCCTGCGTCAAAGCAAGCTCCGCTTGTTCGTTTTTGCTCAAAAAGCAAAAAGCTCACCCGCTGCGCTGCTTTTCCTTTCAAATAAAAGTCCGCTGCGCTTGGGCTTTTGTTTGATTAAGCCTATGTTCACATACCGAGGTTTGGGTCAGCACCTTTTGCGTGGCGTTATGTGCTATCCTAAATTTTAGGATAAATCCAAACATCGGTAGGTTTGCGTCAGCAAACACGGAGGTGCGGAGGCTCGTCGAGTCAAGCGCTGTATCGTTCTTTTCCACTCAAGACGCGGAAATTCACTCACGCCGCTGCCTCTCCTCTCAAACCGAAACCCGCTGCCACTGGGCTTTCGGTTTGTTATTTGGGTATTCCTATGGGGGTATTTGATAAACTTTCTTAAAAAACTCTGCCGCGCCTGCGCACCTCCGCGCTCACTCCGTTCGCCTACCGATGTTTGCATAACGCTTTGCGCAAAGCGTTATATGCTGTACCAACGTTTCGGACAAACTCAATATTTGACTGAGAACAAACCCGTCACGTCCTATTCCCTATTCCCTGCGTCGGAGCGAGCTCTGCTTGCTCCGTTTTTGTCAAGATACAAAAACTGTCGCCTGCGTCGCTGCTCCTCCTTTTCGCAAAAAGGCACGCTGCGCTACCACCTTTTTGCGATTGTTCCGCTGCTGTGATAAAAAGATAGGCAGGAATATGCCCGTTACGTCCCTAATTCCTATTTCCTAACCCCTAACCTCTATGTTCCTCTGTTGCTTCGTTGACAAAATTTATCATATATTGTATAATATTATTGGCAGATAATAGGTAATTGAAGGACGGTTAGCCATCTCCTAT
>DXIJ01000008.1 GCA_019112945.1 Candidatus Monoglobus merdigallinarum | reverse complement strand
ATAGTGTTGTATAAATTATATAAATATGTTTAACTGCGTAATCAATTATAAAGTTGTGGGAGAATAATACTATGGATAATTTTGTTGATATGTACAAAGAGGGAAAACACAGAGACGCGGGCACATACATTGACGATGCGCCTATGTATCTTTTCAATCAGGGAGTGAATTACGAGGCGTACCGCATGCTTGGCGCGCACAGGGGCAAATCGTTTGACGGCAAAGAGGGCTACTTGTTTGCGGTCTGGGCTCCTCATGCAAAGAGCGTTTCGGTCGTATGCGATGCAAACGGCTGGGACAGGAACAAGGGCAGAATGTATAAGCATACCGACTTTGGTATCTGGGAGGCGTTTATTGAGGGGGCGCAGCCCGGCCAGTGCTACAAATTCAGCATAGAGACTTTCAGGGGCGATATAAAGCTCAAGACCGACCCGTTTGCATTCTACAGCGAGGTCAGGCCGAGCAACGCCTCTATCACTGTTGACCTTGACTATGAGTGGGGCGACGGCGAGTGGATCGAGCATCGTACAAAAACTCCTCCGTATGAGTCGCCGGTCAATATTTACGAAATGCACTTCGGTTCCTGGAAGACGCATGAGGACGGCACGTATTTGACGTATACGGAGATGGCCGACGAGCTGATACCGTATCTCAAGAAAATGGGATATACGCACGTTGAGGTCATGCCGCTTGCGGAATATCCGTTCGATGGCTCCTGGGGATACCAGGTGACCGGGTATTACAGCGCAAACAGCCGCTTCGGCAAGCCGGAGGAGCTTAAATATTTTATCGACCGGTGCCACCAAAACAATATCGGCGTAATAATGGACTGGGTACCGGCGCATTTCCCGAGGGATGACTATGCTCTTGCAAAGTATGACGGCGAGTGCCTGTTTGAGCACCCGGACAGCCGCCGCGGCGAGCACAAGGAGTGGGGAACTCTGGTATTTGACTGGACAAAGACCGAGGTATGGTCTTTCCTTATCTCAAACGCTCTCTTTTGGCTGAGCGAATATCACTTTGACGGCCTGCGTGTTGACGCGGTATCGAGCATGCTCTATCTTGACTATAACCGCAACGAAGGCGAGTGGCTGCCCAACAAGTACGGCGGCAAGGAGAATCTTGAGGCGATAGAGTTTCTGCAAAAGCTCAATGTTGCAGTATTCGAACGCCTGCCGAACGTTATGATGATAGCTGAGGAATCCACTGCCTGGGGCGGCGTCACCGCGCCTGCGCACGAGGGCGGTCTCGGCTTTAACTTCAAGTGGAACATGGGCTGGATGCACGATGTGCTTGACTATATGCAGTGCGATCCGTATTTCAGAAAGGGCAATCATTCAAAACTTACATTTCCCATGATGTATGCGTTTGCCGAGAATTATATCCTCGCGCTGTCTCATGACGAGGTCGTCCACGGCAAGAGAAGCCTGATAGACAAGATGTGGGGCACGTATGAGGAAAAATTCAGCGAGCTCAAGCTGCTGTATATGTTCATGTACTCTCACCCGGGAAAGAAGCTTTTGTTCATGGGCGGAGAGTTCGGACAGTTTGTGGAGTGGCGCTTTGCGGAGCAGCTTGACTGGAACCTTGAAGAATACGAGGCTCACAGAAAGCTGTGGGATTTTTCGGCTGCACTCGGACACTTCTATCAGGATCACCCGTCGTTTTATGAGATAGAGCGTGAGCTCTCCGGAGAGTGGAAAGGCTTCCGGTGGCTCAATGCGCAGGACGCGGACAACAGCATTTTGTCATATATGAGGATATCAAAGGATAAGAAAGACGAAATAGTTGTTGTACTGAACTTCACACCTGTCAATCATGCGCTCTATACAGTCGGAGTTCCGGAGAACGGCGATTACACCGTAGTTTTTGATACGAATGACAAGAAGTACGGCGGCGAGGGCAGCGGCAGAAAACGCGTATACCATGCCAAAAAGGTGCCGTTTAGAGAGTTTGAATATTCGATAGACATCCCGGTGACGCCGCTTACCGGACTGTATCTGAAGAAGTCTCCGCCGACAAAGAGAACGCGAAAGTCAAAGCCGGTGGTCGGCGCAAAAAAGACGGCTGCAAAGACTGCCGCAAAGAATGAGATGGGGGCCGCTGCCGAAAAAAAGGCGGAAAAAAAATAATCAATTAAGTAAAAAATTAATTAAAGATATAAAAGGGTTAAACAAGCGAAACAATCGGTAATAAGAATTTAGGAGGAGATAAAATGAGGTCAAAAGAGTGTGTAGCCATGATCCTTGCGGGCGGACAGGGAAGCCGTCTGGGAATATTGACTCAGAATGTCGCAAAGCCGGCGGTTCCGTTCGGCGGAAAGTACAGGATAATAGATTTTCCGCTCAGCAACTGCGCTCATTCGGGGATAGACACGGTCGGTGTTTTAACACAGTATCAGCCGCTTGAGCTGAATACCTACATAGCGAACGGCCAGCCATGGGACCTGGATCGTACAAACGGCGGCGTGTTTGTACTCCCGCCTTACACATCGGCGGAGAAAGGCGAGTGGTACAAGGGTACCGCTAACGCTATATATCAGAATTTAGGGTTTATAAGAGGATTTAATCCGAAATATGTCGTAATCCTGTCGGGCGACCATATATACAAGATGGATTATAACAAAATGCTCTCGGCGCACAAAAAAGCAAAGGCTGACGCTACAATAGCAGTAATCGAGGTGCCGTGGGACGAGGCTCCGAGATTCGGCATAATGAATACGGATGAGAACATGCAGATAGTCGAGTTTGAGGAGAAGCCGGCAGAGCCAAAGAGTAATCTTGCATCGATGGGCGTTTACTGCTTCTCTTGGGATGTGCTTGAAAAATATTTGACTGCGGACGAGGCTAATCCTGAATCGGAGAACGATTTCGGCAAGAATATAATCCCCGCAATGCTGGGCGACGGGCTCAAACTTATGGCGCACAGGTTTGACGGCTACTGGAAAGACGTCGGAACCATCCAGAGCCTTTGGGAGGCAAATATGGAGCTTCTTGACGATCAGCCGGGCTGTGACCTTGACGATGAAAATTGGAAGATTTTCAGCAGAAACCCGGTAAAACCGCCCCAGTATATCGGCGAGGGCGCAATTATAAAGAACAGTTACACGACCGAGGGCTGCGAGGTATACGGAAAAGTCGAGCACTCAATCCTGTTTGAGGGCGTGACGGTAGAAAGCGGCGCAAACGTTAAGGATTCGATAATCCTTCCGGGAGCGGTTATAAAGAGCGGCGCAGAGGTCACCAAAGCGGTCATAGGCTCCGACGCCGTTATAGGCGCCGACGCAGTCATTGGCAGTACCGCAGACGGTGCGAACAATGACTTTAACAATACCAAGATCCTGAGTGATGACATTACGCTTATCGGTCCGGGAGTGAATATTGGAGATAAAAAAGAGATAGCGGTGTGCTCTATGGTCACTGCCGATATTTGTTAGTTAATTTAAAAAATTTATTGAGGTGATATAGATGAAGAATGATATGCTTGGCGTAATTTTTTCCGAAAACCCTGAAGCGAGCATGGGCGAGCTTACAAGCCTGCGCGCGCTTGCGGCGGTTCCTGTCGGCGGAAGATACAGAATTATAGATTTTATGTTATCAAACATGGTTAACTCAGGAATAATCAAGATCGGCATAACGACCCCTGTAAACTATCAGTCGCTTACCGACCACCTGGGCACCGGCAAGGCTTGGGATATGGACAGAAAGGACGACGGTCTCTACATACTCCCGCCCAAGGATACCGGCGAATCGAACGTTGAGGCAGTTGCCGGCATAGAGATACTCAGCGGTATTACTCCGTTTCTGGCAAAGAGCAAGCAGGAATATATCTTGGTATCGGACTGTAATACTATTTGCAATATAGACTTTGACGAGATCCTGGAAAAGCATCTTGAAAACGATGCGGACTTCACGCTTGTATATACAAAGGTCAGCAATCTGACTTCAAAGGATGTGAGAAAGCACATTCTGCTTGATTTGGATGAGGACAATAATGTCACGGATATGCATATTTATCCGCGCAAGCAGGTAACAGACAATTCATATATGCACATGTTCATCACAAAGCGCGAGCTGCTTATGGACATGGTAGAATACGCTTCAACGCACGGCAAACACCAGATTTCAAAGGACGTACTTCTTAAAGCCGTCAATGATAACATGAAAGTGTGTGCCTGCGAGTTTTCCGGTTACCGCAGAAAGATCGACAGTATACAATCGTATTACGGCTTTAATCTCGACCTTTTGAAGAAAGACGTCAGAGACGAGCTGTTCGGCCTTGAGACCGACAGGCCGATATTTACAAAAATCAAGGATACAATCCCGACCAAGTACGCAAAGACCGCAGAGGTCGAGAACTCATTCATCGCGGACGGCTGCAAGATCGAGGGAACGGTCAGGAACAGCATATTGTTCCGCGGCGTGCATGTTGCAAAGGGCGCAACGGTAGAGAACTGCATACTCATGCAGAATTCCGAGATAATGGAGAACTGCCTGGTTGAGAATGTGATATTTGACAAGGGCGTTATCCTGCGCAGCGGCAAGAAACTTGTCGGTCAGGATACTTACCCGATGGTTATCGGCAAGGAGATAGTTGTTTGATTTTAAAAAGAGTTTAAGTTTGGGGCATGCGGCGCGCCGGGCGTTATGCAGGGCTCGGCGTGAAGCTGTCCGCCGCGGAGGAGCGGGCATAGCTCCGCCGTATAGCATCAAGCATAATATATCTTTTAATATAAAAATTTAATGAAAGGATGTGTCTTTATGAGCAAAATCTTTATGGTTTCGTCAGAAGTGGCTCCGTTTGCAAAAACAGGCGGTCTGGGCGATGTTGTGGGCTCGCTGCCTACTGCGCTTGCCGGGCTTGGAGACGACGTGAGAGTTGCACTGCCGAAATACGGCTGCATACCCATGGAATATCTGGAGCAGATGGAATTCAAATTCTTTATATATGTTCCGCTTGGCTGGAGAAGAAAATACTGCGGTGTTTTTGAGCTGCAAAAGGACGGAGTAACATATTATTTTATTGATAACGAGTATTATTTCGGCGACCCGTATCTGTATAAGTGGAACGACCTTGAACGATTCGCGTTTTTCGATAAGGCTGCGCTGGAGATATTAAAGCATCTTGACTGGAAGCCCGATATTATCCATGCTCACGACTGGCAGACCGGCATGGTTCCGGTGCTGCTCAACGCATACTATGTGCGCGATGAGTTTTATCAGGGTATAAAGACCGTGTTTACTATCCACAATCTGCGCTATCAGGGAATATACTCAATAGATATCGTGTCGGATTTCTTCTCGCTGAGCCGTGATTTCTTCACGTCGGACAAGCTCGAATTTCACGGCTGTGCCAACCTCTTAAAGGGCGGCATCGTGTATTCGGATTACGTTACCACAGTCAGCCCCACGTATGCAGCTGAGATCCAGACCCCGATGGGCGGAGAAAAGCTGGACGGACTGCTTTCGGCAAGGTCGCAGTCGCTGTTTGGTATCTTAAACGGTATCGATTACAGCGTTTACAATCCGAGAACCGACAATCTGATATTTGAGACCTATGATGCAAGAAACGTTATCAACAAGAAAAAAGAAAACAAGATGAAGCTGCAGGAGCAGCTGGGTCTTACGATTGACGGCGAGAAAGTGATGATAGGTATTATTTCCCGCCTGGTAGACCAAAAGGGCTTTGATATCATTGCCGAGGCCATGGGAGAGCTCATGAATATGGATATCCAGCTGGTTGTTGTCGGCACGGGCGACGCGAAGTACGAGAACCTGTTCAGGCACAACGCATGGTGCAATCCGACTAAAATGTCTGCTAACATTATGTTCAGCAATGAGCTGGCGCATAAGGTGTATGCGGGCTGCGACTTGTTCCTTATGCCGTCTATGTTTGAGCCCTGCGGACTTAGCCAGATGATTTCTCTCGCTTACGGAACGATTCCTATTGTCAGGGAAACAGGCGGACTTAAGGATTCGATCCAGCCGTACAATGAGTTTACGGGCGAGGGCAACGGCTTTAGCTTCTATCCGTATTCGTCGCACGATATGATGTATACGCTGAGATATGCAATACAAATATTCAGTGACAAGAAAGTCTGGACGGAGCTTGTAAAGAATGCAATGAAGCAGGACTTCTCATGGAACGAATCTGCAAAGAAGTATCAGGAGATGTATGCACAGCTGCTTTCATAAGCAAAAGTATTTGATTATAATAAGGCGGCGCAGCACGGATAATCCGTGCCGCGCCGTTTTGCGGTTAAGTTATTTTTGCGCTTGATATTGTCTGCCGTATGTGCTTCTGCACCGTGTTTAGGTTATTGTTACAGTCGCTGCAAATGTTAAAGTGCGCGGTAGTATTCATCGCCGCGCTCTATCTCTGCGGCGGCGTTTGTCAGCTCAGCGACCAGCTTCGCGACACCTTCCTCCTCCTCTAAGGGCACAAACAGCGGTATCACAACGCTGTCGGTGTAGGCGATACTGCCTATGATAACGTTTCGTTTTTCCAGTGCGCTGCGGAGCTTGCCGAGCATTGTGTAGGAGCATCTGATTTTAAGTTCGCGGCACAGAACCATTTCGGCCGTCCCGGCCGCGTCAATGCCGCGCTTTGCACTCTTTGAATATGCGTGCACGAGCCCGCCTGTCCCGAGAAGTATGCCGCCGAAGTATCTTGTAACGACTATGCATAGGTTTGTCAGCCCCTCTTTTTTAAGGACGTCAAGCACAGGCATGCCCGCCGTGCCTGACGGCTCGCCGTCATCACTGTAGCGCATGATGTTGTTTTCGCGGATAATGTAAGCATAGACGTTGTGGGTCGCGTCCCAGTACTCCTGCCGCAGCCCGTTTATAAAGCCGACCGCCTCTTCTTCGCTCAGCACCGGTCTTACCGATGCTATGAACCGTGAGCGTTTTTCGGTCAGCTCCGCCGTTGCCTCGGCCTTGATCGTTTTATAGCTGTCGCTCATTTTGACAATCTCCCGAATATAACTAAATTAACAGGGAATCCGCCCTATGACGGGGCTGTACCCCTAAATTCTCATATATTATATCACGTAAGCCGCCGCATGGCAAGGATAAAATAGTTTACATAATCTTAACAACCAAATCATGTGTTTGTGTTAAAATTTTAAAGGTTAGATTGGCGGAGGTGTAAATATTATGAAGAAGTTTATTTTTGTCTGGCTGACGGCCGCGGCGGTACTGCTTTCGGGCTGTTCGTCCGCTGCCCCCTGGGGAGAGGGAGCGGCGCCGCAGGAGGGCTTATACGGCGCTGTACTTGATACCGGTAAATCGGACGCTTCGGTAATTACGATAGACGGCGAGACTGTCATTATTGATACGGGAGAGGCTGAGGATGCGGAGGATATTTTGGGATACCTTTCGCAAAACGGAATTACCTATATTGAATGCCTGATAATCACGCATTTTGACAAGGATCATGTGGGCGGCGCGGCCGAGATAATAAATAATGTGGATATAGGCAGTATAATCACTCCGGACTATGAAAAGGACAGCGACGAGTATTTAAGATTTGACGAGGCTTACGGTGAAAACGGGCTCGATGTCGAACGGCTTACGGAACCTGTCGCGCTGGAACTCGGAAACGGCAGGGTAAGCGTGTATCCGTCCGCGCTTGATACGGATGATGATAACAACCTCTCTCTTGTGACAAAGATAGAGTACGCAGACAGACGGCTCATGTTTATGGGCGATGCGGAGCAGAAACGTCTGAGCGAGCTGTTTGGAAGCTCTCTCAGCCTTGAGTGCGACCTTATCAAGGTCCCGCACCACGGCAGGGACGACGGCGATGCGAGCGCGCTGCTGGCAGAGCGCGCCGAAGCGGACTATGCTGTTATAACCGACAGCTTCAGTGAGCGTGCTGACAGCAAAGTGGTCAAGGCTTACGAGGACGAGGGCGCCGAGGTGTTTTGTACGCGCAGCGGAGCGGTGTATTTTATGGTCGGCGCCGACGACAGCATGACGGTCTTGCAGGACTGATTTAAAATATCATTAAAATCCCATAACTGTGTAAAAAATATTTAAAAAAACCTTGATTTTTTGAATAAAGTAGTATAAAATTAGTGTGTATGTAATATAACTGTAATTGTTTATATTATTGGACTGATGTAATTTTACTGTGCCGCTTGGCAGGAAATAGATATTATTAACGCTAAAATGGGGGTGCCGGACTGAAATGGGAAAGAAAGTTTTGATAGTAGACGATGAGAAGAGTATTGTAGATATTTTAAAGCTTAACCTTAAAAACGAGGGATATATGGTATGCTCTGCCTCAGACGGCGAGGAGGCGGTAAAGAGGGCGGAGAAAGAGAAGCCGGATCTTATATTGCTTGACGTAATGCTGCCGAGTATGGACGGTTTTTCGGTCTGCAAAAAGATACGCGAGACTTCAACTGTGCCTATACTGATGATCACCGCCCGCGAGGAGGAGGTAGATAAGGTGCTTGGTCTGGAGCTCGGCGCGGACGACTACATAACAAAGCCGTTCAGCGTGCGTGAGCTGCTTGCCAGAGTTAAGGCGAATATGCGCCGCAGCGATATCGTGCCGCAGACTCCCGAGGTTGAGAACGATATTATTGAGATCGGCGAGTTCACTCTTGACTGCAACAGATACGAGCTCTATAAGCGCGGCAAACTTATAGACCTGACGGTCAGGGAGTTTGAGCTTATAAAATTCCTGTCCGCACAGCCGAACAAGATATACTCGCGCAAGGCGCTGCTGGAGTATGTTTGGGACTACGAGTATTACGGAGACGTCAGGACCGTCGACGTCACGGTCAGACGTGTCAGGGAGAAGATAGAGGACGACCCGTCCCAGCCTAAACATATCATGACCAAGCGCGGCGTTGGTTACTATTTTGCTCTGTAGCCTTGACAATTTGATATTTTGACCGGCGCGTACTTTATGCGCCGGTTTGCTGTATTATTTAAAGTGTTACGATTAAGTTTCAAATTCGCGGCACGCTTGACTTTACAGAGGTTTTGTGTTACCTTGTATATAGATTGCCGATTTATGTCGGTTTATACCCGGGGGAGGTGCTTAAAATGCTTAATGTACAGCAGGAACTGGCGGCTCAGAGAGTTGAAAGCAAGCTCTATTTTGACGTTAAGAGATTTTTTGGCATGCTGCTGGTATGGTTTGTGTGCGGAGTGTTTTCGTTTTTCCCGCTGCTTTTGAGACCAATGTTCACCAGGGTGATGACGAGTGTTGATATGGGTTACTTCTATATGGTAATGAACGATAACGATGTGCTGTATCTTTCGGCAGTGCTGTCGATCCTTGCTGTCGGCATGGCGGTATTCCTCGGCCGCAGGAACTCAATGTTCACATATTTGCTTGCGTTTCTTGAGGTCGTTGCAATATTCCTTGGAATGATGGGATACCTGATGCTGGAGGGAGACCCGATAGTGTTCGGAGAAAACGTATATATGATAAACTGCGGATTTCTTATCGCCGCCGCCGTGATGGCTGTTGTAATGTTCACGACCGTCAGCTTCCGCAGACGCGAGGGGGTCGGAGACCGATGAGCGCGCCGTTCTCGTTTATACTGGCTGCCGGGATAATCCTGGGGCTGTGCGTACTGTTCTGTATTGCGTACGTCTCGTATAAGATCAAGGAAGTGTATTCAAACACCGGTCTGCTCGACGCGAGGTTTCCTTCTTTTTCGAGAAAGTTCAGCCCCCGCGATGTTGAGAGACTGCATGACGTATACCAAAAAACGGCCTCGGACGCCAGAATGAGCCTTGGCTGCTTTTATACCGAGAGCAGAATAGAATCGCTTAGGAAGAAAAGTTCGCCGCACAGACTGCCGCTTGACGGCTCCAAAAAGCGCGGCGCAGGGAAGGGAAGATAGATAGTATATGAAGAATAACGATACCGGACAAACAACAAAGGTAATACCAAAGAGTGAGAATAAGCGCAGGGTCTCGCCGGATTCGGGTGCGGAAAAGACCGATACAAGGGAGACAAAGGAACTGAAGCGGGAACTCGGCAGCAATCTTGAACGCTACAGACGCGGTGAGATGACGGCCGACGAGTATTGGGAGAGGATATTTTATGTTCACCTCAAAACAAAGGAGCTGTATATCTTAGCCGAGGAGTACGGCAGTGAGCTCAAAACGTTCTACCTGCCGGTCAACAGCTTAAAGGACGCCTATGAGAACATTATACACGTCTGCGCAAACGACTATATGGTAAGATGCGGCGGCTCGCAGGACAATCCGAGATACGTGCTCGACAATCTGCGCAGCGCACTCAAGCACGAGTGCAAGGCGTTCTTCGATACGGCAGATTTTCTTTCAATAATAATAAGGAAGAAGCTGTCAGATTGCCTAAACGGCTTCTCGTACCCGCAGATAGCCTCGGTCTGGGACGAATACGGCACGGTCAGGCAGGAGCTTATTCAGACCAACCGCGAGATCGCGGAGATACGTACACGTAAATCGGAGACCGATGACTATTATATAGACGAGGATGTAGAGAAGTACTACGTTGAGACAAAAAAGCTGCTGGAACGGTACATATACGTGGAGGAGCACGTCTATCCAAAGCTGGAGCAGCGGTTTAACGACATTTAAATATATCATAGAGCTCTATTTCCCAAAAAGATTTAGAGCTTCTTTTTTAAAACGGAGGACGCGGCAAAATGGAGAGTGTTAAACAAAAGGCGAATGATTTTTCAAAGGGGAGTGTGATAGGTCACATTCTGCGCCTTGCATTGCCTATGACCGCGGCGCAGCTGATAACAATACTTTATAACGTGGTTGACCGCGTGTTCATCGGCAGGCTGGGCGGCTCCGGGGCGGCCGACGCGCTGACCGGCGTTGGAGTGTGCATGCCGATAATCACGATAATAATGGCGTTTTCAAACCTTATAGGCGCGGGCGCGGCGCCGCTTATCTCAATAGAGCGCGGCCGAAACAATGCGGACGAGGCCGAAAAGCTGCTCGGTAACGCAGCCTCGCTGCTGCTGATTATCGGAGCGGTCATAACGGTTCTGGGGCTGTGCTTCAAGACCCCGCTGCTTAGGCTGCTTGGCGCAAGCGATGCGACATTGCCGTACGCCGATACGTATATAACGATATACCTCTTCGGCGCAATCTTTCCGGTTTTAACTCTCGGTCTTAACAGTATGATAAACGCCCAGGGCTATGGAAAAATCGGAATGGTGACTATCGCGCTCGGCGCGGTGCTTAATATAATTCTGGATCCTATCCTGATGTTCGTGCTTGATATGGGGGTTGCCGGCGCGGCAGTTGCGACCGTTATATCTCAGGCGGCCTCGGCTGTGTGGACAGTCTCGTTCCTGCTCAGCAAACGGGCGGCGTACACGATAAAGTTTAAAAACATGATATCGTTTAGTTTGAGGCGTGTTCGCAAAATTTTATCACTCGGTCTTGCGGGTTTCACAATGATGGCTACAAATGCGGCAGTGCAGTCGGTCTGCAATATGACGCTGAAGCAGTACGGCAGCGATATCTACATAGGTATAATGACTATAATAACCTCGGTCAGGGATATTCTGACCCTGCCGGTTCAGGGATTTTCTCAGGGCGCGCAGCCGGTGCTTGGGTATAACTACGGCGCGGCTGAGAATAAGCGTGTAAAGCTCGGCATAAAATATATGTCGGTCATACTTATCGTCTATACTGTGATAGCATGGCTGATAGTCGCAAGGCTGCCGAATGTATTTATGCGGTTGTTTACGGACGACCCCGAAATGATAGCTCTCGGCGCCGGGGCTCTGCATATCTACTTTTTCGGTTTCTTCTTTATGGCGCTGCAGTTTTGCGGCCAGACGGTTTTCACCGCGCTTGATAAGCCAAAGCAGGCGGTGTTCTTCTCGCTGTTCCGCAAAATAATCATAGTGGTGCCGCTTACACTGCTGCTGCCGCACTTTATTACGCCTCAAGTGAACGGTGTATTTTGGGCGGAGCCGGTGTCAAACCTGATAGGCGGAGCAGCGGCGTTTATAACAATGATTTTAACGGTTTATAAAAAGCTCTGATGCATATATTAGATATAAGGAGGTGCTTTATGAATAGTATATTAAATGTTGCCGCCGGTGTTTTGCTTCCGCTGCTGGGAACGACCCTCGGCGCATCTCTTGTATTTTTTATGAAGAAAGACTTAAAGAGCTCAGTGCAAAAAGCGCTGCTTGGCTTTGCCTCGGGTGTAATGATAGCGGCGTCGGTGTGGTCGCTGATTATCCCGGCGATCGAAATGTCTGAAGCCGCAGGAAATATACCCTGGGTACCGGCGGCGGTGGGGTTTATGCTGGGCGTGGCATTTTTGCTGATACTCGACAGACTTATACCGCATATCCACCTAAACGCAGCCGAGGCTGAGGGCAGAACCTCAAGCCTTGGCAGGTCGTCAATGCTGGTGCTGGCCGTCACGCTTCACAATATCCCGGAGGGCATGGCGGTAGGCGTGGTGTTCGCGGGCGTGCTCAGCGGCAATGCTGCAATATCGGTCGCCGGGGCGTTTGCTTTGACGATAGGTATAGCTATACAAAACTTTCCTGAGGGAGCGGTAATCTCAATGCCATTGGTGGGCTGCGGCCTCAGCAAGAAGCGTTCGTTCCTGTATGGGTTCCTGTCCGGCGTTGTAGAGCCGGTAGGAGCCGTTTTGACAATACTGATGACCTCGCTTATAGAGCCAATGCTGCCGTATATCCTGTCGTTCGCCGCAGGAGCCATGATATATGTTGTGGTAGAGGATTTGATCCCCGAGTCTCAGAACGGGCGTCACAGCGATATTGCAACTATAGGTGTTGCGGCCGGCTTTGCACTGATGATGGTGTTGGACGTCGCACTTGGATAAGTAACAGCGTTTTATCCGTCTGCATATAAAGCGCGTATATAATATAAACTGCGGACAGAAAGGTTAATCTTATGCTAACAACAGTAAAAAATTCAAAAAATCTCTGGTCATCACAAAGCGACGGAACACTCACACCGTTTTTCTGGCTCGGCGATACCGCATGGCTCATGCTGCAAAAGCTCAGCCTGCAAGAGATTGAAGAATACTTCAAAAACCGTGCCGCGCGCAGCTTCAATGTTATTCAGGCAGTGCTTATGCATAACAAAAATGTTGCAAGCAGCGCGGACGATATTTATGTTGATTTAAACAGCCCGCAGGACAGCGGTGCATACTGGCAAAAGGCCGAGACCGTACTCCGTATTGCCGAAAAGCACGGGCTTTATATTGCGTTTCTGCCCGTGTGGGGCTCTATGGTCAAAAAGGGCTATCTGACGGCTGTGAATGCTGAGCAGTACGCTGCCTTTCTTGCGGAGCGGTTCGGTAAATTCAAAAATCTGATATGGGTACTGGGCGGAGATATACGCGGCCATATGGGCTTTGATATCTGGGACATAATGGGCAGAACGCTCAAGAAGCTGTGCCCCGCGCGTCTGATAACTTTCCACCCGTTCGGAAGAACCTCCTCGGCAATGTGGTTTCATGACAAAGAGTGGCTGGACTTTAATATGTTCCAGTCAGGTCATCGCCGCTATGACCAGTACAGCCTCGGCGAGTGGGACGATAACAAGGAGAGCGAGGACTTTTATGCTGAGGACAACTGGAAATACGTACGCCGCGAGCTAATGCGTGAGCCGATGAAGCCGGTGCTTGACGGCGAGCCGTCCTATGAGAACATACCCCAGGGGCTGCATGACTTTACACAGCCGTTCTGGCAGGCAAAGGACGTCAGGCGGTATGCGTACTGGTCGGTCTTTGAGGGCGCGTGCGGACATACCTACGGCTGCAACTCGGTGTTCCAGTTTTACTCCCCGGGGGATACCGACGGCGGCTATAATGTGCAGGAATATTGGACGGAGGGTATACAGCTGCCCGGAGCTATGCATATGAAGCACCTGTATTCTCTTATCACCTCGGTAGACTTTGCGGGCGGCAGCCATGACGATGCACTTGTATCAAACGACGGATTTGAAAAGCACGACCGCATAACCGCGTTCACCGGAGAGAGTTTCGCGCTTATATACAACTACAGCGGACGCGAGTTTACAATAAACCGCGATTTAAGCGGTACGGCTCAGTGGTTTGACCCGACAAGCGGGGAGTTCAGCCCGGCGCAGCTTAACGGGGTTATAAGACCGCCGCGTAACTCTGCGGGCGAGACCGATATGGTGCTTGTGATAAAATAGCCGCGCGGCGGCCGGGCTTTACTGCAAACGCCTCCAACTTTTAAATTTTTGTTAATATATTGATTTTCGGTTGTATTTTTAATTTTACTATGGTATAATTTATAATTGTATCAGTGGCAAAGCGGTTGATTGCAACCGTTTTGAGTCTTTATCGGGCGGTTTGCTTTCAGACCGCTCGGTTTTGTAAAAAAGCGGCTGTTCCGCTTTAGAATAATGGTTACAGGAGGCGACAGAGTGAAAAAATATCTGAAAGGTATAAGCTTTTACCTGCTGCTGTTTTTGGTGATACTCATGGTGTTCTTTATGACAAGGGTCACTCCCACCCAGGAGGAGGGTGTGTATTCAGACCTCGTAAGAAGTATACAGAACCATGAGGTCAGTGAGATCAGCATAGTTGACGATGTAGCGACTGTTAGATATAAAAACAGCGATTCAATAGAGACAGTCGAGGTGCCGAGCTACGAGACGCTTCGTTCGGACGTCGGTGAGGAAATGGAATCACAGATAAAGGACGGCTCGCTCAGAATCGAGACCCCGCTGCCGTACAGTCCGCCGTGGTGGCTGACGCTGCTGCCGACGCTTGGGCTTGTGGTGCTGTTTGCGGTGTTCTGGTTCATGTTCATGCAGCAGTCGGGAAGCGGCGGCCGCGGAATGATGAATTTCGGCAAGAGCAAGGCAAAGCTCACAAATGAAGCTCATAATAAAAAGACGTTTGAGGACGTTGCCGGCGAGGAGGAGGAAAAGGCAGAGCTTGAAGAGATAGTACAGTTCCTCAAAACTCCCGAGAGGTTCAGACGTCTGGGCGCAAGAATACCAAAGGGTGTACTGCTTGTGGGTCCTCCGGGAACCGGTAAGACGCTGCTTGCCAAGGCTGTGGCCGGAGAGGCGGGAGTTCCGTTCTTCTCCATTTCCGGTTCTGACTTTGTGGAAATGTTTGTCGGCGTGGGCGCATCAAGGGTCAGAGACCTGTTTGAGAACGCCAAAAAGAACGCGCCGTGTATAATTTTTATCGATGAGATCGACGCGGTCGGACGGCACAGAGGCGCAGGCCTCGGCGGCGGCCATGATGAGAGAGAGCAGACGCTGAACCAGCTGCTGGTCGAGATGGACGGCTTTGGTGAAAACGCGGGCGTTATTATAATCGCGGCCACCAACCGCCCCGATATCTTAGATCCCGCACTGCTCAGGCCGGGCAGATTCGACCGGCAGGTCGTAGTTGATGTTCCGGACGTACTCGGCCGCGAGGCGATACTCAAGGTGCATACCAGAAATAAGCCGCTCAGCAGCGATGTTAAGCTCGATGTGCTGGCAAAGACCACGATCGGCTTTACGGGTGCGGACCTTGAGAATTTGGTTAACGAGGCGGCGCTCTCTGCCGCAAGAGCGAACAAAAAGGTCATATCAATGCGTGACCTTGAGGAATCGATAATGAAAGTCGTTGCAGGCCCCGAGAAGAAGAGTAAAAAGGTGACCGAAAAAGAGCGCAGGCTTACCGCATACCACGAGGCCGGTCATGCCGTAGTTTCAAAAATGCTGCCCACTCAGGACAGGGTTCACCAGGTCTCGATAATTCCAAGAGGCCGTGCCGGCGGATATACACTGTCACTTCCTAAGGAGGATATCAGTTATAACAGCCGTACCGAGATGATAGAGGAGATAGTTGTGCTGCTTGGCGGACGTGTGGCTGAGAGTCTTGCGCTTGATGATATCAGCACCGGCGCTTCCAATGACCTTGAGCGCGCTACCAAGATAGCCAAGGCTATGGTAACAAAGTATGGTATGAGCGAAAAGCTGGGCGCAAGAACGTTCGGAGAGCAGCAAAGCGAGGTGTTCTTAGGCCTTGAGGCCGGTCACGGCGCGGACTACAGTCAGGAGACCGCCGCGCTTATAGACAGCGAGATACACAGGATAATCAGCGAGTGCTACGAACGCTGCAGGAGTATTCTGAAAGAGAATATGGAAAGCCTCAAACGGGTTGCCGAAACATTGCTCGAAAAAGAGAAAATCGAGGGCGATGAGTTCGATGCTCTGTTTGCGCAGGCGCACGAGGGCGCAGACCAAGAAACAGAGGCGGATGCCGTAGAGGCTCCGGAAGAAGCAAAGCCCGGCAATCAAGCCGAGACTGATAATAATGAATAAGCTGACGGTGATATGTGTCGGCAGACTGAAAGAAAAATACCTGACCGAGGCGGTAGGGGAATATGCAAAGCGTATCGGCAGGTTTTCGAGGCTTGAGCTTGTAGAGGTAAAGGACGAGCCGACTGCTGCCGGAGCAGAGGCGCGGGTGCTTGAGCGCGAGGGCGAGAGGATAATCAGCCGTATACCTGCGCAGTCGTATGTGGTTGCACTGTGCGTTGAGGGACGGCAAATGTCATCAACTGAGCTTGCGGAAAAAATGCGCACTCTCTCCCTGAGCGGGAGCGGACATATGACCGTGATAATCGGCGGTTCGCTTGGGCTCAGCGAAGAGGTGAAAAAACGCGCACAGCTCAGGCTCAGCTTTTCGAGGATGACATTTCCTCATCAGCTGATGCGCGTTATCCTGCTTGAACAGCTGTACCGAGCGCTTACGATAAATAATAATGTTAAATATCATAAATAACGCCGCAAGCTGCGGCGATACAATCAACATATCTATGATGCGGTCATGGTTTTTCATGGCCGCTTTTTTAACGTAGGGATTAGAGATTAGGAATAGGGATTAGGAGAGTGACGTATAGATTTATACCTAAAGTTATGGTTTAACGCTTTTATCAAAACGTTAAAAATGTTACAGATATAAATCAAGGTTGAAAACTCAAATCGTCGTCCTAATCCCTAATCTCTACGTTCGCTTGCCGATGTTTGCACTAACACCGTTGCATGGTATTGTCAGTTATCCTAAAATTTGGGATATCTCCAAACTGCGGTAGGTTTGCGGTAACCAAAAATGTTATTTGGTTAGATTACTTAGCCGAATTTGAGTTTATCCTAAAAACTTTCGGATAAGTGCAAGCTGCGGTAGGTGAGCCTTTAGGCGAACACATTAGGCGCGCAGGCGAGGAAATGTTTATAACTAAACGAATTATATAATCTTTAATTTATACCTCCGCCGCGCCTGCGCACCTGTGTCGGAGCGAGCTTTGCTTGCTCCGTTTTTGTCAAGATACAAAAACTGTCGCCTGCGTCGCTGCTCCTCCTTTTCGCAAAAAGGCACGCTGCGCTACCACCTTTTTGCGATTGTTCCACTGCTGTGATAAAGTGTAGATTTTTATTCTGCGTTCGCCTACTGTTGTTTGCATAACGCTTTGCGCAAAGCGTTACCCAAACCTCGGTAGGTTTGCGGCACATAACCTAACCAAACAAAAGCCCTAGCGCATCAGACTTTTGTTTGAAAGGAAAAGCAGTGGAGCGAGTGAGCTTTTGCTCTTTGAGCAAAAACGAACAAGCGGAGTTTACTTTGATGCAGGTGTGGAGGCGAGGGAGTGCCGCATAGAATATATCAAATTGCTTATACAATCAGCCATTTCCGGGACTGCGCGCCTAAAGCGTTCGCCTAACGGCTCACCTACCGCAGCTTGCGTTTCACCTTTAAATTTAAGGTGAAGAAAAACTTTGCCGAGAACAAACCCGTCACGTCCTAATCCCTACGTTGAGGGACGACGGAGCGCGTGACTCAACAATAGTAAAAATTAGGTAGCGACAGCGTGCAAAAAACACCTCAAAGTCCCAGTAAAGCGGACTTTGAGGTGAAAGGAGGAGCAAGGAAGCGAGCGAGGCATCGCAAAAAAGTGGTAGTGCAGCGGAGGCGTTATGTCTGCGCTTGCAAAGACATAGCCGAAGCAAACGTGCTTTTTTGCGAAAAAGGAGGAACGACGGAGCGCGTGACTGATTTTTCTTGGTAAAAGAAAAATCGGAACGGAGCATAGTCCGTTCCGACGTGGTCGGAGTGACTGGATTCGAACCAGCGGCCACCTGAACCCCATTCAGGTACTCTACCAAACTGAGCCACACCCCGAAATTTTTAAGTACGGGACATATCCTGCATATATCCCACAACGATTATATATTATATCATATCAGGACATAAAAAGCAATACCTTTTTTAAATTTTTTCTCATTTTTAATTTATGAATTTACAGTTTAACAGCAGCAAAGACCAAACGTTTTAAAGGCGGTGCTGTTATTATTTATGCTCCTTTATTTTTTAACAAACGTACTGCCCGGCAGTTTTGAAAGACGGCGCAGAGCCGCCTTTCAACAGCCTTTGTATTTCTCTGCCCGGCAAAATTGCCGCAGCCTGCGGTTAAACACCGTATGTTTCAAGAGCTTCCGCTTCCTCGTCAAGAACCTCGCGGTATTTTGTGAGAATGCTTTCGTTAAGTAACGTTCTTGTTTCCGAGTTAATCGGATGCGCTATGTCTTTATACTCCCCGTCGGGGGTCTTTCTGCTCGGCATTGCTGTGAACAGTCTGCCCTCCTGACCCTCGATCACCTTGATATCATGAACAACAAACGCATTGTCGAACGTAACGGAAACTATTGCCTTCATTTTGCCGTCGGCGTTGATTTTCCTGATTCTGATGTCGGTAATTTGCATTACAGCACTCCATCCTTTCCCGAACCTGAGTTCGTATATATAAAATTATTTTTTGCATATTTATTGAAATATCTTTAGAGATATAGTATAATGCACATAGTATAACACGAAAGAAGGTTACCCAAATGACTAACTTTTCAATATCCTCGCTAAAAAAGGGCGCGCACATACACATGATAGGTATTGGCGGCATAAGCATGAGCGGCGTTGCCGAAATGCTGCTGAGCTTTGGTTATAAGGTGTCGGGCAGCGACGTCCGCGAAACAAACCTTACAAATCGTTTAAAAGAAAACGGAGCCGAGATATATATCGGCCAGTCTGCGGATAATATTAAAGACCCTGATGCGGTTTGCTATACAGCCGCGATCTCAGACAGCAATCCGGAGCTTCAAAAGGCAAGAACCCTCGGTGTGCCGGTTGTCGAACGCGCTGAGCTTTTGGGCGGCCTTTTAGAGCTTTATAAGTATCCGGTCGCCGTAGCGGGAACGCACGGAAAAACTACGACGTCATCTATGCTATCGCTGGTCATGCTGGCGGCGGACAAAGATCCGACGATCCTGATAGGCGGAGAGCTCAGCCAGATAGGCGGAAACTACCGCATCGGCGGCTCGGAATACCTGCCGTTTGAGGCCTGTGAATACGTGGACAGTTTTCTGCATTTTAAGCCGTATGTTTCAATAATAACAAATATTGAAGAGGATCATCTCGATTACTTCAAAGACCTTAATCATATTATATCATCTTTTGTGAAATTTGCAAGTCTAACAAGTGATAAAGGTTGTAATATTGTATGTATTGACGAAAATACTACCCAATCTATTGTGCATAACGTCAAAAAAAGGACGATAACATATGCTCTTGATAATAAAAATGCCGATTATGTTCCCGCAGACATTACATTGAGTGAGAACGGATATCCCGGCTTTGACGTATACAATCATGACAGGTTTGTTGTGCACTTAGACTTAAACGTTGCGGGCGACCATAACATCTGCAACGCTGTAGGGGTTACGGCAGCCTGTGATTTCCTGGGTATCGAGCCGGAGTATATCAAGCAGGGCCTCGAGGCGTTTACCGGAACAAAACGCCGTTTTGACAGGCTCGGAAAGACCGCGGGCGGTGTAGAGGTGGTGGACGACTACGCCCACCACCCGACAGAGATCAGAGCTACGATAGAGACCGCCAAGAAAATGGGATTTGGCAAGGTGTGGGTAGTGTTCCAGCCGCACACGTATACCAGAACGGCTGCGTTTCTAAATGATTTTGCCTCTGCGCTCAGCACTGCGGACAGAGTTATGATAGCCGATATATATCCCGCACGCGAAAAGTATGACGGGACTGTTCACGCCTGCGACCTTGCAGCGCTCATACCGGGCTCGGTTTATATGAACGACCTCGGCGCTATGAAGCGGTATATACTTGAGAACGCAGCGCCCGGCGACCTGGTGATAACCATGGGTGCAGGCAATATATACACGCTGGGCTATTCGCTCGTTCAAAAATAGGCCGGAGGATTCTTGAATGAATAAGGAATTGTTTATGAAAGGCGCAGCGGCACTCTCGCTGCCTATAGATGAAACCTGTCTTGAGCGGCTTATGACGTATTCGGAGCTGCTCAAGGCATGGAACCAAAAGATAAACCTGACCGCCATAACCGATGATGACGGGATAGCAGTCAAGCATTTTCTGGATTCCGTGCTGCTGCTTAAATATATCGATATAAAGAGCGGCGTGCCTCTTGCCGATATCGGCACGGGCGGCGGATTTCCCGGGCTTCCGCTGAAGATTCTGCGAAGCGATATATCGCTGACACTGATAGATTCGCAAAACAAGCGTATCAATTTTTTAAATGCTGTAAAGGACGAGCTGTCCCTCCGCGGTGTTAACTGTGTTCACGGCCGTGCCGAGGAACTGTCCAGGAAGAGCATATACCGTGAGACGTTTGACGTTGTGACCTCCAGAGCTGTGGCGAATATGACCGCGCTCTCGGAATATTGTTTGCCGTTTGCTGCTGTCGGCGGTGTTTTTGTTGCGTTCAAATCCGAAAGCGCCGAGAAAGAAATCCTGGATTCCAGAGCGATTATCGGTACGCTTGGCGGCAAGCTGGCCGATATTATAAAAGCGCCGCTGCCCGAGAGCGGCATTACCAGAATTTTTGCTGTAGTTGAAAAGATAAGGCACACTCCCGAGTGGTTCCCGCGTGCGGCTAAGAAGATAAAGAGCCGCCGCTTTGTCTGAGGAGTTCTTTTCTGTATTCCGGCAGCTTTTGCCGCTCAGCCTCGGATATCTCCGGGTATTGAGGGTCTATGCGGCTTAGCTCCTCAAATATGATTTTCGAGACAATGTATCTTGTGAACCATTTTTGGTCAGCCGGAACAACATACCACGGCGCAGATACGGTCGCAGTATGATTTACCGCGCTCTCATAAGCGTCTTGGTATTCGTTCCAGAACTTTCGCTCCTTTAAATCGGCTTCCGAGAATTTCCAATTCTTGTCGGGGGTATCTATCCTTTGGAGGAACCGTTCCTTTTGCTTAAAGAACGATATGTTCAGAAAAAACTTCAAAAGTCTGTAGCCGTTGTCATTGAGGTATTCCTCATAGTTTTTGATATGCTTGTACCGTTTGTGAAAAAAATCACTTGCCGGCATATCAATGCAGCGGCGCGGCATTTTATATCCCTTTTGCAGGTCGTGTACCTTTACCACGAGCACGTCCTCGTAGTACGAACGGTTCATTATAGCAATGTGTCCTCTTCGGGGGATATGCTGTTCGATTCGCCATAGAAAGTCGTGAGCCAGCTCCTCATGTGACGGCTGCTTAAACGAGGTCACATCAACACCCTGAGGGTTGATCCCGCTCATAACATGCTTGATGGTGCTGTCTTTCCCGGCGGCGTCCATTGCCTGGAATATGATTATCAAGCCCTCTTTCGCTTCTGCGTACAGCTTTTCCTGCATTATTTCTATTTTTTCTTGATACTCGGCAGTCATTTTCAGCGCCTCGTTTTTTACAACGTCAAAGTTTCTGCTGTCGGTCGAAAGCCTGCCAAGCGACAGCTTCCTTTGTCCGTCATATTTAAATATGTCAGTATTCATAGTGTTTTCTCCTTTTCTGCAGCTGAATGCGGATAAGATCCAGTTCAAAAATCCAATAATATTAATTATTTTTATTATAATTATAAACTCTAACCATGTCAATTAATAATTATAACTGAATTTTTGGTCAATTTTTTGAGGATTAATACAAGCAGCTCTTTCTCGACGGCAACGCAGCCGGAAGTCGAAACGCCCGCAGAGCAGTGCAGAAATATGCCTGAGCCGCGATACGGCACGCATTCTGTGTTGTAACCGATGACTGCGCCGTATAAATACTCGGTTTTATACTCGAACATTTTTTCGCCCGATTCGGAGGCGGAGTTTATGATTTTATTGTAGTTTTCGGATAAAGGGTCATCGCACAAAAGCGTATCCGGAGCAATTCTGATATATTTGAGCGCAGTGCCCGGGTTTTCGGCAATGCCGAAAGCGGCGGTAATTTCAAATATTCCGGACGGAGTTTTGAGATCCCCCTCGCGCTTGTGTGCACTTATACCGTTTTTACCCAAAAAGCACGGAGCTTTGAATATGTACTGTCCATTCTTGTACAGCCTGAGCGTGCCGCGGCTCCTGCTGTCCGCACTCACAAAAATAACTTCCATAATATCCTCCCGAAAGCCTGATTTTATAAATCTAATATATGAGCGCGGATGCGTCCGTTATTCCAAAATAAAAAAGCTCCCCCCGGAGCCGGAGAGAGCCAATCTTTGATTTTACATACCAATGAAGCCGTTAATTATCGTTTCCTCCGCTTCTTTTTCGGTAAGGCCGAGGGTCATCAGCTTAAGTATCTGCTCGCCGGCTATCTTACCTATCGCCGCCTCGTGGATGAGCTCACTGTCGCAGTTGTTTGCGGTCAGCTGAGGCGAGGCGGTGACTACGCCGTTGTCGACCAGTATAGCATCGCACTCGGTGTGACCCTTTGAGACGTTGTTGCCGATTATGTTCGATACGTAGCTTTGTTTGGAGTTCCCTTTGGCGACCGAGCGCGAGATAACGTCCGCCGCTGAGTTCTCGCCGTTAAGTTCTACCACGAAGTCGGTATCGGCAACCTCGTCGCCGTCCGTCATGATGTTTTCGCGGATTATCAGCTTTGCGCCGCTCTCGAGCTTTGCCGAGGTTTTTCTGTGCGAGCGGTCAACGCCGCTTATCTGTACGGTGTCCATTGTCAGTGTAGCATTGCTTTTAAGTTCGCACTCAGTCACCGGGTCGATGCTCTTTTTGCCGCCGCTTCCGGTTCCGATATGCTTTTCTTTATAGAGGACGTTCGCGTTCTCGCCGACAAAAAATCTATGGATACCGTTGTGTCCTGCGTCCCCGCTGCCGTCCGTGTGAACTCCGCAGCCCGCAACAACAGTTACGTCCGAGTTCTCACCGATATAAAAATCATTATAGACCAGGTCGAATATGTTGCTCATTGTCACACACGCCGGAATGTATACGGTTTCGCCTACTGTACCGGGCTTTACTGTGATGACAATACCGGGCTTGTCTTTCTTGTTCTCTATCGTTATATTATCGCTTGATTTTCGGCCGGCGCACTCGCTGTTCTCGCGAATGTTGTAAGCGCCCTTGAATTCGCCGTTGTAATCCGAAACTGTTTTTAATATGTCTTGGGTGATGTTGTTCATCTGATATCCTCCTTTCCGTGCGGGCAGTGCCTGTTGTGCTCATCTTCAAGCAGAACAGGCATGATGTCCTCGCGCGCACCGCTTGTCCGAACTAAGCCGTCGGCAATGACAACGATCTCATCTGCAATCTCCAAGATCCTCTCCTGGTGTGAAATTATTATCTGGGTGCGGTTGTCCTTGTTTTTTATCTCCTCAAAGGCGTTGATCAGCCCTGCAAAGCTCCAGAGGTCAATACCGGCCTCCGGCTCGTCAAAGACTGTCAGCGCTGTGTTCCTGGACAGAACGCTGGCGATCTCAATTCGCTTTATCTCACCGCCCGAGAGTGAGGAATCTATCTCGCGGTCTATATAATCGTATGTGCAAAGACCGACCTTTTCCAGAACCTCGCAGATATCGTCAATAGTGAGCTCTCTGCCCGAGGCGAGCTCAAGCAGTTTTCTGACCGTTATTCCCTTGAACCTCACAGGCTGCTGCAGCGCGTAGCTGATGCCGGCCTTTGCGCGCTCGGTCACGCTAAAGTCTGTTATGTCCGTGCCGTTTAATATGACCTGACCCGAGGTAGGCTTTTCGATACCGGCGATGATTTTGGCCAGAGACGTTTTGCCGCCGCCGTTCGGACCCGTAATCACAACCAGCTTGCCGTCGGGGATTTTAAGGCTCACATCTTTTATGATCTCCGTCCCGCCTTTAAGCGTCCAATTTATATTTTTTAATTCAAGCATTTGAATCACTTCCTAAATTCTATTATTTTCAAAGAATTATACCATAGACGAAAAATTTTGTAAATACAAAATCAAAATATATGCAAAAGCAAATTAAAAAACGGCTTTTTGCCGGTAATATTAAAACATGGGCGTTTATTTATTTTTGTCAAATTATATGGGATTAATACAACGTAGGGATTAGGGATTAGCGAATAGGGATTAGGACGTGACGGATTTATTCTCGGCAAGGCATTTACTGCTATCCTAAAACTTGGGATAGATGCAAACATCGGCAGGCTTGCGTAAGCAAGCACAGCGGTGCGCAGGCAACGTAGGGATTAGGAATTAGGGACGTAAGAGGTTTGTTCCTGCCTAAAGTTATGGTTTAACGCTTTACGCAAAACGTTACCCAAACTTCGGTAGGTGAGCGACAGCGAACGCGATAGGTGCGGAGGCGCAGGAAAGTTTATAACTAAACGAATTATGCAATCTTTAATTTTTGCCACTCCCTCGTCTGTGCGCCTCAAGTGTTCGCCTAAAGGCTCACCGACCGAAGCTTGCACTTATCCTAAAATTTAGGATATTATATAGCGCCATGCAAAAGGCGTTACTGCAAACATCGGCAGGCGAACGGAGTGAGTACGTTTCGGTGCGCAGCCCCGGCAGAGTTTTTTAAGAAAGTTTATCAGACAACCCCATAAGAATGCCCAAATAACAAACCGAAAGCCCGGCGGCAGCGGGTTTCAGTTTGAGAGGAGAGGCAGCGCAGCGAGTGAACTTTTCGTGCGTAGCACGAAAATGAACATAGCGCAGTCTGCATCGACGAGAGTGCGCGGCGACGTGGAGCTGCCCAGCGGATTCGAACCCCTGGATTTTGCTCACTTCGGTTTTAAAAATTGTGAATTTAGAGCAAGAGCAAAATCCAAACCGGCTCGCTTGCGAGCCGAATTAATTCGCCCGGATAACCCGGGCGGTGTCGGCGGTTCGAATAAAACAAAAAAAGGAACATCAAAAGCGACATTCCTTTTACACAAAATATGGAGCTGCCCAGCGGATTCGAACCGCCGACCTCTTCCTTACCAAGGAAGTGCTCTGCCTACTGAGCTAGGGCAGCATATGGCGATCCGGATGGGGTTCGAACCCACGACCTCCAGCGTGACAGGCTGGCATTCTAACCAACTGAACTACCGGACCGTGTAAACAGCTATATTATGATACCACAATATTATTTGTTTTGTCAATAGTTTTTAAATATTTATTTTTATGTCTGTCTTTAGTCACTGTGCTTCTTAAATTCCTCTCCTCGTATTAAGTAGTCAATAGACACATTAAAATAATCAGACATTCTGATAAGCATTGACAGACTTGGCTCTCTTCTTCCGTTTTCATAATGTGATAAAGCTTCCCGTGAAATATTCAGTTCCATCGCCACCTTTTGCTGACTCAGTTTTTTCTGTATACGTATGTTTTTAAGTCCAATCATTCCGCCTGCTCCTTGACTTAATTGTAACATTATGTTACAATTAATATGTTACACTTTGTAACATATAATATTTATTGTGCACCTGTGCGTTGTTATATTGCTGAAATCTGGAGTGGTTTAGTATGAACAGCATGTTTTTTGCGGCCGATGTAATTGGGTTGATCATATTATTTTTAATACTGTTAAATTTAGGTTCAAATCATACAGGCAAAAAGAAAGCTGATGACAGAATATTTTCTGCGCTTACCATCGTCAATGTTTTCGGATTGCTGGCGGATATGATGAATACTTCCGTATTGGTCCGGGACGGCGGCGCAGTTATGTGGCTGACTGCCTCGGCCGCCTTTACGACCTCAATAGCTGCGTGCGCGCTGTGGTTTATCTACTGTGGATTTATAACAGATGAAAATATCTGCGGTCTAAATAAATATTTAATAATATGTTTTGTTCCGCTGACGGCAGCGTCGGCTCTTAAATACTACTCTCCGCTTATTATGGTATCAGATGGTAGGTTTGATTTATTCTTTTCTATAATATATTGTATGTATTATGCGCTTTCTCTGATAATTATATTAAAGACTTTGTTTAAAGCCGAAAGGCCCGGGGCGAATTATATCTTGAAGCATCTGTATATTCTGCCGCTGCTTATGATTGTTTGCGAAATTGTTAAAATACTCGGTATGCCGGAAGAAATAAGCTGGCTGGGACATATGGTCGGGATAGTGGTTATTTTCTTAAATATTCAGAATTTGCGGCTGGCTTTTGACGGGCTCACCGGTATATATAACAGAATGTATTTTGAAAAGTACCTTGACCGTCAGCTCCGCAGCCGCAGACAGCCGCTTTTTTTGCTCATGGCGGATATCAACAAATTTAAGAGTATAAATGATAATTTAGGGCACACAGTCGGCGATGACGCACTGAAAACAACGGCGGAGCTTATAAAAAAATCCGTGAGAGAGGACAATTTGGTTGCAAGAATAGGCGGAGATGAGTTTGTGGTAGTAGGAAAGTGCACCGGAGAAAGCGAGGCGCAGGAGGCGCTTGAAAACATCCGCAAAAATATTTCCCGCTATAATAAAATGCAGCTCAAACCTTATACGGTCTCCTTAAGTGCCGGATATTGTGTAATAAATCCCGAATCAGTGCAGGGGGCTGCCGATGTTATTTCCGAGGCAGACCGAATGATGTACATGGAGAAAGTTAAGTTTGCAGCGAAGCCTGTGCCCGACGAACCTGCCGATTGATAAATCCGGTGCAGTGAAGCTGATTGGCGTATTGGATCAGTCTATGATGTGCAAAATATATATACCAAAGATGCATAACCGGACGCAAGATAGAGAAAATATACAAAGATGAGAAATGTAGAAAAAAGTTGTTGACAAAGTACGGCGCAGGGTAGTATAATGGATAAGCTGTCACTGAGGACAGGCATAAAAAACTTGATGATGTGTATAGATTGCGGGAGCAAAAAATACAGAAAAAGTTAAAAAAATGCTTGACAAGAGTGCGGCAATCTGATATACTATTATAGTCGCCATGAGCGAGGAGCTCAAAGTGCGACGGAAGAGATGTTTGAAAAATGAATAGTGAGAAAGCGGTAATGGAGAGTACTAAATAAGTAGTACCCTAT
>DXIJ01000050.1 GCA_019112945.1 Candidatus Monoglobus merdigallinarum | reverse complement strand
GGTTTATCCTTATTTATCAGATATTTACGAAACGCTTCCCGGCTTACTTTAAGAATTCTACAGTAGAAAGATATATTACCCTTAATTTTGCCGCCATCGGTCTTAACAGCTATAAACTTAAGCCTTAGTTTTTTGGAGACTTCCGACGGCTTGCTGCGAAAAAAGCGCTGGCTTCTTCGAGAAATTCATTTTCTGCTTTTAAACGTTTAATTTCTTTTTCTTGTTGTTTCACGCGCGTGCGAAGGTTAATTAGCTCTTCGTTAAGTGTGAGAGCATCTTGCGGCATATGTGCGCCTTTGCCAATATCAAGCCGTCCTTCACGAACAGCTCTCATCCAGCCGTACATAGTATTCTTGGGAACACCCAATTCTGCTGCTGCCTTAGCAGAACCTATTTCACGAGCCAGCTTAATTGCCTGAACTTTATATTCATGATCGTATTGTTTATTTTGTGTCATTTTCTGCATCTCCTTCTCCTCTAATTTTATCACAAAATCCTTGAGGTTGGAATGCCAACTTTTATTATACAGGATCAGAGGTTAAATTGCCAATTTCTATACATAACAAAAGAAATACAGGCTATAAAAAGTCTGTATCTCTTTTGCTTCATACCCTGCTTGCCGGCAAACGGCCAATTATTTTGAATACTTCCTTATTACCATTCACCTTTTGCGTCAGGGGTTATTTTTGTATTACATGGAGTCCGCCTTTTTGATGCAGGCGTCTATCGCACTTTGAACAGAAGCCCTAAAGCCTGTTTTTTCAAGCTCACATACGGCGGCTATGGTAGTGCCGCCGGGAGAGCAGACGTTGTCTTTAAGCTCCTGCGGGTGCTTATCTCCGGACAGTACCATTTTTGCGCTGCCCTCAACGGCCTTTGCCGCAAGTTTAAGTGAGAGCTGCTTTGGTATGCCGTATTTTACACCGCTGTCTGCCATTGCGTCAATGAGCATATATATGTATGCGGGACTGCTGCTGTGAAGTGCGATCGCCGCATTCATATACTTTTCGTCAAGCCAGACGGTGTCGCCTACGCTTTTAAACAGCTTATCGATTATCTCTATCTCATCGGAGCCGATTAAACCTATATTTTCCTTTACGCATACAACCGACATTCCGCAGCCCACCAGTGCCGGGGTGTTTGGCATTACCCTGACAATTTTCTTGTCGGAGCCTAACGCACGGGTTAGGGTGTCGAGCGTTATTCCGGCTGCGATCGAAATATAAAGTTTGTTTTTAAAGCCGTTTATCTGTTTTAAAACGATAGGCATGACATTTGGCTTTACCGCAAAAATCAAAATGTCCGCTTTATCTTCAAGTTCAGGAACAGAGGAGGAGGGAGTGATCCCAAATTTATCGGATAAGATTTTTAAGACCTCCTCCGCCACATCATAAACAAATATTTCCTCAGGCTTAACAGTTTTTGATAAAATAAAGCCTGAGATCAATGCGGTTGCCATATTGCCGCCGCCTATAAAACCTATATTCATAGCAAACCTCCCAAATTATACAAAAAGCTCTACCTCATCTGCTGTCTCACTGCTTTCAAGCACCGGGTCAACATATTCGCTGATAAACTCAACGACCTGACTTTCACAGCGTCCGATAAAGTTTTCGGGCTTTAAAATACCGCGGATATCCTCCTCGGACAGATTAAATGCCGGGTCTGAGATTATCCTTTCTATAAGGTCGTTTTCGCCGCCCTGCTCTTTTACGACAGCTCCGGCAGCCATTGAGTGCTTGCGGATGAGTTCATGAAGTTCCTGACGGTCGCCGCCGTTTTTAACAGCATCCATCAGAATATTTTCTGTCGCCATAAACGGAAGCTCTGCCATTATGTGCTTGTTTATAACCTTGGGATAGACAACAAGACCCGAGGCAACGTTCATGTATATATTAAGGATAGCGTCAACGGTCAGAAATGCCTCTGCAACGCTTATACGCTTGTTTGCCGAATCGTCGAGCGTTCTTTCAAACCATTGGGTAGAGGAGGTTACAGCGGGATTTATAGCGTCGGCAATGACATATCTCGCAAGAGAACAGATACGCTCGCTGCGCATTGGGTTCCTCTTATATGCCATAGCCGATGAGCCGATCTGCGATTTTTCAAACGGTTCTTCAACCTCTTTTAAATGCTGAAGCAGCCTTATATCGTTGGCAAACTTGTAAGCGCTCTGCGCAATATTGCTGAGAACCGACAGCATGTGATAATCAACTTTGCGCGAGTAGGTTTGACCTGACACGGGATAGTATTTTTCATAGCCCATCTTACTGCATATTTTTTTGTCAAGCTCTTTTACTTTCTCAATATCGTTGTCAAACAGCTCCATAAAGCTGGCTTGAGTTCCGGTTGTACCCTTGCAGCCTAAAAGCGCCTTGCGCGAGAGCTGGAAGTCTATGTTCTCAAGATCCATAAGAAGCTCCCAGATCCAAAGCGAAGCCCTCTTGCCGACAGTTGTGAGCTGTGCTGCCTGGAAATGCGTAAAGCCGAGCGTGGGCAGAGATTTATATTCAAGAGCAAAATCCTTTAAAAGCGAGATGACCTTTAAGACCTTTGTGCGAATCAGCTCTAAAGCCTCGTTCATAATAATAAGATCGGTATTGTCGCCGACATAGCATGATGTGGCGCCGAGATGTATTATTCCTTTGGCATTCGGACACTGCTGGCCGTATGCAAAGACGTGCGCCATTACGTCATGTCTGACTTCTTTTTCGCGCGCTTGTGCGACCTCATAATTGATGTTGTCGGCGTTCTTTTTAAGCTCGTCTATCTGTTCCTGTGTTACATTAAGCCCAAGCTCCATTTCGGCTTCTGCAAGAGCGATCCAAAGTTTTCTCCAGGTCTTGAATTTTTTGTCCGGAGAAAAAATATATTTCATTTCT
>DXIJ01000007.1 GCA_019112945.1 Candidatus Monoglobus merdigallinarum | reverse complement strand
TATTATTTGAAAAAGTTATATTTTTACCGCTTACATTAAAGTTATAAGCTTGTCCCCACTGCATAGTACAGTGATCAACAATGATATTTTGGGATGCAGTAATCTTAAGCGGCATTGAATCGTATACCTCCCCATCGGCTCTGACTCCGCCGCAGCGTATCCTGATATTTCGAACAATGACGTCACTCACATTTGACATAGAAAGACCATAGCCCTTAAGAGTAATTCCCGGATACGGCGCGGATTGTCCCGCTATCGTTATGTTTTAACCGTCTGCACCGCTGAGCTCCAGAGCTCTGCCAAGTCCGGTCAGGTCAATTACTCCGCCGACGTCGAAAACAATTGTTCTCGCTCCGCTCAGTTCCTCAAGGCCATAGGTCAAAGAGCCTTCGCCTGAGTATTCAAGATTTGTAACATGGTAAACCTCGCCGCCGCGGCCGCCGGAAGCGTACGCGCCAAAGCCCTCGGCTCCGGGATACGCTTTGAGTTCTTCGCCTGCGGCAGCCTTGCTCTGCCCCGCTGCCGCTTTCTCCTGCTGTGCAAAAGAATACGGTGACAAAGCCTGAAAAACAAACAAGACCGCAGTTAGTAATAAAATCAGTTTATAAAAGACTTTTTTTGACATCTTCCCTCTCTCCCTTTTAACACAATTTTAAGTTTTTTATCTAAAATACACTTAATATTATATCACTATACGGACAATCTGTCAATCAGATTATCTTATATTCTGCAATTATGCCGCACAAGCCGCAAAGACCGGCTTGCATTTTTTATGCTGTCGTTTATTAAGCAGCTAACTGTTATATAATCGTCTGAAATTTATGCAGCGAATATTATACATATCTGCCGCGTTTTAACGTGTTGATTTGTCGGCGGATTTATGCTATACTTCTTTTTATTGATATAATGATACGGAAAGGGGAATGCTAATGAGCGACAGATTAAACAAGCAGCTTGATTTTGCTTTGGAAATAGACAAGGAAAAGAACATTTTTCGTCAAACACATTTATCCGGGCACGGACGCAATGAAAACGACGCCGAGCACGCATGGCATATGGCTGTAATGGCGTATTTGCTGAAAGAATACTCAAATGAAAAGATTGATATTGCAAGAGTTATGATCATGTGCTTGATACATGATATTGTAGAGATAGACGCCGGGGATACATATGCTTATGACACAGAAATGCTGAAGTCTCAGAGAGCGCGTGAGGACGCTGCAAAGGAGCGTATTTTTTCGCTGCTGCCCGATGACCAAAGGGACGAAATGACCGCTGTTTTTGATGAGTTTGAAAATAATCAAACGCCTGAGGCAAGGTTTGCCCATGCGATGGATAACTTGCAGCCTTTGATTCTAAACAACAGCAACAACGGCGGAGACTGGCAGGAACACGGCGTCACCGCCGGGCAGGTGTTTGAAAGGCAGAGCAAGACAAAAGCGGGATCTCTGACGCTGTATGATTATACCTGCAAAATCTTAAATGATAATATCAAAAAAGGAAATCTGAAAAAAGGTTGATTCTCGATATGTCTAAAGCAAAGCCGGGCGGGCTCCGGCAAAAAACACAGTATAACAATGCGGGCACCGGCTGCTGCCGGCGCCCTTGTTTATACGAAACATTCTGTTCTTAAGCGTACTGTTTAATCTTGATCCTCATTGTCAATAACCCCGTTTATCTTCATATACTCGTCAAAAATTTCTCTTCCGATTTTTGCCGCATAGCTGCTGCTTGCCCCGTGCTCTACGACTGCTGCCACAACTATTTCGGGATCATCATAAGGCGCAAAACCTGTAAACAGAACGTTATCTGCGCCGTCAGACACCTCGGCCGTTCCCGTCTTTCCACCAACACCGTATTCACAGTCCGAAAAGACTGACGATGCGGTGCCGTACCTGACTACTTGACGCATACCATCTTTTACAGCTTCTAAAGTTTCGCTGCTTATCTCATTTTCACTCAATACCTCCGCGGAATTCTCCATGACGGTCTCCCCGGTATCGTAATCACCTACACGCTTTACAAGATGCAGCCTGTATCGTGTTCCACGGTTCAGTACCGTACTGATATAGCCCGCGATCTGTGCCGGGGTAAACAGATTATCGGACTGGCCTATGGCAGACTGCAAAACATCGCCCGGCTGCCATTCGCCTCCGCTTGCTTCCCTCTCCTCCGGACTTGCGACAACGCCTCTGCTCTCTGACAGTTCAAGGCCTGTTTCCTGACCAAGTCCGAATTTTTCACAGTATTCATCCATAACTTCTATTCCCATTCTTCTGCCAATATCAAAAAAGAAATAGTTGCAAGATACTCCGATCGCCTCAGACACCTCGATAGTGCCATGAGTTGCACCGGAGGATGAATATACAAGGCATGTCGGCTGATAATCGGAATAGTACGTGTAGCGTCCGCGGTCAGTTATATAAGTGTCGGTATCTATAGTTCCGCTCTCCAGTCCCGCAACAGCCGTCAGGATTTTAAATGTAGAACCGGGGGCATAGGTACCGTTTAAGCAGCGGTTAAACAACGGCTTTGATTCAGAATTGATAAGCTCGTCATAGTTTTCATTAAAGGTCTCGGGATCATACGATGGATATGAGGCGATCGCAAGCACCTCGCCGCTCTTTGGATCGACTGCAATAGCCGCGCCGGAACCTCCCTCGCCCACGGCCTCTCCTATATTTTTGGCAAGAGACTCCTCCATTGCCTTTTGCAGCCGCAGGTCGATCGTCAGCTCAGCATAGTTTCCGGCCTTGGGTCTGTTTAGCTCCACCTCTTCATCATACCTGCCGTCATCGGTCATTCTGACCTTTCTGTATCCGTCGCGTCCGCGCAGATACGGCTCAAGCACTTCTTCAAGGCCGTCCTTGCCTATAATATCGTTCATGCCGTAGCCTTGGTCTTTAAGGGTCTCGTACTCCTCAGCGTATATGATTCCGGTCCTGCCCAAAATGTGTGCCGCTGTACTGCCATGCGAGTAGTTTCGTATAGTATCTACAACTATATCGGCAAAACCGTCATGTGAATATTTCTCCTTAATCTTCTGCACAACAACATCGCTCACATCAGTTGCCATAACAAACGGGTTGGCCTTGTTAAAGCTTCGCTGCTCCATCTCATATCTGACGGCAATTATATCGATCTTTTCCTCATCGCTGTATTCACCGCTCACCTCATACCTATCGCAAAAATATCCTACGATCTCTCTGAGCGTACCAAAGCCGTCAACGCCGTTTGCACTCTCCCACTCGGCAATAAGCGCAGAATCATCGCTCTCGCCGCCGGAATGCGCCCCGCTTTCGTTTTTCTTAAAGTCATAAGCCGGGAGCTTATTTTCATAATCGTAGACTATGGGAAATGTTGAATCATAACTGCTGTCATTACTGCGCAGAAGCTTAATTATATCATTTAAATTACGGTTAAGTTCCTCTGCGGATATATCATTATCAAACAGCTGTATACTGAAGCCGGCTCTGTTTTCAACGATAGGCTCGCCGTTTCTGTCAAAAATCTCGCCGCGCGGCGCCTTTATAGTGTATGTTCTGACCGAGTTGCTGTCTGCACGCTCTCTGTATGAATCTCCGTTAACGATTTGAAGCTCAAACAGCCTTATAATGCACGCAATTGCCAAAACACCTATAATCGCAGAAATTATAAACGCCCTCTTTGTTGTATCCTTTAGTTTCATCTATATCACCTAAAGCTTTTAGTATTTTTCAGCTTAAAAATATTCAGGGTTCTGTTTACAAGCCACAGCATCGGCAGGATAAGCACTGCGCTCAAAAGCGCGTTAATGCCTATATTACGCACGGCAGAGCCAAGCGACGCCACGTTTTGGATAGATACGGAATATGGTATAAGGCATATACATTCATTCACTGCGACCGCCGCCGCACCCAGGCACATAAAGACATAAAAGCCGGGCCCGCCGTAAAACCTGTCGCTCAGTACCGCCGAAAAATATCCGACAACCGCAAAGCTCAGAGCACTTACACCTATAAAGCTCCCGACATAAATATCATAGACCAGGCCGAACACAATGCCGCACACCGTGCCCTGAACACGCCCGCACAAAAAGCCTATCAGTGCCGTAAATACCAAAAACAAGTTGGCGCTGACGCCAAACACAGTCAAATCATTGATGATCGCAGACTGCAGGATTATTATAATAATAAGCCACAGTCCATGATGCAATATTTTCATATATACTATTCCTCACATTCAATAAACAAAAGCGGTATCATTATTCATCTTCAGTATCGCCGGAATTGTTCTCCTCATCGCTTTCAGACTCGTCCTCTGAACTTTCGTCATCTCCGCTGTTTTCGCTTTCCTCACGGCTTTCAGCCTCAGCTCTTTCTATGTCGATATCGGCCTGCTCGCGCTCTGCTTCCTCACGCGCCGACTTCATGTTTGCATTTTCCTCATCCGCAACAACGTCCATGCTGTTTGTTATAACAAACACCTCGCGCACGTCTCTTAAATCCGCAGAAAGATCAACGATAGCATATCTTGTCATGTTTGTGGTATCGTCCTTGATCTCTGCCACCCTGCCTATCCTTATTCCCGACGGAAATATTCCGCCCAGACCTGTTGTCGTTACATAGTCGCCGGCTTGAATATCTGTCGCTCTTGATAAGTATGACAGCTTGAACTGCATATTATATCTCAGCTCACTGTCGCCCTCGGCAACACCCAGATCACGCGAACGCTCAACCATTGCCCCGGCTGAAAATCCCGGGTCGATTATGGTTATGACCTCCGCCCAGTTTGCACCGACTTTGGAAATCTTCCCGACTAAAAATCCGTCGGTCGAGATAACGGTCTGCCCTGCCTCCAGGCCGCTGTTGCCGCCTTTGTCTATCGTGAAGCCTGAAAACCAGTTCGACGGCTCGTCTGCCGCGACAGACGCCGCAGTCAAATCAAGATCCGGATTGCTGTCCCTGAGCTCAAGCATACGCCGCAGCCTGTCATTTTCCTCTGCCATCCCATCATTTTCAAGAAGCTGTTTTTCATATTCCGTATTCTGACGGGTCAGCTCATCTACCCGGTTTCTGAGTTCCCTTATCCTGCCGATGCTGTGAAAAACATCGTCAAAGCCATCGGCTATATTCCCAAAAAATCTCTGCACCGGTGTTGTTGAACTCTTTAAAGCGTCCTCAGCCGCTGTTGTTCTGCTGCTGTTCAGGCCGAAATAAACCATAATCGCTATGAGCACAGCCGCACAGCCGGCAAGAATGACCGGTATTTTATGTTCATTTATAAATTTCAAAAAGCACACCGCCTGTTAAAAATTCTTTTTTCGCACTGCCTGCGTCAGCATATTCCTAAACCCGCCCGATTCGGCAACCGCTGTGCCCGCGCCGCTTGCAACGCAGCAGACGGGATCCTCGGCAAGGTACACCTTAACGCCGGTGCTGTTCTGTATAAGCTTTCCCAGCCCCGTCAGGGCAGCGCCGCCGCCTGTGAGTATTATACCTGTCTCCAGCAAGTCGGAGGCAAGCTCGGGCGGGGTATCCTCAAGTGTTCTCCGAACCGTTTCCACTATTGCCGCCACATCCTCTTTGATAGCCGAATGCACCTCGTTGGCGCTGATAACAATATTTTTAGGTACTCCGCTGTACATATCCTTTCCCTTGACGTTTATCACATTAGCGTCAAGGCCGTGAAAGGCAGAGCCTATGCTTATTTTTATCTTCTCTGCAGCGGATTTTGCAATTTCAATATTATATCTCTTTTTTATATACTGAACGATATCATAATCAAGCGCATCGCCTGCCACCTTAACGGATTTTGAAACGACCACTCCGCCGAGTGAAACAACTGCGACCTCAGTAGTGCCTGCGCCGATATCCATTATAACATATCCCTTGGGCTCGTTTACATCAATACCTGCGCCGATAGCTCCTGCCAGCGGAGCCTCTATCAAAAACACATCTTTAACGCCTGCCGATATAACGACCTCCTCGACCGCCCTTTTTTCAACATCGCCGATCCCTGACGGCACGCTGACCGCCGCTCTGACCTTGGAGAACACATTTGATATATAGCTCTCTGTAAGTTTTTTAAGCAGTGCCACCGCCATATCAAAATTGGTTATCGCCCCGTCCCTGACAGGCGTTTCGACCGTTATGCTGTCAGCAGTCTTTCCGACAAGCTCAAACGCCTCCGCTCCGGCAGCAACGACCTCATTCCCGCCGCTGACCGCAACGATAGTCGGCTCATTAACGATGATCCTGCCGTCTGAGGCACTATACACCTGCGTACTGCTTGTTCCGATATCTATTCCCAAATTAACTGCCATACTCTCACCTCCGACAGGACTAAACCGCTAAATCTATCTCAAAATCCCCGGCAAGTATTTCGCTCAGCCTGCACACAGGCAGACCTACAACACTGAAATAATCGCCGTTTATGCGCTCGACCAGCATAGAGCCGAGCTGCTGAATGCCGTACGCTCCCGCCTTGTCCATAGGCTCGCCGGTCTTGATATATCTTGAAATCTGATCGTCCGTAAGCTCACGAAAGGTGACCTGAGTTGCGACACAGTCGCAGACTCTCTTGTTTGTACAGCTTTCCAAAACACATATCCCGGTGTAAACCGTGTGCGTCCTGCCGGACAGCCGCGCAAGCATTTCTGCCGCCTGCTCTTTACCGCTTGGCTTGCCCAGTATCTCACCGTCTATCACCACGACCGTATCCGCGCCGATGACAATACATTTCTCACCGGCATCAGTATGTCCCGCAGCCACGGCCGCCTTTTCCGCCGCCAGCCGCATTACCGTATCCTGCGGACTTTCACCGTCTATTAACTGTTCAGGCGCGTTTGAAACCGCTGTTTCAAACCTAAGCCCCATATTCCGAAGCAGCTCCCTCCTTCGAGGTGAAGCTGAAGCTAATATAATTCTCATATTTTATCAACCCATCACTTTTTTAATATACCCTTGTAATAGTGAAACCTTGTAAATTCCCCAAGCTCAAGGCTTTTGCCCAAAAGATACGCCTTGCATATCTTTAGCGTATCCTCATGTGTCTCAATCGTAAAATCAAGGCTCATCAGGCCGACGCCGTTATCCTTAAGCTCTTCAAGCTTATCGCCCATATATGTCGGACAACTGTTGAGCAAAATACTGCGGCAGGAATTGCCGTCACGTATTATCGGGAATTTTTTACCCAGTCTGTCCGTCAGAACGCCGTGCCTGCTGCCGCACGGACAGTCTCCCATATTATTCATTATACAGTTTTCCGTCGTCATAAGCGCACGATAGCCATAGACCGAAGCCTCGACGGGCACTGTGCAGCTCTCTGCAATATCTCTGATTTGCGGAACCGACAGCTCTGCCGACACTCCAACGGCACTCACGCCGAAATTATCCTCAACAACACCGGCAGCAAGACTGTTTGTAATATTCAGCCTGAATGACGCCAGCAAATAAAACTGTCCGCTCCGTCCAAGCTCCGATATGTTGTGTATCCTCAGCTTGTCAAAGCCCATGTCACGCAGGGTACTGAGCTGCCGCTCGTATTCACTGTACTCATCCGGGCGAATGACCGCATTTGGCTCTATAACGATCCTCTGCGCTTCATCTTGATAACCGGCGGTATCATTAATGAGCTCATGGATAGGTACGCCTATCAGCCTGAATTTCATTCCCGATTCGCGCTCGGCTCGGAGAACCGCCCTGTACTGAGCCCTGTTTTTTACCACGGCGGTCAAGCCCTGCAGGGCTTCAAGCCGCTTGCCTCTGTAAACCGACAGAGTATGCTTGCTGCGGGGGACGCGAAACCTCTCATGGATTTTCTGCTTTAGACCTGACAGCGCAGTGCGCCTCAGCTCATTCAGAGCCTTTACCGGAACATAGCAGCTGCCGTGCATATCTACGGTACATTCCACAAGCCGAAAGACACTGTCTCCGGTTTTTGATATCTGCTTTTTTATCCTGTCACTGCTTATGGGCGCTTTCTCGGCCGCTTCAGCCGCCGTACTGCTTTCGGCCTCGGATACAAGCTCTCCCGCGCAAACGCGCAGCCTGACCTTTTCGCCCGCAGCTATCCTTATATGCGCCGACACATCTATCTTAAAGCTGCTTTCCGCAGCGGCGGCCTCCTCCAAAATCTGCCCTATTATGCCGCTGTCGTTTGAGAGGTACGGGTTGTCAGGCTTATCAAATGCAAACATTGAGCGGCCGCGGCGGTTCATAAAATATCCATCGCTGTATCCGCCTCGGTCGAACAGACTGTTTATTACCGCTCTCTCCTCCGGGCTTGGGCGGCGCTTTTCGTCAAGGCAGGCTCTGTAGATTTTCACTATCCCGCCGACATACGCCGCACCTTTCATTCTGCCCTCTATCTTAAGGGACGCCGCGCCGCTGCTTAGTATCTCATCTATATGCTCTATAAGCGACATATCCTTAAGGCTCAGATAATGTTTTTCGCTGCCGTGCGCAAAGTATGCACGGCGGCACGGCTGGGCGCATTTGCCCCTGTTGCCGCTGCGTCCGCCGAGCGCACTGCTCATCAGGCACTGCCCCGAATATGACATACACATTGCTCCGTGGACAAACATCTCTATATCGATCCCGCTTTTTGCGGCAATATCCGCAATATCCGCGCCCGTCAGCTCTCTGGCGGCAACAGCTCTTACAAATCCCAGCTCCCTTGCACAAACCGCGCCTCTGAGATTATGTACAAAAAGCTGAGTGCTGGCATGCAGCGCCGGTCTAAGCTCAAGCTCCTCGGCAAGTCTCAGCACTGAAAGATCCTGAACTATAATACCATCGGCTCCGATATCATCAAGGAATTTTAAATATTCCCTGAGCGCAGGGAGCTCCCTGTCGCCAACCAGCGTGTTTACGGTAATATAGACCTTAACGCCGCGGAGATGTGCATAACACACACATTCCCTCAGCTGATCCGCGTCAAAGTTATCTGCATAAGCACGCGCCCCGAAGCTCTTGCCGGCCATATAGACCGCATCGGCTCCCATCGAGACCGCCGCCCTGAAGCTTTCAAGGCTTCCCGCCGGAGCTAAAAGCTCCGGTCTTGCACTGTCATCAGAAAACATACACGATCACCTTATTTTAAAGTTCCGTCCTTTGTGCCGCTTCCGGCAGCGTTTCCGGAGTAACGTACCGGCGTTCCCTTTGCACGAGATTCTACGGCGGCTCTTGAGGCCGCGGCGTTCTGCCTGACCTGTGCTCTCGCCGCCCTAAGATTTTCAAGCTCCGTATCCCGTTTTGCCAGTTCAATTTCCAGCTTGTGCATTTCCTCGCGCAGATTTTCTACCTCGAGCTTTTTATTCTCAAGCTCTGAGCGTGCCCCCTGGATCTCATCGGTGTATACGCTTATTTCATTCCTCATATTATTGGCCGCTGCCTCAGTTTTAAGCAAGTCATCCGCTAAGTTCATAGCTGCCATGACAGCCAGCATGGCGGTGCTGAGGTTGCTGCTTACCTCCTTGACCTCGGATATCTTTTTATTGACCAAAAGGGCGACCCTTTGAACATACTCCTCAGGTTCGTTGCTGACTATGGTATATTCCATATTATTTATTTTTACTTCCATTTTCGTATTTTCCATTATAAGACCTCGCTTAACCTTTCAGAAATTCCAGAGCCTTGAGAACTCCAAAAACAGTTTTTCCATCGTTTATCCGGTTGTCCATTATCATTTGTCTGACCTCTTTTACCGGCACATACAAAACATCCAAAAACTCGTCATCATCAGGGTGCGCACTGCCGCGGTGCAGTCCGGTGGCAAGATAAATATGAGTTACCTCGTCAAGAAATCCGGGAGACGGGTACATAAAACCCAGGTACTCAAAGCTGTCCGCCCTGCAGCCTGTCTCCTCGCTCAATTCCCTAATACCGCACTCGCGGTGATCCTCTCCGGGCTCAAGCTTACCTGCCGGTATTTCGTATATATCCTTTTCAAACGGCTTGCGGAACTGCTTGACAAGGATTATCTCATTCTCGTCAGTCACGGCAACGATACCGACCCCGCCCGGGTGCTCTACAAGCTCGCGGTCGGCCAGGCTGCCGTCCGGCATTTCGACCTTATCAAGCCGAACCTTAATAATCTTACCGCTGTATATCTGCTCCGATGAAACGGACTTCTCGTAATAAATCATCTCTAACCACCTCCGAAACAGCTTGCTTCAATTATTAATTATAATATTCCTAAAGCAAAACGCTTATACGCAAATACAAAATAATCGCAAAACTCTATGTTATATTAAACCATAAATTTACAAAAAAATCAAGGCAATTTACAATTATATTTCTTTTAAACTGACCCCTTTACAAATA
>DXIJ01000049.1 GCA_019112945.1 Candidatus Monoglobus merdigallinarum | reverse complement strand
TTGGATGAGGATTTGAGACAATACATAATGATGCACATTGCATTAAACATCTCAAAATTCACCATAGAATAAGCCGGATGGCCTCAGAAAAAATTCTGGGGTCATTTGTTTATATGCAATTAGATTTACGCCATTTTACTCGTGTTTATAGATAAAGACATTCCCGCGCTCTTTGAAAAATGAATAGCGCATCTAACCGGTACGTTCCCTGCCGGTGAGCGGCTATCCGTCTGCTTAGCCAACAGAACCAGGAGCACCTATATTATGAATGTCGTAAAATATTCTACAAAATGGCAATTCATATAACTCTCAGTGCTTTTGAGAATCGTTCTATAATTGATGCAGTTTTAAAATTGCCACGACTTGAAAGAATTATAATTATCTTTAATGTTGTAGGAGAATTTGCGTTGATAGATATAGCGCAATTGCTGGGCAGTAATTTGAACAGTGTGTATGTTCAAAAGCACTCCGCATTAAAAAAACTTAGACAAGCGATTGAACATGTGAATTTAGAGATGAATAATGTACCAGGAGGTGGATGATAACATGACGCAGAAAAGTGACCCGGACATTGACAAATCGCAGGATTTGTTGTATACTATCAGTGAGGTAGCAGCTCTTTTAAAGGTCAATCGGAATTATGTTTATAAACTGATAAATAAGGGCTATCTGCGCTCTATAAAGCTTGGATGCAGAAAAGTAACAAAAAAATCTTTGCTTCAGTTTCTAGAGCAAAACGATGGAATGAACTTTGACGAAATCGATTCCTTTAAAAGTGCAGAATAAGCATATCTAAAGTAATTTTGTGGGCAAGAATTTCTTGTGGGCAAACGGTGGGCAAATCGATTTTTCCTGCTCAAAAAAAGCCCGCAAACCCCGATAAAATCGGCATTTTGAATTTGCAGTTTCGTGACGAAGCCCGTCACGGCTGCGGCTTTGAGGGACTTTTGAAGAGATACTTCGGCTAATATCCAGTAAAAAGGAAACAACCGGCAGTTTTAAGCTGTCGGTTGTTTGTTTTTTGACAGAAAACAATAGTAAGCATCTATCCCTGTATCAAACAGCAGAAACAAAAAAAACTTGTTTCTTTTGCAACACTGTATATTAACTCTCGTATTGTTATAAATATAATCCCGTAATACTGTTTGGATTATTTTTGATCTCCCTAAGAGTGCCTGCAGCGACAATTCTTCCGCCGTCGTCTCCTCCTCCGGGACCCATATCGATAATATAGTCCGCATTCCGGATAATGTCCTGATCGTGTTCAATGACGATCACGGTCGCTCCGCTGTCAAGCAGTGTCTGGAATACCTGCAGCAAAACCTGAACGTCCAGCGGATGAAGACCAATGCTTGGTTCGTCAAATACAAAAACGGAATCGGCCTGCGTTTTGCCGATCTCACCTGCCAGCTTCAGCCGCTGCGCTTCCCCGCCCGAAAGGCTCGGCGTTTCTTCACCCAGCGTCAGGTAGCCAAGCCCGAGCTGCCTGAGTATTTTCAGCTTTTGGCTTACCGGTTTCATGTCACTGCAAAACTCAATGGCGGAATTGACGTCCATATCCATCAGTTCCGGCAAAGAGAGGTATCGTCCTGATTTATCCGCCAGTTTAACACCGTATGCCGCCCTTGAATACCGCGAGCCGCGGCAGTCCGGACAGGGAATATTGACGTCCGGCAAAAACTGCACATCCAGGCTGACAACGCCTGTACCGTCACAGCCGGGACAGCGCAGACTTCCGGTATTATAAGAAAAATCTCTTGCTTTCAGACCTTTCTCCTTTGCGTCAGCAGATTTTGCATAGAGCTTTCTCAGTTCATCATGCAGCCCTGCATAGGTCGACACAGTGGAGCGCACATTGATACCGATAGGGGTTGCATCTATCAGCTTGATATGCCGGATTCCCCCGGCGTTTATCTCACGGATGTGCTCCGGCAGCTTTCTGCCGCTTATCATTGCCTCCAGCGCCGGTACCAGGCTTTCCAAAACCATTGTCGTTTTTCCGGAGCCGGATACACCGGTCACAACGGTAAGCCGTCCCTTTGGGATGTTGACCTCCAGCGGCTTTACAGTGTGCAGCTGTGCTGTGGACAGACTAAGAGTTCCGTTTTCAAACATTTTATCGGGAGGCGCACAGCTTCGCAGCTGTGTTTTGGCTTCACCTGACAAAAAATCTCCGATCTGCGAGGAGGAATTTTCCTTGATCGAAGCGGCTGTACCCTCGGCGATAACATATCCGCCCTTTGCTCCCGCCTGAGGCCCCATTTCAATGATCCAGTCCGCTTCTCTCAGTATCTGAGTATCATGGTCAACTAAAATGACCGAGTTGCCGTCGGCAACAAGATCGTGCATAACGCCGGTAAGGCCCACAATGTTGGACGGGTGCAGCCCGATCGATGGTTCATCCAGCACATACAAAACGCCTGTCGTGCGGTTGCGGACAGCGCGGGCAAGCTGCATACGCTGCCTCTCCCCCGTGGAAAGAGTTGCGGAAGAACGGTCAAGCGACAGATAGCCAAGCCCCAAATCAGTAAGCCGCCGCGCAGTATTTAAAAAAGCCTCGCAGATACTTTGCGCCATCGGACGCATTTCCTCCGGCAAGGATTCAGGTACACCCTGCACCCAGTGAACCAGCTCCGAAAGCGTCATAGTGCAGGCCTTATCAAGAGAAATCCCGCGCAGTTTGGGATAGCGTGCCGCTGCGGAAAGACGCGTCCCGGCGCACTCCGGACAGATATCCTCTTTCAGGAACTTTTCCACCCGCTTCATGCCTTTTTCGTCTTTTACTTTGGCAAGGGCGTTTTCCACTGTATAGACTGCGTTATAGTAGGTAAAATCAAGCTCGCCCGCTTGATTGGATTTTTTTGCTTTGTATAGGATATGCTTTTTGACGGCCGGACCATGATAGACGATCTCTTTTTCCTGTTCAGTGAGCTCCTTAAACGGAATATTGGTGCGGACGCCCATTTCACGGCAGACGTCGGTCATCAACGACCACATCAGACTGTTCCACGGCGCAACCGCTCCCTCGTCAATGGTAAGCGAATCATCCAGTACTAAAGAGTCTATATCAACTGTACGTACGGTTCCTGTTCCGCCGCACTTCGGACAGGCTCCCTGCGAATTAAACGCCAGTTCCTCTGCGGACGGAGCGTAGAAGTGAATACCGCATTCGGGGCAGAGCAGTTCTTTACCTGCCGCAACCGCCAAAGACGGCTTTAGATAATGTCCGTTTGGACAGCGGTGACCGGCAAGCCGCGAATACATCAGGCGCAGACTGTTGAGCAGCTCCGTACCGGTGCCAAAGGTGCTGCGGATACCCGGTACACCGGGACGTTGATGCAGTGCAAGCGCCGCCGGTACATACAACACTTCCTCTACTGCCGCTTTTGAAGCCTGCGTCATTCTTCTGCGCGTATAGGTTGACAACGCCTCCAAATAGCGTCTGGAGCCCTCCGCATACAATACCCCCAGTGCCAGCGAGGATTTTCCGGAGCCTGAAACTCCGGCTATCCCTACAATCTTATTCAAAGGGATATCAACATCTATATTTTTCAGATTGTGAACCTTAGCGCCTCTTATAATCATTTTATCGATCATTGTTTTTGCCTCACTTTATATATTTAAAACACCATTTTGTCATTTCATAAAACACGGGGATCAGGTCTTTTTCATATTATTTTTATTTTAGGAATGTAACCTGTAATATTCATCCAATATTTTTGCTAAAACTTTTGGGGATTCTTCATTTACAACATGGCCGGCATTTTCAATGATCTTTAATTCTG
>DXIJ01000048.1 GCA_019112945.1 Candidatus Monoglobus merdigallinarum | reverse complement strand
TATAATAAATAATTATTTTTATAACTAAATTAATTTTTGTCGAATAAACATTGTGAAATTTTTGTTAAATTCACTTATTTTACATTATACACCTTATGCGATTTTATTTCAAGTATAAAAACATGTTTTTTTGGTGTAATTTACCGTGATTTTTGCGGGGTTTTAGAGCTGCAGCCGGAATTAGCTAAAATATCCTCAAATTGCATTGACTTTTTTTTGAATTAGTGTATAATTTACTTTAAGTACGGTTTTAGATAATAGGGAAATACTTTATGTTTTTTGCAGCTTTGAGTATTGTTTATGCTTGCCGCAGCCTGTGCAGCTGCACAATATTTTTTAGCTGTGTTAATTTTCGGCGCAGCGGAGAGGAATTTTGATATGAAAAAATGTATCGATTATTTAAAGGTTTTTATTGTTTTAACGGCACTTACGGCAGCTTTGTCCTCGTGTACGGGCAATACGGAGGCCGCAAAGCAGGAAGCCGAGCAGGCGTTTAATACAGTTATGCAGGCGTTTGTGAGCGGAGACGCGGCGGCTGTGAACCGAAACTGTGTCTCGGCAGGTATAGACGAGAGTTCCGAACTTACTAAAATCATTCTGTCATCTCTCGGTAATGTGACATACACCGTAAGGACCGTAAATGCCGAAAGCGGTGACAGGGCGACGGTAAATGCTGACATAACGATGATTGATTCGTCTCAGGTAATGCAGAAGTACGTTGAAAGTATAGTGGCTATGGTCTCGAGCGCGGAGTATCAGCAGCGTCTTGAAACCATGACCAGGGAGGACTATCAAAACCTGATGGATGAACAGCTCAGAACGGTTTTAAGCAGCGGTGAGATCCCCAATGTCACCGAAAACGTGAACGTTACAATGGTAAAGGACGGCGGAGAATGGAAAGTCGAGGGTCAAAACCTTACCGGCTTGCTTATAACAAATACGCTGGACGCTGTCAGCCAGATTAAGCAGTAGCGGTGTTTTAAAAATAATTATTCAGCGGCGCTGTATGTGCGCGGCTTTAGCGTTAATTTGATTTGGAGGTACCATAATAATGGCAATAGGAATAAAAGGAATAATTGAAAAGGTTATCGGAACGTACAGCGACAGAGAGCTTAAAAAAATATATCCGATATCCGAAAAGGTTCTTGCGCTTGAAGATGAGATGGCGCAGAAAAGTGATGCGGAGCTTAAAGCAATGACTCCAAGGCTCAAAGAGAGACTTAAAAACGGTGAGACGACCGATGATATCCTGCCCGAAGCCTTTGCGGTATGCCGCGAGGCTGCGTGGAGAGTTTTGGGAATGAAGCACTTCCCTGTTCAGGTCGTCGGCGGTATCGTGCTTCATCAGGGCAGGATAGCCGAGATGAAGACCGGTGAAGGTAAAACGCTTGTTGCGACTTTGCCGGCTTATCTTAATGCGCTTGAGGGCAAGGGCGTGCACATCGTTACGGTCAACGACTACCTTGCAAAGCGTGACAGCGAATGGATGGGCAAGCTCTATAACTATCTTGGGCTGACTGTCGGTCTGATTATTCATGATATGGACAACAGAGCCAGAAAGGAAGCGTACAGCGCTGACATAACTTACGGAACGAATAATGAGATGGGCTTTGACTATCTGCGTGACAATATGGTAATCTATAAGGAAAACAAAGTTCAGAGAGGTCATCATTACGCGATTGTCGATGAGGTCGACAGCATTCTGATAGACGAGGCGAGAACGCCGCTGATTATTTCCGGTCAGGGGGATAAATCAACCGACCTCTACACTCAGGCTGACAGGTTTGCAAAGACGATGAAATTCAAAAAGGTCGTCGAGACGGATTCCAAGGTCGAGGTAGAGGATGAGGAAGAGCTGAACCAGTACGACTATATTGTAGACGAAAAGGCAAAGACGGCAATGCTGACGCCGCGCGGTGTTAAAAAGGCCGAGGAGGCTTTTCATGTTGAAAATCTGACAGACCCGACAAACATGACCCTGTCGCACCATATCAATCAGGCCATCAAGGCTATCGGCGTTATGAAGAAAGACAGAGATTATGTTGTAAAAGACGGAGAGGTCATTATTGTCGATGAGTTCACCGGACGTATGATGTTCGGCAGACGCTATAACGACGGCCTGCACCAGGCGATAGAGGCCAAGGAGGGCGTTAAGGTCGAAAACGAGTCAAAGACGCTTGCGACAATAACTTTCCAGAACTACTTCCGCCTTTATAAGAAGCTTTCCGGCATGACCGGTACCGCGCAGACCGAGGAGGATGAATTTCAGGAGATATATAAGCTTGATGTTATAGTTATCCCGACGAACAAGCCGCTTATCAGGGTTGACGAGCCCGACAGTGTCTATAAGACCGAAGACGCAAAGTTCAGCGCCGTTATAGAGGATGCAGTACGGGCGCATGAAAAGGGACAGCCGGTGCTTATCGGTACGGTCTCTATCGAGAAGTCGGAGAAGCTGAGCAAAATGCTCAGAAAGCGCGGGATTAAGCATAATGTGCTGAATGCAAAGTTCCATGACAAAGAGGCTGAGATAGTGGCGCAGGCAGGAAAGAAAGGTGCGGTCACAATAGCAACCAACATGGCAGGCCGCGGAACCGATATCGTTCTCGGCGGAAATGCCGAGTTTTTGGCAAGGCATGAGATGGAAAAGCTCGGATATTCGGAGGAGATGATAAACCAGGCAACGGGTTATGCCGAGACGGACGATCAGGAGATCTTAGACGCAAGAAAGATGTTTAAAGAGCTCAACGATAAATTCAAGGCGGAGATCGAGCCGGAGCAGGAGGAGGTTCTGGCTGCGGGCGGACTCAATATTATGGGTACCGAGAGACATGAGAGCAGACGTATCGATAACCAGCTGCGCGGCCGTGCCGGACGTCAGGGCGACATAGGAAAATCAAAGTTTTATATCTCGCTTGAGGACGATTTGATGAGGCTGTTTGCTCCCGAACGTATCTCAAAGGTCATGAACACACTCGGCCTTGAGGACGGAGACGCTATTGAGAGCAAAATGCTGAGCGGTGCTATCGAGACGGCGCAGGAGCGTGTTGAGGGCAAGAATTTTGATATAAGAAAGAACGTATTGCAGTTCGATGACGTCAATAACCAGCAGAGAGAGATTATATATAAGCAGCGCGATCAGGTTCTGGACGGCGGAGATTTGAGAGATAATGTCATGAAAATGATAAAGGACGTTATCTACGGTGTAGTCGGCCGGTATATCGGCGATAAGGGGAATGTTCCGGAGGAATGGGACTGGGAAGGTATGCGCGAGCATATCGAGACCATACTCGGCGAAATGCCGCAGGATTTTATGAAGTTCACCGATGTTGAGATAGACAAGATGACGCAGGACAGACTGACAGAGTATATAACGGAAGACGCAGAGAAGAAGTACGTCGGAAAAGAGGCGCAGTTCGGGGACGCAATGCGCGAGATCGAACGTATAATAATGCTCAGGGTTGTTGACCAAAAGTGGATGGATCATATTGATAACATGGAGCAGCTCCGTCAGGGTATCTATCTGCGCGCATACGCACAGCATAATCCTGTTATTGAGTATAAGTTTGAAGCAATGGACATGTTTGAGGAGATGACCGAGTCCATCAAGGAGGATACGGTCAAGCACTTGTTCCACGTAGTGCCCCAGACCAAGATGGAGCGTGAGCAGGTTGCAAAGCCAACTGCTGAGAATGCGGGCGGCGACGGTACCGTTAAGAAAAAGCCTGTACGCCGCGTTGTAAAAATTGGCAGAAATGATCCATGCCCCTGCGGTTCCGGAAAGAAGTACAAGAACTGCTGTCTTGAAAAGGATCAGATGAACGGCAATGTATAATTAACAAAATTTTGCAAGCAGAGGTGATAAAGTGATAGCATTTGATGAATACAAGTCAGGGCTTGAAAGTATGAAAAGTGATATTATAGAATTGAGGGATTCACTTTAACCTGGCTGAAACCGAGAATGAGATAAAGGAGCTTGAAGCGAAAACATTTGAAAGCGATTTTTATTCGGATATGGAAAAGGCCGGAAAAACGCTGCAGATGATTAAGTCGCTTAAAGATAAGGTTCAGAAGTACAATAAGATAAAGGAAACCCACGAGGACCTGATGACGCTGACAGAGCTTGCCGTGGAGGAGAATGACGACAGCGTTTTATCAGAGGTCAGATCGGGATATAAGGAACTCTCTGACAGAATTGAAGCCATGAAGCTTGACGCGCTGCTGTGCGGCAAGTATGATAAGCTGAGCGCTATCATAACGCTGCATTCGGGCGCGGGCGGCACAGAGGCACAGGACTGGTGCGAAATGCTCTACAGAATGTATACCATGTGGGCTGAGCGTAAAGGCTATAAGACCGAGGTCATAGACTATCTCGCCGGAGAAGAGGCCGGAATAAAAAGCGTGACATTTTCGGTGGAGGGGCTGAATGCGTACGGATACGCAAAATCTGAAAAAGGTGTTCACAGGCTCGTCAGGATATCACCGTTTGATTCGGCGGCGCGGCGGCATACGTCATTTGCATCGTGCGAGGTGATACCAGAGCTTGATGAGGAGCTCGACGTTGAGATAAATCAGGAGGATCTTAGAATTGACACTTATCGTTCAAGCGGTGCGGGTGGTCAGCATATCAATAAGACCGAATCGGCGATACGTATAACGCATATCCCGACCGGCATTGTTGTCACCTGCCAGAATGAGAGAAGCCAGCACAAGAATAAGGAGACCGCTATGAAGGTCTTAAAATCAAAGCTGGTCGAGATCGCGGAGCGCGAGCAGAAAGATAAGATAGAGGACTTAAAGGGTGTACAGACAGAGATCGCGTGGGGCAATCAAATACGTTCGTATGTATTCCATCCGTACAGCATGGTAAAAGACCACCGTACAGGTTATGAGACCGGAAATGTGAACGCGGTGATGAACGGTGAGATAGACGGCTTTATCAATTCATATCTCAAGGCAAAGTCAAAGGGTGAGATATAGAGCGTCTGAGATAGAATAAAATCGAAGTTTAATTTTACAGGAGAAGCTAATGTTTGAGAAATTATCGTTTTTGGAAGAGCAGTATGAGGAGTTGGCAAACAAGATAAGCGACCCGGAGGTCATTGCAGACCAGGAGACCTGGCGCAAGCTGTGCAAGGAGCATTCGGATCTGACTCCGATAGTTGAGAAATACAGGGAGTATAAAAAGAATAAAGAGACTATCGAAGATGCGAAAGCGTTGATGGACGACCCCGAGACCGACAAGGAATTTAAAGAGATGCTGGTCGAAGAGTCAAAGGAGGCAAAGGCGAATATAGAAAGGATTGAAGAAGAGCTCAAGGTTCTGCTGCTGCCCAAAGACCCGAATGATGATAAAAACGTTATGGTCGAGATCCGCGGAGGTGCGGGCGGTGATGAAGCCGCACTGTTTGCCGGGGACTTGTTCAGAATGTACTCTATGTATGCCGACAGCAAAAACTGGAAAACTGAAGTTTTAAATATAAACGAGATAGGTATCGGCGGTATAAAGGAAGTTACGTTTATGATAAACGGAGAGGGAGCCTACAGCCGTCTGAAATTTGAGAGCGGAGTTCACAGGGTACAGCGGGTGCCCGAGACAGAATCCGGCGGGCGTATCCATACCTCAACGGTGACGGTCGCGGTTCTTCCTGAGGTAGATGATGTCGAGGTGGAGATAAATCCCGATGATTTGGAAATCGATACCTACCGTTCAAGCGGCGCGGGCGGTCAGCATATAAACAAGACCGAATCGGCAATAAGGATAACCCACAAGCCGACAGGCATTGTTGTGACCTGTCAGGACGAGCGCAGTCAGCATAAGAACCGTGAAGCGGCAATGAAAATGCTCCGTTCAAGGCTTTATGATATAATGGAGCAGGAGCGTAATGCTGCGATTGCGGCAGACAGAAAGAGCCAGGTAGGAACCGGTGACAGGAGCGAGAGAATAAGAACCTATAACTTCCCTCAGGGCAGAATGACCGATCATAGGATAGGTCTGACGCTCTACAAGCTTGAGCAGATAATGAATGGCGATCTGGACGAAATAATAGATGCATTGATCACAACCGACCAGAGCGAAAAGCTCCGGGCTCAGGCGGAGGGAGAAGTATAATACGTAATTGAATGGTGTTAGCATGGAAACAAAATTATTATCAGCAAACGGCCGGGATCTAAAGACCGCTGCCGAAATAATCACGGGCGGCGGCACGGTCATTTTTCCGACCGAGACGGTGTACGGTCTCGGTGCAGATGCGCTTAATCCGGAGGCTGTCCGTAAAATATTCAAGGCTAAGGGCAGACCCGGAGACAACCCGCTGATAGTTCATGTGCATGATATCAAGCAGGTCGATACAGTGGCGGAGGAGGTGCCGGAAAAGGCAAAAATGCTGATGGAGCATTTTTGGCCGGGGCCGCTTACCGTTATTTTAAAGCGCAGAGACTCTGTCCCCGACGAGGTCACAGCGGGGCTTAAAACAGTCGGTGTCAGAATGCCATCCGACCGTACAGCTCTGGAATTTTTAAAGCTCACGGGTAGGCCTGTTGCCGCGCCCAGTGCAAATCTTTCCGGCAAGCCCAGCCCGACAAGCTTTAAGCACTGTGTTGAGGATATGAGCGGCAGGGTAGATGCCATAATCGACGGCGGCGATTGTGCTGTCGGCGTTGAGTCTACGGTTATAGATATGACGGCCTCTCCCGTCATCTACCGGCCGGGCGATATAACAGCGGGGATGATCGAGGATGTGCTTAAAGAAAAGGTTACGCTGCATGACAGTGTGGCCGATGGTGAGACCCCGAAATCTCCGGGCCTCAAATATAAGCACTATTCGCCTGCGGCGGAGGTCGTTATTCTAAAGGGCAGTGTTGATGAGGTTATCGACTGCGTTAACAGGCAGAGCGTCAGCTGCGGCATTATAGTGTTTGACCAGATGCTTGAGACGGTCAAAAACGGCTTATCCCGCGGGCGGGTGATAAAAACGCTCGGAGACCGTAAGTCTCCCAGGGATGCGGAAGCAAATCTGTTCCGTGTGCTGAGGGATATGGATGAGATGGGAGTGCGTGTAATATTCGCGCCGGAGATCCCCGATAACGATAAATGGGCAGCTGTTCGAAACAGACTTTACAGGGCTGCCGGAAACCGAGTTGCTTCAGCGAGTGAGTTTGAATTTAAAAGTGCGCATGAGAAGCCTAAAAGGTTTTTATTTGTGTGTACCGGCAATACATGCAGAAGTCCTATGGCGGAGGGATTGTTCAATGAAATCTGCCGCCGCAGGGGGATAGCTGCGGCGTCGGCCTCGGCAGGGCTCAGTGTTGCGCCGGGCTCTGTACTGTCCGAAAATTCACTCAGTGCAATGAAACGTGAGAATATAGATATAAGCGGTCATGTGCCCACTGCTTTGAGCCTTGATATGCTTAAAGAGTTTGATGTCGTGCTGACTATGTCAAGCAGTCACAAGCAAATGCTGAAAATGATACTCAGCGGCAACAGTGAGCTTTCGGAAAAGGTGTTCACCTTAGGAGAGTACTCGGGTCTCGGTATTGAGATATCAGACCCATACGGCGGGGATATTAGTGTTTATGAAAGCTGTCTTAAAGAGATAAAGAAATGCGTCGCGGCAATTGCCGACAAGCTGAGCTATGATAAAGTTTAAATTACTCAGCAGTGACGATATCGGCCGTGTTCTTGAGATTGAACGCGAGTGCTTCGGCAGCGAATCCTGGACGTATTCAATGTTTGAGAGCGAGATTTATAACAGTGTTTCTCTTTTTTTGCTTGCTGAGTGCGGAGACGGTGAGCTTGCCGGGTATGCAAGCCTTTGGGTCGCCGCCGGCATTGCGGAGGTAGCGAATATTGCGGTTGCTCCGGATTTAAGGCGCAAAGGCATCGGTGAATGCCTTATGGAGGTGCTGACGGGCATAAGTCTTGTGCTTGGTGCGGAGCTTGTAAATCTTGAGGTCAAAGCGGCAAACCTTGGAGCTGTCTCAATGTATTCAAAGCTTGGATTCCGAGAGGTAGGGCTGAGGCGGAAATACTATCCGGACGGCAGTGACGCAGTTTTAATGACCAAAACGCTTTTTGATAATAAAGAGCCCGAATAGGGCGGAAAGACTGACGGTGATAGATAATGAAGATACTTGCTATAGAGAGTTCATGTGATGAGACTGCCGCTGCGGTAGTTGAGGACGGTACAAATGTCCTATCAAATGTCATAAATACGCAGATAGAGCTGCATAAGCTCTACGGCGGAGTTGTTCCCGAGATCGCTTCAAGAAAGCATATCGAAAACATCAGTGGGGTAGTTG